>NZ_RAWI01000330.1 GCF_003612125.1 Corallococcus praedator
CCCGAGCCCCTCCCTTCGGAGAACGAGCCCGCGCCGGACCCCACGGTGCCGACGCCCACGCCGACGGAGCCCACCACGCCCGCTCCCACGCCCACCGGGGTGGATGGCTTTGGCGTGACGATGATGTACCCGTCGAAGGCGGGCGGTGAGGCCTGGGCGCTCGCCGACAATGCGACCGCGGATGCGCGCTTCGATCCCCAGGGCACCATCACGCGCAACGCGGATGGCTCCTGGAAGATGAAGAGCTCCCAGGTGCGCATGAGCGCGTTCCCGTCCACGGGCTACGACCCGAAGCAGATCGCCACCTACGACCGCGACGTGCTCGCGAGCCGGGGCTACATGCAGGCGGCGAACGACTGGAAGAACATCGAGATGACCGGCTTCGTGAAGGTCAACGCGGCCTCCAACACGAAGGACAACTTCGCCTGGTACGCGCGGGGCGGGAAGCACAACGACAACCACGAAGGCTGCGAGGGCAGCAGCTACAAGGGCGGCCTGCACTACGACGGCCGCGTGCGCTTCGAGAAGGAGACCTGGCACGTGTCCTACGACCAGGGCCAGTACAAGCCCGCCACCACGTCGCTGCTGGGCCGCTGGGTGGGCTTCAAGGCGGTGATGCGCAACGTGCCGGACGCGAAGGGCGCGGAGGCGGTGAAGCTGGAGCTGTACGTCAACGAGAACGCCGACAAGGTCTCCTGGACGAAGGTCTACGACATGACGGACGCGGGGGCCTGGGGCGGCGACGCCCAGCACTGCGGCGGCTCCGTGGGCGCGATGCCCATCACCTGGGGTGGGCCCATCGCGACGTTCCGGTGGGACAACGCCAACGACGTGGACTTCAAGTGGATGAGCGTGCGGGAAATCCAGCCGTAGCCCGGTCGCGCTTCACCGTCCGCCAGTCACCAGGGGGAGGGGGGCCAGGACACGGCCTCCCTCCCTTTCTTGTGCGCAAGGCATTGCCCTTGTGGGCCGCTCGACACCCATGTCGCACCTGGAAGCCCTGGTCGGGGGCGGACCGGGTCCACAGCCTCTCAGACGCCAAGGGGCCTGCCGCCCGAGGCGATGGACGCGGGGGGCGGTCCATGGATTGCCCCCCACACAACCGAGGGGATGACATTCATGCGGATCACCTTCCTGGGTCATGCGGGCTTCGCGGTGGAGACCGCCGGAGCGCTCGTCGTCATGGATCCTTGGCTGACGCCCCAGGGGGCCTTCGACTCGGCGTGGATGCAACTGCCGCGCAACCACCACCTGGCGCCGCGCGTGCGGGAGCTGCTGGCGACGCCCGGCAAGGAGCGCTTCCTCTACATCAGCCACGAGCACAAGGATCACTTCGACCCGGAGTTCCTGGCCACGCTGACCCGGCGCGACTTCACCGTGCTGGTGCCGAAGTTCAAGCGCGCGGAGCTGCAGGAGCACTTCGCCCGGTACGGCTGCAAGCGCGTCATCGCGTGCGAGGACTCGCGCGAGGTCCCCATCAAGGGCGGCTACATCAAGCTCTTCGTCTCCGAGCAGGGGACGAACCGCGACTCCAGCGTGATGGTGCGCGGTGACGGCCAGTGCTTCCTCAACATCAACGACTGCAAGATGCATGACCGGCTGGCGCGGGTCATCTCGGAGGAGGGACCCATCGATGTCTTCTCCGCGCAGTTCTCCGGCGCCATCTGGCACCCCACCTGCTACGAATATCCGCGCGAGACGTACGCGGACATCTCCCGCAAGAAGCGCGACAGCAAGTTCGAGGCGGTGGCACGGGCGCTGGAATCGGTGCAGCCCCGGGCCTACGTCGCCGCGGCGGGCCCGGCGGCCTTCCTGGATCCCGCGCTCCATGCGCTGAACTTCGAGGACGTGAACATCTTCCCGCGCGCCCCGGCCCTCTTCTCCTTCCTGGAGAAGCGCCTGCCGGAGGCGCCCACGCGCTACCTGGAGCCCATGCCCGGGGACGTGCTGGACGCGGGCACGCTGGCGTTCGTCTCCCAGGTTCCGGAGCGCGTGACGACGGAGAACTTCAAGGCGTACCTGGAGACGTACGCGAAGGACATGGCGCACCTCTTCGTCGAGCGCCGCCGCGACCTGCTAGGCAAGGAGGTGGAGGACATCCTCTCCCGCTTGCATGAAGAGCTGCAGCGCAAGCTGGACCTGCTGGACCTGCATGACCGGGTGGGCATGCCGCTGTACGTGGAGCTGACGGAGGCGCCCACGCGGCTCCTGCGCGTGGACTTCAAGCGCCGGCGCGTGGAGGAGGTGCCGCGGATGCGCGACACCACGCGCTACGCGATGAAGGTGAGCGCGAGCGACATCGTGCGCGTGTTGGACCGCAAGCTGAACTGGGAGGACTTCCTGCTGTCCTTCCGCCTGCGCCTGAGTCGCAACCCGGATGTGTACGAACCCGTGCTGCACGGCTTCCTGGGCGTGGAGGTGGCGGACATGCGCGAGTTCTGCGCGGGCCTGCGCGCCATGGAGGCGCGCAAGGAGCGCACCGTGGTGGAGGCGGGGGGCAAGCGCTTCACCATCCAGCGCTTCTGCCCGCACCAGGGCGCGGACCTCTCCGAGGGCTGGGTGGAGGAGGGCCGCTATGTGGTGTGTCCGCGCCACCGCTGGCAGTTCGACCTGCACAACGAAGGCGCCTGCAAGACGAACAACTCCTCACTCTGCGCGGAGCCGCTCTTGGACAAGCCGGAGCACGGACGGCCCGGCCGCGGCGGCGATAAGGCCCCGGCCGACATGCCTCCCGTCGACAAGGCCCCCGTCGAACCGCCGCGCGCGTGAGGCCTGGGCCCGACGCTCCTCAGCTCCCCCGGTACGTGGAGAAGCCGTAGGGACTGAGGAGCAGCGGGACGTGGTAGTGCTCGTCGGTGGCGGTGATTTCGAACACCACCTGCACGTACGGATAGAAGCCCTTCTGGCCCCGGGACTGGAACCAGGCCCCGGTGTCGAAGGTGAGGCGGTAGACGCCGGGCGCGAGCTTGGAGGCCGTGCCCAGCAGGTCCTTCACCCGGCCATCCGCGTTGGTGACGCCCCGGGACAGCTCCAGGAAGGACTCTCCCGTCGCCCTGGCTTCAAGGACGAGGGTGAGCCCTTCGGCCGGACGGCCCGTGCTCGTGTCGAGGACATGCGTGCTGAGCGTGCTCATGACGCGAGGAGCTTCTCCAGTCGGATGCGGGTGATCTTCGCGTGCTCCGCCGCGGCGATCCGCAGCTCCGCGTCGGAGGTGTTGTTCATGCGGCCCTGGAGCAGCGCGAGCATTTCCGCCGCGCTCTTCCCGGTGGCGCAGACCAGGAAGATGAAGCCATAGCGGGCTTCATAGTCGCGGTTGCCCTGGGCCAGGGCTTCCAGGACGCGCTCGTCGGCGGCGGCCACGCCCTGCTGCTCCTGCGACGACCACTGCGCGGTGGAGGCGTACTTCTCCCGCAGCTTGGACACGTCCCCGATGCGCGGGTGGTGCGTGAAGGCCTCCTTCCAGTCCTCCGGCCCGGTGCGCTCCCAGGCGGTGGTGGCCTCCGCGTACAGGTGCTCCGCGTCGCGGAACGGGCGGACGGCGAGCATCGCCTCCACCCAGCGCTTGCTGCCGCAGCAGCGGGTGAGCGCCTGCGTCGCTTCCTCCGTGGTCGCGGTGTTCAGGCGCTCCAGGCCGGTGGTCACGCCGGCTCCCCGAAGAGGCGCAGCCGGCTGACGCCGCCGTCCGGGAAGATGTTGAGGCGCACGTGCGTGATGGGGCCCACGTCCTTCAACTCCTTGTCGAACACGTGGCAGTGGTCCGCCTGGAGCTTGGATTGGGGCAGCAGCTCCTTCCACTTCAGGTGCGTGGCGTTGGCGAAGTCCAGGAGCGGCTCCTCCAGGTGGATGCCCTCCAGCGAGCAGCGGTCCGGGAAGTTGCCCTTGAAGAAGTGGGTGTCCACCTCCGCGCGGCGCAGGGTGCCGGCGGTGGCCAGCTTCACGACGATCCAGTCGAAGCCCGGCACGCGCTTGCGGCGCGTCTCCCAGCCCTCGCCCATGTTGGCCGCGCGGCCCGGGAAGATGAGGTTGTCCTTCGTGCCGAAGAACTGGTCGTTGCACGTGACGACGGAGCCGCCGTTCGCCGCCGCCGCCAGGTCCACGAGGCCCGCCGTCTTCAGCGCGTGCCAGTCCGGCAACACCATGCCGTGCACGCGCAGGCGCGCGACGCCGCCGTCCGGGAAGATGTTGAGGCGCACGTGCGTGAAGCGCCGCTCGTTGGCCACCGCGAACAGGTTGCGCGAGCCGCCGCGCAGCCGCGAGCGGGGCACCAGCTCCGTCCAGCGCGACACGTCCTGGGCCAGCGACTCCGCGGACGGGTCTCCGTCCACCTCGCACGCCTCCAGGGACGCGTACTCGGGGAAGTTGCCGATGAAGTGATTGGTGTCCACGTCGATGCCGTGGATGGCGCCGGGCAGGCCCAACTTCACGATGCACCAGTCGTAGCCAGGCACGCGCTTGCGGCGCGTCTCCCAGCCGTCCATCCACTTGCCGCGCTCGGTGTACTTGTCCGCGATGAAGACGCCGCGCCCGGGCTCCAGCATCGCTTCCTTGGGCGCGAAGAACTCGTCGTTGGCCAGCAGGGCCTTGCCGCCCACCTTCGCGGCGGCCAGGTCAATCAGGTCGGCGAATGCGACGTGCATCGCCCCGGGTGCTTCGGCTTGCATCGGTGTTCCTCTCCTGGACGGGACGGTTCAGCCGCGCGGCAGCCACTGGCCGATGCGCGGGCCCGTCAGTCCCTCGGTGGCGTCGAAGATACGCTGGCCGCGCAGGTATGTCCTCAACACCCGGCCTTCCAGCTCGCGTCCCGCGTAGGGCGTCAGCCGGTGGCGGTGGCGGATGTCCTCCGGGGCCACCTTGAAGCGCGTCTCCGGGGCGAAGACGACGAAGTCCGCGTCCAGCCCCGGCTTCAGGGCGCCCTTGCGGTGCGACAGCCCGGCGAGTGCCGCGGTGCGGCGCGCCATCCGCTCCACCAGCACGTCCAGCCCCAGGCCGTGGGCGCGCATGCCCGTCCACACCGCCGACACGCTCAACTGCAACCCGGCGATGCCGCCCCAGGCGCCGGAGAAGTCCCCGGCCTCCAGCTTCTTGAGCGCGGGCGTGCAGGGCGAGTGGTCGGAGACCACCAGGTCGATGAGGCCACTGGCCACCGCGCGCCACAGCCGCTCGCGGTTCTCCGCCTCGCGGATGGGCGGGGCGCACTTGAAGTGCGTGGCGCCCGCTTCAATCTCCTCCGCGCTGAAGGTCAGGTAGTGCGGGCACGTCTCCACCGTGAAGGGCAGTCCTTCCGCCTTCGCCTTCGCGATGTCGTCCAGCGCGTCCGCCGCCGACAGGTGGACGATGTGCACCGGCGCCCGGTGCTTGCGGCACAGGTCGATCATCATCCGGATGGCGTCCACCTCCCACGCGGCCGGGCGCGAGGCCAGGTAGCTGGCGTAGGCGCGCACGTCCCCGGCGAAGGGCGGCTCGTGGTCCGTCAGCTCCGCGTGCACCAGTAGGGGCACCCCGGCCTTCGCCAGGATGGGCATGGCCACGTCCAGCACGTCGCGCGTGGCGGCGGGGAACTCGTCCACGCCCGAGTGCACCAGGAACGCCTTGAAGCCGGGGGCGCCTGCTTCGACCATCGCCTGGAGCTCGCCCGCGTTGCCCGGGATGACGCCGCCCCACAGGCCGTAGTCGATGGCGCACTGGCCCGACGCGGACTCGGCCTTGGTGCGCAGCGCGGCCAGGGACGTGGTCGCCGGGATGGAGTTGAGCGGCATGTCCACCACGGTGGTGATGCCGCCCGCGGCCGCCGCTGCCGTCGCCGTGGCGAAGCCTTCCCAGTCCGTGCGGCCGGGCTCGTTGATGTGCGCGTGGCTGTCCACGATGCCGGGCAGGAGCGCGTCGCTCCCCACGTCCACCACCTGGGCGCCGCGCGGCACGTCCACCGTGGCGTCGATGCCTTCGATGCGCCCGTCGCGCACCACCACCGCCGCGGCGCGGATGCCTTCGGGCGTCACCACGCGCTCGCTGCGAAACACGGTCAGGGAGGTGCTCACGGCTCGAACTCCGTCATGGCGTAGTCGGCGAGCGCACGGAAGTGCTGCTCGCTGTCGTCGGTGTAGAGCTGGCGGGTGATGCCGCCCACCAGCCGGGGCAGGCTGTACTTCATGCCGGAGATGCTCGCGCCGCCGAAGCCCAGCGAGAGCAGACATCCGAACGTGTAGTTGAACACGCCGTGGATCCACGGCGCGGTGCCCGGCGTCTTCTCCTGGAACTCGAAGGAGGGGCCCAGGTACGGGTGGCGCATCAGGTCCGCGTGCCGCTCGGTCTCCGGCGGGGTGAAGCGGTCCTTCCACAGCGCGATGTGCGGGTGCAGCTCCGCCAGCTCCGGGCGCATCGACAGGTCGGTGGTGAAGCCCGACGCGATGATGAGGAAGTCGAACGCGTGCGTGCCGTGCGGGGTGCGCACGACGGCCTGGCCGTCCTGCTGCTTCACCTCCAGCCAGGGGCTCTCCGCGTGCAGGTGGAAGGCGGAGGAGCGACGCGCGCGCTCGAAGGTGTCCTTCGGCGGCAGTTGCCCCATCTCGATGATCTGCCGGATGAAGCGCCAGCGGTCCTTGTCAGGCAGGTCGCCGTGGTGGCGCAGGAAGCCCACGAACTCCGCCCAACGGTAGGGATTGACGTTGGGCAGCTTCTTGCGCCGGTAGAACAGGTCCACCCGGCCCGCGCCCGTCTCCAGCGCCACCGACGCATTGTCGAACGCGGAGGCCCCCGCGCCGAGCACGCCAATGCGCTTGCCGCGCAGGGCTTCGAAGTCGATGGGGTCATGCGTGTGCGCCCACAGCGAGCGGGGCAGGGGCTGCACTTCCGGCGGGGCCTCCCAGCGGCCGGAGCCGTCGATGCCGGTGGCCAGCACCACCTTGCGCGCGAGCAGGGTCTGCGTTTCGCCCGCGTGGGTGACGGGGACCTCGAAGCAGTCCAGGTCCGCGCGCCAGTGCAGGGCGCCGGCCTTCGTGCCGCAGCGGATGGGAATGGCCAGCACGCGGCGATACCAGAGCAGGTAGTCCGCCCACAGCTCCTTCGGGATGAGGGCGACCTGGCGGAAGCCCTCCTCGCCGTGCTGCGCCTCGTACCAGGCGCGGAAGGAGAGGTTGGGGATGTTGAAGTCCGGGCCCGTCAGGTACTTGGGCGTGCGCAGGGTGATCATCCGCGCGAAGGTCTTCCACGGGCCGTGGAAGCCGTCCTTGCCGTCGTCCAGCACCAGCAGGTTCGTCACCCGCTCGCGCATCAGCCCGAACGCGGTGCCCAGGCCGCTCTGGCCTCCGCCCACGATGAGCACGTCCAGGATGGACCGGCCGTCCGGCGTGGAGCGCGGGGGCACCCAGCTGCGGGCAGGGTAGGAGAGGATGTCCAGGTCGCGCCGGAGGGCATCTTCCAGCGCCTCCAGGCCATGCGGGGGACGGAGCGGCGAAGCCAGCGGATCGCGGTCTTGCATCAGGGCTCAAGCAACCCATGCCCGGATGCTTCATGCAAGGGGGCGGACGGCCAATCGCCCCCCTTCAAGCGGTGTCGGGGATGGGACGCTTCAGCGCCGCGAAGCGGTCCCGACCTCCCGGGGCACGAGCAGCTCGAAGCGCACGCGTGCGTTGTCCGTGCGCATGCCGGCCGGCCCCTCCAGCAGGAGCGCGTCGGGGGGCAGCACGCCTTCCCAGACGCGCTTGCCATCCACGTAGACCGTCAGCACGTCCGCGTCGATGCGGGCGCGCATCACGTGCGGCTCACCCTGCGCCAGCCGGTCCAGCGGCTCCATGAAGCGCGGCTGGACGGTGGTGTAGCCGGCATTGCCGCACTCGCCGCTCTCGTGGTCGTCCGGGTTGCGCTTGAAGTTGACGACGATGCCCGCCGACGGCGCGATGCGCCACATGGCGTAGATGACATTGCAGCCATCCATCGCGCGCAGCTTGAGGCCCACCTGTTCACGCAGCTCCCCGGAGGCCAGGGGAATCACCGGGTCGGTGACGCCCAGCCAGGAGAAGCGCAGGCCGATGTCGTCGCCCGTCGTCTCCGGAGAGACCGCGCGCTGCCTCGGGACCTCGATGTCGAAGCGCGTCCCTCCCAGGGCGGCCTTCTGCGCCTCCAGCACCTTGCCCTGGGTAACGTGGAGTCGCTCCAGGGGAATGGGCTCCAGGTCCTCCGTGGGCGGGGGCAGGGCCGTCGGGGGCGCGGACGCGACGATGGGCTTCATCACGCTGTCGCGGGATCCGCTGCAGGCGCCATGGCTCAAGAGCAGGACTCCCGCCCAGAGGATCAACACGGCCGACGACGCCAGCGCGATCATCCACCGACGTCGCTCCTCGCTCATGACTTCACCCCGCCGAGCAGTGATTGCAGCGTCTTCAGATGCGCTCCCAGGTACGCCTGCTCCGCCTTGAGGCGCGCCAGCTCCAGCAACAGGTAGTCCCGGAAGCGGCGGACCTGCCGCGTCTCCAGTCGCTCCACCTCGCGCAACTGCCCCTCCAGGTCCGACACCAGCGTGGACACCTCGCGCAGCCGCTGTTGTTCTCCCTGTTCGGTGATGCGCAGCTCGCCCAGCAGTTGGCGCACCTGCCGGGGCGCGCCTTCCACCGCGTCGCGCGTCTCCTGGCGGCGGCCCTCGCGCGCCTGCGCATTGGCCCGGCCCTGCCACAGGTTGCCCAGGTTGTAGCCCAGCGTGAGCTGTCCGAAGAGGGGCGTGTCCTGGTCCACGTTGAAGACCTCGTCGTAGCCGCCGCGCACGCTCAGCCGCCACGCGCGCGCCTTGCGCAGCCCTCCGGACAGGGCCTCCACCTGGTCGTCCGCGGACTCGAAGGCCAGAAGCAACGCGCCCAGGTCCTGGCCCTCCGCCAGCCCGGGCTCGAGCGCCAACCGCGCCTGCGCCTGTTCGGTGTCGCGGGCCAGCGTGCGCAGATGATCCAACCGCACCTGCACCGCGTTGAGCTCCTCCAGCGTGGCGCCGCCATCGCGCAGCTCGTCGCGCAGCTGGGACACCAGCGTCTCCGCGCGCGGCAGGGACTCCGCCAGGGCCCGCGCGCGGGCCTGCAGCGCCGCGGTCTCCCCCAGCCTCGTGCCTTGTTGGACGGCGCCCTGGAGCGCGGCGAGCGCCTGATAGCGCCGGCACTCCGCCTCCGCGCGCGAGCGCAGCGTGTGGCCCCGGTAGAGGCCCACGAAGTCGTAGCCCAGCCCCGCGGTCAGCCGCAGCTTGGGCGACCCCAGGGGCGTCTCATCGGAGCCTCCCTGCGCGTCGCCCGCGTTCACCGCGCCGATGCTGGCGAACACCTCCGGCGCCAGCTCCAACGCGGCCTCCGCGCGCGACGTCCCCCGCACGCGCTCGCAATAGCCCTGGGCAGGCTCGCTCCGGGCGCGCACCGTCCCCACCGCGTCCGCCGCGAGGGCCGCGCCCGTCCACATCCCCACCAGGACCCCACATGCGAGGGTTCTCCGCATCCGCCGCTCCATTTCCAGACACTCCCGGGGGAACTCACAACATCAGGGGAGGACGGCCCAGGTGCAGCAGCTCCTCCCGCGCGCTTGGCGCATCCCGAAGCTGGAGCTCCACCATCACGCCCCGCAGGTGGTACTGGCGGATGGGATGCTGCTGGGTGACCTCGCCCTCCAGCACCGGCCCCACCACGCCCACCTCGCGGCACCAGATGACCTTCAGCGCGCACCTGTAGAGCGAGGTGCCCTCGCGTGCGTTGGCCAGGTTTTCGTACGGCACGAAGGCCACGGTGAGGTTCTGCTCCACCGCCTTCAGGTACGGCGCCTCATGCACCACCTTCAGCAACTGGTTGAAGCGGCGGAGGCTGTCGTCGAGCGCCTGCAGGTCCTTCTCCAGGCTCTTGCGCTGCGCCTCCGCGCGCGCCTGCGCCAGCACCGACTGCGTGTATTCGCGCTCCAGCAGCAGCGTGTCCGTCGTCAGCCCCTCGGGCGCGTCATCACGGCCCAGGCCGTTCTCCGCGGCGGTGAGGCCCTCGCGCTCGCGCCTGAGGATGTCCAGCCGCATGTCCAGGTCCACCGTCTCCTGCGCGAGCGACAGGTTGCTCTGCGCCATCTGCGCCAGGTGGTGGTTCATGGTGAGCACGGCCTCGCGCTCCATCAGCTTCGCGTCGTAGAGGGCGCTGGTGCGCGTGCGCGCAAGCCCGCTGTACGCCCGGTTGGATTCGGCGATCTCCCCGCCCGCGCGCAGGTACTCCTGGCGCAGCGCGGACAGCCTCCGGGCAAGCTTGTCGCGGGAGGACTTCTCGCCCTTGAGGGCCACGACGAAGCGCTGCTGGAAGGACTTCTCCGCGTTCAGGGTGCGCACGGCCTCCTGGAGGCGGTTGGCCACCTCCCGCTGCTTCGCCTGGAGCGCGTCGCGCTCCGATTCCTGCTGCGCCGCCTGCGCGTTGAGCTGCAGGACGTTGGGGTCGGTGGGCGACAGGATGGTGGGTGTCACCCACCGCGTGTTGGACAGGAAGAAGCCCTGCACCGACAGGAAGGACAGGAGCCCCAGGAGGATCAATGCCAGCAGCACGGAGCCCATGACCTTGTAGGCGGACACCGCGAGCGAGTTCAGCCGGTTGGCGACCTGTTGATTCATGAATGGGTTCCCTCGCCTGCGGGGTGGGTGGTGAGC
>NZ_RAWI01000331.1 GCF_003612125.1 Corallococcus praedator
CGCGACCTCCGGCACTTCGGCACCCAGCGCGTCCTCCACGTCCACCAGCGACGCGGCGCCGCCCACGTACCAGCCGTCCGCTTCCCGGCGGATGGCGCGCAGCGACTCCACCCCGCCCCTGCGCTACGAGGCCCGGGACGGCCTGTTCCTGCGCCCCGGCACCTTCGAGGACCTGCTCGCGCTCAGGGCCCTGCACCCGGAGGCGATGCTCGTGGCCGGCGCCACGGAGCTGGGCGTGGACATCACCAAGAAGTCGCGCCGCTACCCCTTCCTCATCTCCACGGAAGGCGTGGAGTCGCTGCGCGCCATCCGCCGGGAAGCGGACGGCTGGTACGTGGGCGGCGCCGCGTCGCTGGTGGACGTGGAGGACGCGCTGGGTGCCGAAGTGCCGGAGGTCGCGAAGATGCTCAACGTCTTCGCCTCGCGGCAGATCCGCCACCGCGCCACGCTGTCGGGAAACCTCGTGACGGCGTCCCCCATCGGGGATCTGGCGCCGGTGCTGCTCGCACTGGACGCGAAGCTGGTGCTCGCCTCCGCGCGCGGGGAGCGGACGATTGCGCTGTCCGACTTCTTCCTCGCCTACCGCAAGACGGCGCTCCAGCCGGATGAGGTCGTCCGCTTCATCGTCATTCCCCACGCGCCGGGGAAGGACAGCGGAGTGAAGCGCCACTCGGACAGCTTCAAGGTGTCCAAGCGCCGCGAGCTGGACATCAGCATCGTCGCTGCGGGCTTCTGCATCGAAACGGACGCGCTGGGCATCGTGCGCACCGCGAGGCTGGGCTACGGCGGCGTGGCGGCCACGCCGGTGCGCGCGCTCAAGACCGAGGCGCTGCTCGTGGGCCACCCCTGGAACGCCGAGGCAGTGGCGCGCGTCCGGACGACGCTCGCGGCGGAGTTCACGCCCATCAGCGACCTGCGCGGCAGCGCGGACTACCGGCGCGGGCTGGTGGTGTCGCTGCTGGAGAAGTTCGCTTCCGGCGAGCACAGCCCCGTGCTGGACGCGCGGCCCCGCTTCATCACCGGCGAGCCCTCCGCCACGGCGGACGCGGGACGCGAGCTGCGCCACGAGAGCGCGCTGGGCCACGTGACGGGCGGCGCGCAGTACGTGGATGACCTGGCGCAGCGCCGTCCCATGCTGACGGTGTGGCCGGTGCTGTCGCCGCACGCGCACGCGCGCATCCTCCGCCGCGACGCCAGCGCCGCGTTGAAGGTGCCCGGCGTGGTGAAGGTGCTGCTCGCGGAGGACATCCCGGGCATGAACGACACCGGGCCCATCCGCCACGACGAGCCGCTGCTCGCGAAGGACGAGGTCCTCTTCCACGCGCAGGTGGTGGCGCTCGTCATCGGTGAAACCCCCGAGGCCTGCCGCGAGGGCGCCCGCCAGGTGGTGGTGGACTACGAGCCGCTGCCGGCGGTGCTCACGCTGGACGAGGCCCGCGCGCAGGGCAGCTACCACACCGAGCCGCACGTCATCCGCCGGGGCGACGTGGACCGCGCGCTCGCGTCCAGCCCGCACCGGCTGGGCGGTGAAATCGAGATGGGCGGCCAGGAGCACTTCTACCTGGAGACGCACGCCGCCTTCGCGGAGGCCGGCGAGGACGGCGACGTCACCGTGACGTCCTCCACCCAGCACCCGTCGGAGGTGCAGGCGGTCATCGCGCACGTGCTGCACGTGCCCCGAAGCCGCGTCGTGGTGAAGGCGCCGCGCATGGGCGGCGGCTTCGGTGGCAAGGAGACGCAGGGCAACGCGCCCGCCGCGCTGGTGGCGCTGGCGGCGGTGCTCACGGGCCGGCCGGTGAAGTGGATGATGGATCGGGACGTGGACATGGCCGTCACCGGCAAGCGCCACCCGTTCCACGCACGGTGGGAGGTGGGCTTCGACGCCACGGGCCGGCTGCTCGCGTTGAGCGCGGACCTCGTGTCCAACGGCGGCTGGTCCCTGGACCTGTCCGAGTCCATCACCGACCGCGCCCTCTTCCACCTGGACAACGGCTACTACGTCCCGTCGGTGCGCTACTCCGGCCGCGTGGCGAAGACGCACCTCGTCTCCAACACCGCGTTCCGGGGCTTCGGCGGGCCGCAGGGCATGCTGGTGATGGAGGACATCCTGGGCCGCATCGCGCGCGTGCTGGGACTGGCGCCGGAGGCCGTGCGGCAGCGCAACCTCTACGACGGCTTTGGCGAAACCAACACCACGCACTACGGCCAGGAGCTGGAGGACAACCGGCTGCCCAAGCTGTGGAACGACCTGCTGGAGTCCTCCGACTTCGCGAAGCGTCGCGCGCAGGTGGATGCCTTCAACGCGAAGAGCCCCCGCATCAAGCGCGGGCTCGCCATTACGCCGATGAAGTTCGGCATCTCCTTCACCGCCACCTTCCTCAACCAGGCGGGCGCGCTGGTGCACGTGTACCGCGACGGCTCCGTGCTGCTGTCGCACGGCGGCACGGAGATGGGCCAGGGGCTGCACACCAAGATTCAAGGCGTGGCCATGCGCGAGCTGGGCCTGTCCGCGGACCGCGTGCGCGTGGCGCAGACGGCGACGGACAAGGTGCCCAACACGTCCGCGACGGCGGCCTCCAGCGGCTCGGACCTCAACGGCGCGGCGGTGCGTGAGGCGTGCATCACCCTGCGCGAGCGGCTGGCGCCAGTGGCCGCGCGGATGCTCATCCAGTTGCACGGGCAGGCGGTGTCCCCGGACGCGCTGCTGTTCCGGGATGGCGTCATCGCGGCGGCGTCGCGGCCGGAGCTGGGCCTGCCCTTCGCGGACGTGGTGGAGGAGGCCTACCGCGAACGCGTGGGCATGTCCGTCACGGGCTACTACCGCACGCCGGGCATCGGCTACGACCGGGTGGCGGGCCGGGGGCGACCGTTCCTCTACTTCGCCTACGGCGCGTCGGTGAGCGAGGTGGAGGTGGACGGCGACACGGGCATGAAGCGCGTGGTGCGCTCCGACCTGCTGGAGGACGTGGGCGACTCGCTCAACCCCGGCGTGGACCGGGGACAGGTGGAGGGCGGCTTCGTGCAGGGCGTGGGCTGGCTCACCGGCGAGGAGCTGCGCTGGGATGGCAAGGGGCGGCTGCTGACGCACTCGGCCAGCACCTACGCGGTGCCGGCGTTCAGCGACGCGCCCATCGACCTGCGTGTGAGGTTCCTGGAGCGGGCGGAGCAGCAGGGCGTCATCCACGGCAGCAAGGCCGTGGGCGAGCCGCCGCTGATGCTGGCCCTGTCCGTGCGCGAGGCGCTGCGCGACGCGGTGGCGGCTTTCGGACAGCCGGGCGGAGAAGTGGATCTGCCCTCGCCCGCGACGCACGAGGCGCTCTTCCTCGCCATCCAGAAGCGGCGTGCGCGGGGGGCCGGTGTTCTGGTTCCGGACGAAGCGCGCGAGGTGGCGTAGCGGGGGCGCGGGTGCGGCAACATGCCACGGCATGTCCAGGCGGTCGGTGCGTTAGAGGGGAAGGACCTTTCAAGGAAGATTCCCATGACCTCCGTGCTCCGCTCCCGCGTCCTCCTTCCGCTGGCCCTCCTGGGTGTCGTTGGCTGTGAGAAGGAGGAACGCCGGCGGGAGGTGGAGATCCCCGTCGTCGCGTTCGTGGGCACGGAGCCCTTCGCGTGCGGCAGCACCTACACGAACGTCGGGGCGTCGAAGACGACCTACGAGCCCATGGACTTCCGCGTCTACGTGCACGACGTGAGGCTGCTCACCGCGGACGGGCAGGAAGTGCCTGTCGAGCTGGAAGACAGCAACTGGCAGAGCAACGGCGTGGTGCTGCTGGACTTCGCCAACAAGGACGGCCTGTGCACCCAGGGCACGGAAGGCATGAACACGTCCATCAAGGGCACGGTGCCGCTGGGCGACGACTACCACGGCGTGCGCTTCACGCTGGGGGTGCCGGAGACGCTGAACCACGGCGACGTGTCCACGGCGCCCGCGCCGCTGAATGACACCGGCCTGTTCTGGAGCTGGCGCTCCGGTTACCTGTTCACGCGCATCGAGGGCCGCACGCCGGGCCTGACCCAGGGCCACGTCATGCACCTGGGCAGCACCGACTGCGCGCCTCCGCCGGAGGGCCAGACGAGCGGCACCGCGGGCTGCACGAACAACAACCGTCCGGAGGTGAAGCTGGACGGCTTCAACCTGGAGACGGGCAAGGTGGTGATGGACCTGGGCGCGTTCTTCTCCGGCTCCAACCTGGACACGAACGCGACGGGCACGGCCGAGGGCTGCATGTCGTCGCAGGCGGACAGCGACTGCGCGCCGCTCTTCGAGCGGCTGGGGCTCGGGTTCGGAGCGCAGGCCGCGAACCCCGCCGCGCAGTCCTTCATCCGGGCCGAATAGGAGCTCCCGCCGTGGCACGACGACGATGGCAACCGTGGAAGTGTCTGGCGACGGTGGCGCTGCTGGCCACCGGCTGCACGGATCCGGAGCTTCCACCGGACGGCCCCGCGCCGTACGACTGGAAGCTGCCCGCGGGCTTTCCCACGCCGCGCGTGCCCGAGGACAACCCGATGACGGAGGCGAAGGTGCAGTTGGGCCGGAGCCTCTTCTACGACAAGCGCCTGTCGCTCAACGGCACGCAGTCCTGCGGCTCGTGTCACGAGCAGGCGCGCGCCTTCACCGATGGGCGCGTGCACTCGGTGGGCAGCACCGGCCAGACGCACCGCCGCAACGGGCAGGGCCTGGCCAACGTGGCGTACGCGACGAGCCTCACCTGGGCGAACCCGGCGCTCACCACGCTGGAGTCGCAGGCGCTGACGCCGCTGTTCGGTACGGAGCCGGTGGAATTGGGCAACGCGGATCAGCAGGAGGCGTTGCTCGCGAGGCTGCGGGAGGACGCGGCGCTGTCGGCGCGATTCGCGGAGGCGTTTCCTGGAGAAGCGACGCCCGTGTCGCTGGCCACGCTGACGCGAGCGCTGTCCTCGTTCGAGCGCTCCATCATCTCCGGCACGGCGCCGTATGATCGCTACCTCTTCGGGGGCGATGTGCAGGCACTGAGTCCGGCGGCCAAGCGGGGGCTGGAGTTGTTCCTGTCGGAGCGCATGGAGTGCGACCACTGTCACTCCGGCTTCAACTTCCAGGACGCCACCGCGCACGAAGCCACGCCGGAGCCCATCCTGCCGTACCACAACACGGGCCTCTACAATGAGGACGGCCAGGGCGCGTTCCCGGCCACGGATCCAGGCCTCATCGAACTGACGGGCCGCGCGGAAGACATGGGGCGATTCAAAGCACCGTCCCTGCGCAACGTGGCCATCACCGCGCCGTACATGCACGACGGCAGCATCGCCACGCTCTCCGAGGTGCTGGACCACTACGCGGCGGGAGGGCGTGCACGGGCGATGAATGGAGGCGCGGCGAGTCCGCTCCAGAGCCCCTTCGTGCGCGGCTTCACGCTGACGCCCGCGGAGAAGGCGGACGTCATCGCGTTCCTGGAGACGCTCACGGACACGGAGTTCCTGCACGACCCACGCTTCGCGGATCCGGCCGTGGTGCCGTGAGCCGGAGCATGAGCCGCGCCTGGATTGTCATTCCTCGGTCTTGAGCCAGAACCACCGTTCGTTCGAGGCCAACGCGCCCGCCAGGAACTCCCCGAACGAACCCGCGATGCGGCGGCAGTAGTACGGATCCGGGAATCCCTCCCGATAGCCGTCGATGACGGGATAACGGCCGTCATGCGGCTCGCTGACGTCCACGAGGATGTAGTTGCTGTCCCGGACTTCGCACGCCGCGTACCACGATGCGGGTCCGGCCTTGTCGGAGTCGTCCTTGAGCATGACCACCCGCGCGCGCTGGATCATCGCCAGCGGGAAGAATCGGAATGCCGGATCGATGACGCGACGGTGTTCAGCGCTCCACTGGCCGAAGAGTTCGGCCCCATCGCAGTGCAGGTAGAAGGCGCGAAGGTCCGGATCCAGGCGCCATCCCATGCATTGCTCGAAAGCTTCGATTTGCCCAGGCGTCGCAGGTGGATGTGCGTGGTGGAGGCGCGAAACCTCTTCGAGCAGGGCGGACATCGTCATGGGGCTACTCTCCGTAGGGGTAGCTGCCCCCGGCGCTCGTCCAAGGGGGCTCGTTCGCGTAGCACTGGTTATAGGGCGTCAGCAGGTCGCCGTGGAGGTCCTTGGGGAACGGGATGATGTTGTCCCAGTCGGTGGGGTTGCCTCCATGCTTGAGATCGCGGATGTGGTGCCCCTGATACGGGTCCCCATTGGCCTCCTTCGGCCACTCGCCGAACCGCTCCGCCCATCGCTCGCGGAACCCCGCGCGGCTGTTATTCCAACGGTCGCGCGCGTTCTGCGTCGCCCCAATTGAAAGCGGAGCGTAGTTGCAACAACAGTGCGCCATGCCGAACCGGCTCCCGGCCCGCACGATGTCGCCCGTGAAGTCCATCTTTACATCCGCGAGCCAGATGCAGCCCTGGAGGGCGTACCCTTCTCCTGCGCACTTGTCGCGGCAGTAGTTCATGATGTTGGGGCTGCACTGCCAGGGGCCGTAATAGATGACCGTGCGGAAGTTCCCGCCGCCAGGAACTCGCACCTCTGGCCCCACCCACTTTCGGAAGCCGCCAGCAGCGGTCATTGCGCCCTCTGCGCACGCGGTGACCAGCACGAGGGATAGGACTGCAACCCAACGTCTGGCGGACGTGTTGTTCGTGGTTGTCATAGGCACGCACCGTACCGTGCGGTTCCGACAGGTCGTCCGCGCGCATGCCGGGTTCGCCAGCCGAATCAACGTCCCAGCTTGAAGGTGATGACCGCCGTGTCTTCCACGGTGTCCTTCAGCGTGAAGCGCAGTTCCCAGGCCCCCGGCATGAACAGGTCCAACTCCGATACCTCGAAGTCGCCGGGCCCGCGCTCGGTGATGCGGGGTGTGTCGGAAATGCCGTGACCCATCGCGGGCATCCAGGGTTGGACGGTCAGCGTTCCTCGCGGCATCGGCTTCCCGGAGGCCACCTCCGTCACCCGCACGCGGAAGACCTGAACGCCGCGTTTGAGCGACGTGGCGGACGAGCGGACCTCCACGCGCAGTCGTCCGGACGCACTGGTCGCGGTCCCCACCAGCAGTTCCGTGTTCACCGTCCCCGCGTCACTTCCAATCATTGGCGCGGGAGGCACCGCGCCCAGCAGCAGCATCCACAACACAAGCATCGTCATCCGCCCTTCGTGGCGGCGCGGATCCGCGCCGGTCTTCCTTTCCCGTAACGGAAGCGCGCACGCCGGCACCGCGACATGTTGTCGCGGCCCCGGGTACGCACGGGGCCCGCGACAACGTGCCGCATCGCACGCGGGCGCCGCGTGCCACAGGGTGCGCTTCGCCATGACCGATTCCCCTGCACGGACGAAGGCTTCCGCGCCCACCTGGGTGTTCGCCGCGCTGGGAGCCATGGGCCTCACCGTGTGCGCGCTGTCATGCGGGGCCATCATGCTGGTGCTGGACTTCGCCCGGCCGGACTCGCAGGACACGACAGCACATCCCCTGACGTCCACGCCGCCACCACCGCTGTATGGCCAGCTTCCGCCCTTCACGCTCCGGGATGATCTGGGCGCGCCCTTTGACACGAGGCAGCTCCGCGGACACCTGTCCCTGCTCCAGTTCGCATCCGGTCCGGAGGGCGCGGGAGCACACCACTTTGAATCCCTGCCCGGCATCCAGGCCCGTCTGAAGGTCCTGGGCGTGCCGCTCCAGGTCGTCCTCGTGGAGTCACGCCCCGTCCCTCCCTCCGACCCTTCGCCGCCTTCCCACGGATGGCGGCGATTGTGGGACGGCGCGGAGCTGGAGTCCTCCGCGCGACGCCTGGGCCAGGCCGTCCTACCGGATGACGTCTTCACGCGGGAGCAGGCCTGGACCGCCTGGGTGCTGGTGGATCAGGCCGGAGGCGTGCGCGGGTTCTACGACCTGATCCACGACACGACCGCCGCCGGACGGCTGGTGGAGGACGCGGGCTGCCTCCTCACCTGCGGCCCCATCGCGGTCATCGCGACCCTCACCACGCAAGCCCCCTGAACGAGGCCTCCTCCCGATGCGACCCTCGCCTGTCCCCTCCTCACGGCGCACCTGGCTCCGGGCCGCGCTCGTCGCCCTGCCCTGCGCGGCGCTCCTGATTGGCGCTGTGCCGTGGCTTCAACGCAAGCGCGCCCAGGCCGCCGCCGCGAACCTCCCCGTGCACGGGTCGCTCCCGCGCTTCGAGCTCACCGACCAGACCGGGCGCCCCTTCTCCGACGCCGACCTGAAGGGCCACCTCGTCGTCGCGGATTTCTTCTTCACCCGCTGCCCCACCGTCTGCCCGCTGCTCACCGAACGGATGCTGCGGGTGCAGCGACAGGCACGAGCCCGGGGCCTGGACCTGCGCCTCGTGTCCTTCAGCGTGGATCCCCGCCACGACACCCCGGAGCGACTGACCGCCTACGCTCGCGACCACCACATCGACACGGCCACGTGGTCGCTGCTCACCGGACCGCTGGAGCAGGTGGAGACGACGGTGCTGGAGGGCTTCCGCGTGATGATGGGCCGCGACGCCGACGCGGGCGATGACGACTTCTTCAGCATCTTCCACGGTGAGCACTTCGTCCTCGTGGACGCTCGGGGACAGCTTCGCGGCTACTACAAGGTCACGGGCGACGACACCGGCATGGAGGCCCTGCTCCACGACGCGGAAGTCCTCGCCCACGCCCGGGACTGAGCCCCGCGACAACCCTCCGGCCTCGCGGGGCCCACGCCCTTGACCGCTACCGCGCGGGAGGCTTCAGGTCCTCCGGCAGCCGATCCCCCGGAGGACGCTCCAACGTCCCGGGCCGTTCCACGCCGGAGGGCGTCACGCCCGCGTCAGTGTTCGAGGAGCCCGCGTCGACGGGCGGAGACGAGACCGGGGGCTTGTCCGAACAGGCGGCGAGAACCCCGACAACCATCACGAAGAGCCAGTGGCGCATGGTCGCTGTGTCCCGGGCCGCGTTAGTACTTCACCCAGATGACCGTGCCCGGATGGATCTCCGTCAACGGCTGGGTGCCGGGCTCCTTCTCGATGAGCGCCTGCGTCACGGGGTTGAAGCTGTACGCCTGCGTGCCGGACCAGACGATGAGCGCGTCCTTGAACACGGTGAGGTCATGCACGTGCTCCTCCACCGTGTACTGGTTCCAGCCCGGAAGCCGCGTGGGCAGCAGGAAGAGCGACGGGGCCGGGTTCTCCGTGGGCGCCGTGCCCGCGTCCGTGTCGTGGTTGTGTCCTCCCCCGCCCGTCCCCGTCCAGCCCACCGTCGTCTCCACGCCGGCCCCCGTGCGGCACGTCTGCTCGGTGGGGAAGAACACCGTGGTGAAGGGCTTCGCGGGCAGCTTCGCGCGCAGGCCCAGGTGGATGTAGTGCGTGTCCGCCGCTCGCACGTCGCCAGTCCGGGTCCACGTCACCGACGTCACGTTGCCCGCGCCGTCCTTCTCCACCTCCGCCTTGCCGAACGTGGAGTCCACCGGACGCACGCCCGTGACACCCGCCGGAATCGTCACCTTCACCCGGTACGTGTCCGCGCCGTCGCACCCGTGGCTCACGGTGAAGTCGGCATCGAACGAAACGCCCGCATAGGGAGGCGTGGGTCCCGCGACCGCCGCGTGCGCGAAGGCGGCGGTGGAGAAGAGCGAACCCGCGACGGCGAACAGCGGACCCAGGGGAAGCTTCATCGGGCGACTCCAGGAGGAAGGGAAGCTGCCGAATAGCAGCCCTCCCCGGAGTGCCCGGCTGCGGTCAATTGTCGCAGCGTCCGCACCGGACGCTCCGACGCCGTCTCACGGCAGGGCGATGCGCCCCGGGGCCTGTCCCGTGCCCTGTTCGGTGTGGCAGCTGTTGCAGTCGCCGTTCGTCTGGGGCGTGGCCATCTGCCGCGAGCGGCCGCTCGGGCCCACCAGCCGGGCGCGGTAGGGCAGCGGGAAGGACGGCTGGAGCGTGGTCGACATGAAGTTGCCCGCTTCGTTGGGCACCAGCGTGAGCTTCACCGCGCCCTGCGCGTCGAGGATCTCCACCTTCACGTTGGACGGCGAGCCCAGCCGCGGGTCGCACCCGTCCGCCACGTGCAGCGACGGGAACACCGTGCCCATGAAGAAGTACGCATTGTTGGGCGCCTGCTGCAGATGACAGCTCCGGCACGCATACCCGGGCGCCATCGACGCCCCGGTGCCGCTCGCCTCGCTCCAGAAGCTGTCGCTCGCGCACGTCGTCGGCGCCGGACCTGAAGGAAGGCTGCCGCACGTCCCCGCCGGCATCCCCGACTCCAACCACCGCGTGAGCACGGCGCGCGCCTCGTCCGGAATCGGGGGCTCCGACGCCGGAGGCATCGGCGCCGCCGCGTTCCCCAGCCGCTCCAGGCTGCGCTGCCCCACGCTCTCTTGCGCATGGACCGGTGAGGACCGCTGGAAGTCGGAGCGCGAAAGCAACGCCAGGGGCGCGTTCCCCTTCAGCGGCGTGGTGTGGCAGGACGCGCAACGCTCCGCCACCACGGCCTTCACGTCACACGGCAGTTCGTCCGGTCCCGGGTCCACGCCCGCGTCCGCTCCATCCCCCGGACCGGGGCCGTCCGTCCCCGAACAGCCCAGCACCCCGCCCAACACCGCCGCGAGCCACCAC
>NZ_RAWI01000332.1 GCF_003612125.1 Corallococcus praedator
CTCTCCGCCCACGTCCCCCCGCCCTTGCTTGGCGTTCCAAGGAGCTGGGCCGCTGGCACGCACCCTGCTTACATCCGCGCCGGGTGGGGGAGTCAGGGGCGCTGGGCCGGAGGTGGAAGATGAAGGGCGTTCAGGAACAGGCGCAGGGGCAGGGCAAGCACTGGGACCCGGTGTGCGGCAGGCACCTGGAGGCCCCGGAGGGCCATCCGTCATCGGAGTACAAGAAGCGCCGGTACTTCTTCTGTTCGGAGGTCTGCCGCACCGCCTTCGAGCGTCAGGCGGAGCGCTTCCGTCTCAACGAACTGGCGCGGGCCGGCGCACTGATGTCACCGGGCCGGGTGCGCTGGGGGCTTGCGTAGATGCCCGGCGGCTTCACGCCGCCTGACGCAGGTCCTTGAGGCGCAGGGACAGCTTTCGCTGGCCCCGGAAGGTGTCGAAGCCGGCCTGGAACGCCAGGTCCACCGGCCCCTCCACCATGGACACGCGGTCCGCCATGCCAAAGCCGATGGCGTCCAGCTCCGGCGCGTCCAGCAGCGCAAGCTTCAGGTGCCCGGCGCCACTGACGCCGGACTTCGCGGGCAGCACGCGCGGGCGCGCCGTCTGGCCGCGCAGCACCAGCACCGGCTCCGGGTTGCCCTGACCGAAGGGCCCCAGCCGCTGGAGTGACTCCACCGCGGAAGCATCCAGGTCGCTCGGGTTCACCACCGCGTCCACGCGGCAGCGGGGAATCAGGTCCTCGGGCGTCAGGCGCTGGAGGGCGATCTTCTCGAAGGCCGCGCGGAAGGCGGGCAGGTTCCCCGCGTCCACGGTGAGGCCGGCGGCGTGCTTGTGGCCACCGTAGCGCGTGAGCAGGTCCGAACAGCCGGTGAGCGCGTCGTACAGGTGGAACGCCTCGATGCTGCGCGCCGAGCCCTTCCCCACCCCGTCCTTCACGCCCACCATCACCGTGGGCCGGTGGTAGCGCTCCACCACGCGCGACGCGACGATGCCGATGACGCCCGGGTGCCAGCCCTCGTCGTAGAGCACGAACCCGCGCGCGTCCTTGTGCTCCTCCGCCTGCGCCAGCGCCTGCGTGAGGATGCTGCTTTCAATGCCCTGGCGCTCCGCGTTCGCGCGGTCCAACACCTGCGCCAGCGAGCGCGCGGTTTCGACGGAGTCCGCGCACAGCAACTGGAGGCCCAGCGACGCGTCGTGCAGCCGTCCGGCGGCGTTGATGCGGGGCCCCAGGCGGAAGCCCACCTGGCCCGCGGTGACGGTGGCGTCCGGCTCCAGGCCGGCCACCTCCTTCAGCGCGCGGATGCCGGGGCGGCGGCCCTGGGACAGCTCCTGGAGGCCGTGCGCCACGAGGATGCGGTTGGCGCCGGTGAGCGGCACCACATCCGCCACGGTGGCCAGCGCCACCAGGTCCATCAGCGCCTTGAGGTTGGGCTCCTTGCGCGTGGCGAAGAAGCCGTCGTCGCGCAGGCGCTTGCGCAGGCCCATGCAGAGGTTGAAGGCCACGCCCGCCGCGCACAGCACCTTCGTGGGATACTCGCAGCCGGGCTGGTGCGGGTTGAGGACGGCCACCGCGGGCGGCAGCGTGGGCGGCACCGTGTGGTGGTCCACCACGACGACGTCCAGGCCCATCTCCCGCGCGCGGGCAATCTCCGCCACGGACGTGATGCCGCAGTCCAGCGTCACCAAGAGGCGCGTGCCGTCCTGCGCGATGCGCTCCACCGCGCCCAGGTTGAGGCCGTAGCCCTCATCCAACCGGTGCGGGATGTACGTGGCGGGGGCCGCGCCCAGCTCCTTGAGGAACAGGTACATGAGCGACGTGGAGCTGACGCCGTCCACGTCGTAGTCCCCGTAGAGCGTCACCTTCTCCTTGTTGCGCAGCGCGCGGAGGATGCGCTCCACCCCGCCCGTCATGCCCTTCATCCGAAACGGGTCCGGCAGGTCCGCCAACCGGTCCGACAGGAAGGCCGACGCCGCCTCCGGCGTGCGGTAGCCGCGATGCAACAACACCCTCGCCGCCAACGGGTGCAGCGAGAGCTCTCCCGCCAGCAACCCGACCTCCTGCTCAACGACGTCTGGAAGCAACCACCGCATGGTGAAGGACAGTACCTCAGACGTCCGACCAAGGCAGTCCAACCCGTCCTCTCACATCTCCCCTCCTGCACGGTTGTTCAGACGTGCGCTCGCTCGCCTTCCTGCTTCCAACCTGCACGGCGGGTGCGCGGTGCCCAGCTTGAAAGCACACCACCGGACAACGGAGGCAGCGCATGCTTCGAAGAACCCTCCAGGGCGGCGCCCTGCTCGCCGCCGTGCTGTGCGCGGGCAGCGCGCTCGCGGCGGATAGGAAGCAGGGGGACGTGAACGTGTTCCTGCGCGGCGGCGTGGGCGACTACACGGGCGACCTGGGCGACCTGTCCAGCACGGGCCCCCTGTGGGGCCTGACGCTCAACGTGCAGCCCACCACCTTCCTGGGCCTGGAGGTCGGCTACGAGGGCTCGCAGAACAAGGTGAGCGACACGCGCCTCTTCGACGGGCCCTCGCTGGTGCGCAACGGCGGCAGCGCGCTCATCAAGGTGTCGCCGCCCTTCCTCACCGCGGTGCGCCCCTTCGCGGGCGTGGGCCTGGGCCTGTCCTACGTGGACGTGCGCGGCGCGGGCGCGGGGCTCTACGACTCGGACATGATGGAGGAGGTGCCCCTGGCGGTGGGCCTGGAGTTCAACACCGGAGGCCTCACCGCCGGCGTGCGCGGCACCTACCGCGTCCTCATCGACCAGGACTTCGCGGACGTCGCGGCGAACGACAACGGCGGCGGGCTGATGGACGCGTCGCTCACACTGGGCGCGCGCTTCTAGCTTCGGGTGGAAAGCGAAGGGCCCTCGCTTCCACGAAGGAAGGAGGGCCCTCACTGCATCCAGGCTGCGAAGGACGGCTCAGGCCGCCTTCGGCTCCTGCTTGCTGCCCTCGTGCGAATCACGGTGCGCCGCGCGCTCGTCCAGCCAGATGACCACCGGGCTGGCGATGTACACGGACGAGTACGTACCCACGAGGATGCCCACCAGCATGGCCATGGCGAAGTCGAAGATTTCGCCCACGCCGAAGATGAGCAGACCGATGAGCGACAGCGCCGTCACGCCGGAGGTGAGGATGGTGCGGCCCAGCGTGTCGTTGACGGCGATGTTGATGATCTCCGGCAGCGCCTTGCCCTTGTACTTCACCATGTCCTCGCGGATGCGGTCGTAGATGACGATGGTGTCGTTCACCGAGTAGCCCACGATGGTGAGCAGCGCGGCGATGGACGTGAGGTTGAACTCCCGCTGACTCACCAGGTAGTAGCCCGCGACCATGATGACGTCGTGGAGCATGGCGAGCAGCGCGCCCGGGCCGAACTTGAAGTCGAAGCGGAACGCCACGTAGATGAGGATGGCGACCATGGAGTACAAGAGCGCCATGACGCCGCGGTTGCGCAGCTGCTTGCCCACCTGCGGGCCCACGTAGTCCACGCGGCGCTGCTCGAAGTTGGGCTTCTCCATGCCGGCGCCCAGCGCGGAGAACACCTTGTCCGCCATGCCGCTCGCGACGACCTGGTAGTCGTAGCCGGTGCCGCCCTGGTTCGCGCCCAGGTCACGCACCTCCTGCACGCCGATGCCCGCCGCCTGCACGGCCTTCTTCACCGCGTCCGCGGACATGGGCTGCGCGGAGCGGAAGTTGACGATGCCGTTCGCCATGTCCGCGTACACGCTGCGCGTCTCGCCCAGGCCCTGGATGGCGGCCTTCGCGTGCTCCGCGTTCTCCTCCGTGAGCTGCGTGACGCCGCCCATGCGCAGCAGGAAGGTGTTCTCCTCGGCGGAGCCCACGCGCTGGACCGTCACGTCGTGCAGTCCGCCGGACTGCGCGCGCTCGCGGACTTCCTGCTCGGTGGTGGGCGTGTGGTACTTCAGCTCCACCACCGTGCCGCCGGCGAAGTCCACGCCGAAGTTGAACCCCACCGTGGCGATGCCCACGATGATGGCCAGGTTGACGAGCGTGGAGATGAAGAGCGCCGGCTTGCGCTTGCTGATGAAGTCGAAGTTCGTCTTGTGCTTGAGAATCTGCATGGCGGGTTCCCGTGGCGCCTGGGCCGGTTAGACCGACACCGACTGCGCATTACGACCGTGGACGAAGTAGGTCGTGATGACGCGCGTCACGACGATGGACGTGAACAGCGACGCCAGCAGACCCACGATGAGCGTGGTGGCGAAGCCGCGGACGGGCCCAGTTCCGGTGAAGAACAGGATGAAGCCCGCGATGAGCGTCGTCACGTGCGCGTCGAAGATGGTCCAGAAGGCGCGGTCGTAGCCCTGGTCCACCGCCGCGCGCGCGGACTTGCCCAGCGACAGCTCCTCGCGGATGCGCTCGTTGATGAGCACGTTCGCATCCACCGCGATGCCCAGCGTCAGCACGAACCCCGCGATGCCCGGCAAGGTCAGCGTGGCGTTGAAGAACGCCAGGCCCGCCAGGATGAGCAGACCGTTGAGCAGGAGCGCCACGTCCGCGATGAGGCCGGACTTGCGGTAGTAGATGGCCATGAAGACGATGACGAGCGCCAGGCCCACCAGCGCGGCCAGGCTGCCCTTCTTGATGAGCTCGTCGCCCAGCGTCGCGCCCACCTGACGGATTTCGCCCACCGTCACCGGCGCGGGCAGCGCGCCCGCCTTGAGCACCAGCGCCAGCGTCTGCGCCTCGCCCAGCCACTCCTCGAAGCTGCGAGCGCCCGCGCGGCCCATGGTGATGCGCGCGCGGCCGCCGCCAATCTTCTCGTTGATGTTCGGCGCGGTGTGCACGTTGTCGTCCAGCACGATGGCCATGCGACGGCCCACGCCCGCCTCGGTGAGCTTCTCGAACTCGCGAGCGCCCGCCGGGTCGAAGGCGATGTTCACCTCCGGCTCGTTCATCTGGCTGACGGACGCGTCCGCGCCCGACAGGCTCTCACCCGTGAGCGGCACGTTCTTGTCCACGAGGAAGCTGCGGTACGCGATGCAGTCGTTCTTCTTCACCGGGTTGGCCACGCACTGGGTCAGCACGTCGCGGCCTTCCGGCGCCTTGTCCTTCGCGTACGCCAGCAGCGCCTCGCGGTTGGGCGACGACAGCTGCGGGAAGCCTTCATCCTGCGCCAGGGTGATGTTGCTCTCCGCCGGCGGCGGGCTCTGGGTGAACATCTGCGCGAAGACCTGGGGGTTGGTGTCGTCCACCATCCGGAACTCCAGCTGCGCGGTGGTGCCCACCAGCTCCTTGGCCTGCTCCGGGTTGCTACGGCCCGGCAGGGAGATCTGGATGGAGTCGGTGCCCAGCTTGCGCACGTCCACTTCCGCCACGCCCCACTTGTCGATGCGGCGGCGGATGACGAGCATCGCCTGGTCCACGGCTTCATCGCGGAAGCGGTTCACCTGGCCCTCGTCCGGCTTGAGCACCAGCGTGGCGCCGTTGCGCGACTCCAGGGAGAAGTCGGTGAAGGTGGCCAGCACCTCCTTCTGGATTGCGTCCATCGTCGCCGGGTCCTTCGCGGTCAGCATCAGCTGCAGCCGCTCCGGATCCGTGTCCGCCGTCACCTCGCCCAGCTTCTTGTCGTTGACGTACGTGGCGATCTGCTGCCCGCGGCGCTCGGTGCGCTTCTGCAGGGCCGTCTTGGTGTCCACGCGCATGACCATGTGGATGCCGCCCTGCAGGTCCAGCCCCAGGTTGAGGCGGTACTTGGCGGGGGGCGCCCATGACGGCAGCCGCTTCTCCAGCACGGCGATGTTGTTGCGCTCGGCGCGATCCAACACCACCAGCGAGTAGTACGTGGGGACGAGGAACCAGAGCGTTCCCAGCGTCACCGCGACAATCATTCCGAACTTCCAATACCAGCCGCGGTCCATTTACTTGTCCTCCTTCTTGTCGGCGGAGGGCGCCGTCGGGGCCGCAGCCACCGGAACGGTTCCCTTCGCGCTGACAGCCGTCTTGAGCACGCGCACGCGCACGCCGCTGGCGATCTCCACCGTCACGGTGCTGTCATCCACCTGGTGGATGCGTCCGAGGATGCCGCCGGACGTCACGACGTCATCCCCCTTCTTCAGCCCCGCGAGCAGTGCACGGTGCTCCTTGAGCTGCTTCTGCTGGGGGCGGATCATCACGAAGTACATGATGGCCACCAGCACGGCGAGGAAGCCGAAGGTCCCGAGGGGAGAACCGGCCCCGGCCTGCGCGAGAATCAGGAAACTGTCAGCCACTCACTGCCTCGTGGTTTGAAGGGAGGATTCGGAAGAAATCCGTGTGTGCCCCGTCCCCGGCGTACGGGTGGGGGCAAAACATCCGAAAGGGTGGCCTCTTAGCAAGGGCGCCCCATGTGAGCAAGTGAACGCCGGAAGCACGGCAATCCCGTTGGTCGCTCACCGGCCACGGGTCCGCTCGGCCTCCTGGGCGTGGGCACGGGCCCGGAAGTCCTTCGCGAACGAAGCGAAACGGTCCTCGGAGATGGCCCTGCGCACATCCGCCATCAGGGTGAGGAAGTAGTGCAGGTTGTGCAGTGTGTTGAGGCGCATCGCGAGGATCTCCCCCGCCGCGAACAGGTGGCGCAGGTAGGCCCGGCTGAAGGTCCGGCAGGTGTAGCAGGAGCACGTCGGGTCCACCGGCCGGGGGTCCTTGGCGTAGGCCGCGTTGCGAATGACGAGCTTGCCCTCCGAGGTGAAGAGCAGGCCGTTCCGGGCGCACCGGGTGGGCAGCACGCAGTCGAACATGTCCACGCCCTGCTCCACGCACGTCACCAGGTCCAGCGGCGTCCCCACGCCCATCAGGTAGCGGGGACGGTCGCGGGGCAGCAGCGGCGCCGAGTACGCCACGCCCGCGTGCATCGCCTCCGGGGCCTCGCCCACGGAGTAGCCGCCCAGCGCGTACCCGGGCAGGTCCACCGCGCAGATCTCCTCCGCGTGGCGCTTGCGCAGGTCCTCGTGCAGGCCGCCCTGGACGATGCCGAAGAGCGACGAGCGCTCACGGCTCCACGCCTTCACGCACCGGTGCAGCCAGCGCGTGGTGCGGGCCAGGGACTTCTCCAGGTAGGGCCGGTCCTCGGTGGACGGGGGGCACTCGTCGAATGCCATGATGACGTCCGCGCCCAGCGTCTCCTGGATGGCGATGGAGCGCTCCGGGGACAGCGAGTGCCGCGAGCCGTCCAGGTGCGACTGGAACGCGGCGCCCTCCTCGGTGATTTTGCGTTTCTCCGACAGGCTGAACACCTGGAAGCCGCCGCTGTCGGTGAGCATGGGCCGGTCCCACGAGATGAAGCGGTGCAGGCCGCCCATCTCCTGGATGAGCGGCTCTCCGGGGCGGAGCATCAGGTGGTAGGTGTTGCCCAGGATGATCTGCGCATCCAGGTTGACGAGGTCGTCGGGGCCCACGCCCTTGACGCTGCCCACGGTGCCCACGGGCATGAAGATGGGCGTCTCGATGGGGCCGTGGGGCGTGTGCAGCCGCCCGCGCCGGGCCTTG
Source organism: Corallococcus praedator (assembly GCF_003612125.1). GTDB lineage: Bacteria > Myxococcota > Myxococcia > Myxococcales > Myxococcaceae > Corallococcus > Corallococcus praedator. The sequence continues at coordinate 7,495 of NZ_RAWI01000332.1, forward strand.
GTGCCGGTGTCCTCGTGCAACAGCTCGAAGCGCACCAGCCCCGGGGGCACGCGGGTATCGCCCTTTTCCTTGCGCTGCTCGTCGACCACGGCACTCACTCCTTCACCAACATGGCATCGCCGTAACTGAAGAACCGGTAGCCCGCGCGCACGGCCTCCTGGTACGCGGCGAGCGTGCGCTCACGGCCCAGGAGCGCGCTCACCAGCATCACCAGCGTGGAGCGCGGGAGGTGGAAGTTCGTGAGGAGCACGTCCACCTGGCGGAAGACATAGCCGGGGCGGATGAACATCGCCGTCTCGCCGGGCCCGGAGCGCAGCCGGCCCGTCTGGGGGTCGGTGGCGGACTCCAGGGTGCGCACCACGGTGGTGCCCACCGCGACCACCCGGCGCCCCTCCGCCTTCGCGGCGTTCACGGCGGCGGCGGTGGCCTCCGGCACGGTGAAGCGCTCCGGGTGCATGTGGTGCTTGTCCAGCACCTCCTCGCGCACGGGGAGGAAGGTGCCGGGCCCCACGTCGAGCGTCACCTCCACGCGCGAGATGCCCCGCGCCGCGAGGCGTGCGAACACGTCGTCGGTGAAGTGCAGCCCCGCGGTGGGCGCGGCCACGGCGCCAGAGGCGCGGGCGTACACGGTCTGGTAGCGCTCGGCGTCGGCGGCGCTGGGCTCGCGGGTGATGTAGGGCGGCAGGGGGAGCCGTCCGGCCGCGTCCAGCAGCGACGCCAGGGAGGCGCCCGGCGCGGCGTGGAAGCGCACCCGGTACTCCCCTCCCCCCAGCGCCTCCAGGACCTCGGCGGACAGGCCGCCCGCGAAGGTGAGGGACTGGCCGGGCTTGAGGCCCTTGGAGGCCTGTCCCAGGCAGACCCAGTCGAGCGACTCGGGGGCGCCGCCCAGCGCGGCGGAGGTGAGCGTGGAGGTGGCGGCGGGGCGGACCACCAGCAGCTCGACGCGGCCGCCGGTGCCGGACTTCTGGCCCAGCAGGCGGGCGGGGATGACGCGCGCGTCGTTGAGGACGAGCAGGTCACCGTCGCGCAGCAGGTCCACGAGGTCGGTGAAGCGCTGGTGGCTCCACGCGCCGGTGGCACGGCTGACGACCATCAGGCGCGACGCGTCCCGGTGGGGCAGCGGGGCCTGGGCGATCTGCGCCTCGGGGAGCTCGAAATCGTAGTCGGAGAGGAGGGACGACACGGGGGCAGCGCTTGTAGCAGTCCCCGCGCCCTCGCGGAACCATCCGAGGCGGACGGAGGGGGTCAGTAGAGCTGCTGGAACTCGGCGCCCGGGTAGTAGTGGGAGAGGATGTCCCGGTACTCCTTGCCCTGGTCGGCGAGCGCCTTGGCGCCCCACTGGCAGAGGCCCGCCCCATGGCCGAAGCCGCGCCCGGTGAAGACGTAGCCCTTGCTGGAGGACTCCACGTCGAAATCCAGGCTCTTGAGCCGCGTGTAGCCCAGCCTGCGCCGGAACTGCACGCCGTCCACCGCGCTGCCATCCGCGAGCGTCACGCGCGTCACGCGGTGCGTGGCGGTGCGGCCGGTGACGCGCATGCCGCCCGGAGAGGACTTCAGGGCCTTGCGCAGCTCGCTCTCGGAGAGGGTCGCGGACCAGCGGCTGGCCGGCAGCTTGCCGCAGGGGCAGTCGACGGGCTTCAGGTAGGGCAGGTTCCGCCCGAGCGCGTCCTGACCGGACTCGGTGTGGCCGCCGCAGGAGGCGTGGAAGTACGCCTCGATGGGGGCCAGGTCGTACGTCAGGACCTCGCCGCGAGTGGCCTCGACCGCGGCGCGTGTCTTGGCGTCCTCGCGGTTGACGCCGCCGTACACCTGGTGGAGCACGCTGCTGCCCATGTGGAAGGCGGCACCGTACGAATCCAGCTTCTTCTGCAGCGCGTAGGTGCGGGCGGCGACGGCCTGGGCCTTGAGGGCTTCCAGGGGGAAGGACACCGGCATCTCGCTGCCGAGCACCGCGGCGAGGTAGTCCTCCAGGGGGATGACGTTGATGAGCTGGAGGCTGTCCCGGTAGACGCGGACGACGACGTCGCCGCGAACCTGCGAGCTGCCTGCCTTGAGGGGCTCGTTTCCGGGGCCGCCCGCGTCCAGGGACTCCATCCCTCCGCGAAAGCGAACGGCGTCGCCGAGGACTGGAGCCCCGTTGACCTCCAGCCGCCCGCTCCGGCGACGCACGGTGGCCTGACCCGCGCTGATGGCCACGAAGGTCCCGTCCTCGGCATCGGGTCCGAAGCCCAGGCCGCGACCGCTCACGCGGACCTCGTCCCCGGGGTCATCCATGGCAATGCGCATCGTCTCCACGGCGAACGCCCGCGACGAGGCGAGCAGGAGCAGCAGCAGTGCCACACGTTGCAACATGGTCGAACAGTCTAGGGGCGTGGCGATCCGCCTCAAGAAATCGACCAAAGGCCAGGACGCGGAGCGCGGGGCCGGGAGTGCACGCAGCGGGAGCGGTCGGCCGCCAACCCTCCCCGCCGGTGCGAAACGCGTTGACAGGATGGATGGGCCCAGGAGGCCCGCGAAAACGCTCGGAGGATGCCGCAGAATGGAACCCGCGTGACTGCCTCCGTGCCTGAAGCCTCCCGCCTGTCCTCCGAAGCGCTCGGCGCGGCCCTGCGCGAACTGGAGCCGCGCATGGCCGCCGTGTTGGTCCGCCGTCTCGTCGAGCGCCGCACGCTCGCGGAGTGCGCGACCTGGTACGGCATCTCCAGCGACGCGTTCTCGGTGCTGCTGTTGCGCTCCGCCGTCGCGTTGGCCCGAAAGGCTGGGCAGCCCGCGAGGGAACCGGAGGGAGCGGAGGAGGCCGCCGCCTGGGAGCGCATGTTGGCCGCGGTCGTGGAGAAGGACACGGCCCCCGTGCCGGTGGCGCTCGCCCCCGTGGCCCAGGTGTGCCGGCGCATGCACGAATTGGGGCCCGCGATGGAAACCACGCTGGCGGAGGCCGCGCAGGCGGACGCGGACTCGCCCGGACGGGCCCGTGAAGAGTGGTTGCGAAGACTGGCCGTGGCCGCGCTCCTCGCCCTGACGGCCTGGCTGTACTGGACCCGCCCCCCGGACCCCGAACCCAGGCCCGAACGCCGCATGCGTTCTCCAGAGCGCCGCTAGCC
>NZ_RAWI01000333.1 GCF_003612125.1 Corallococcus praedator
GGGCCCGCGCGTGAGGGGCGGGGGCACCTGGGACGTGCTCGCGAAGGTGGAGAGTCGGGCTGCGAGCGCGGCCACGGTGGGCGCGTTGAACAGCTCACCCAGGGGCAGCTCCACCCCGAACACCCGGCGGATCCGCGACACCACCTGCGTGGCGAGGAGCGAATGGCCTCCCCGTTCGAAGAAGTCGTCGTGGATGCCCACCGTCTCCGGGTCCAGGCGCAGCACTTCCGCCCAGATGCTCGCGAGCCGCGCTTCCACGGCATCGCGGGGGGCCTCGCGCGCAGTTGCGTCCGTGCTGGCCGCTTCGGGCAGGGGCAGGGCCTTGCGGTCCACCTTGCCGTTCGGGGACAGCGGCAGGGCTGGCAGCTCCACCCACGCGGAGGGCACCAGCGGGTCGGGAAGCTGCTGCCGTGCGAACGCCCTCACTCGGTCGGTGGTGCCGGGGCCGGCTTGCGTGCCCACGACGTAGGCGACGAGCCGTTTCTCCCCGGGCACGTCCTCGCGCGCCAGCACCACCGCTTCGCGGACGTCGGGGGACTGGCGCAGCACGGCCTCCACTTCGCCGGGCTCGATGCGGAAGCCGCGGATCTTCACCTGGAAGTCGGTGCGGCCCAGGAACTCCAGCGTCCCGTCCTCGCGCCAGCGGGCCCGGTCGCCGGTGCGGTACAGGCGGGAGCCCGGCCGGGTGGCGAAGGGATGGGGGGTGAAACGCTCGGCGGTGAGGTCGGGCCGCTGGAGGTAGCCCCAGGCGAGGCCGTCGCCTCCGACGTACAGCTCTCCGGGGACGCCCGGTGGCGTGGGCTCGAGCGCGGCGTCCAACACCCACGCGGTGGAGTTGGACAGGGGCCGGCCAATGGGCACGGTGCCCTCCACGGTGTCCCCGGCGCGCAGCGTGTGCGTGGCGGAGAAGGTGGTGTTCTCCGTGGGGCCGTAGCCGTTGAGGAGCACGGCGTCTGGCGCCATCCGCGCCAGGTGCTCGCGCACGCGTGGCACGGGCAGCACGTCACCGCCCGCCAGCACCCGTCGCACGCGCGAAAGGGAGGCGCCTTCGTGCAGGACCATCTGTTCGAACAGCGCGGCGGTGAGCCACAGGGTGGTGACGCCTTCGGCCGTCAACAGCGTGGCCAGCTCCGACAAGGACAGCGCGGTCGGCGGCGCCAGCACCAGCTTCGCGCCGTTGAGGAGCGGACCCCAGACCTCCAGCGTGGACGCGTCGAAGGCGACCGGGGCCACCTGGAGGAACACCTCGCCGGGCCCGGTCTGGAGGAAGGAGGCGCCTCGGACCAGTCGCACGATGCCCCGGTGGGGCACGGTGACGCCCTTGGGGCGGCCGGTGCTTCCCGACGTGAACATCACGTAGGCCAGCGCTTCGGCCGGCACCTGCACGTCCAGCGGCGTGGCGGGCTGCTTCGCGAGCAGCTCCGCCTCCGCATCGAGGAGGACCAGCAGGCCGGCCACCGCTGGCAGCTCATCCGCCAGCGCCTCCTGCGTGACGAGCACGCTGACGCCCGCCTCCTGGAGGATCCACGTGGTGCGCGCCGTCGGGGCCTTCGCCTCCACGGGCACGTAGGCCGCGCCGGCCTTGAGGATGCCGAGCATTCCGGTGATGAGCTCCGGCGAGCGCTCCACGCACAGGGCCACCCGATCCCCCGGGCGCACGCCCAGGCGTCGCAGGTGGTGCGCGAGCTGATTCGACTGGCGCTCCAGCTCCGCGTAGGTGAGTTCTCGTGGCGCGTCTGGTTGGAAGGCGCCGGTGCTCCCGGGGGCCCTCACCGCGATCGCGTCGGGGGTGCGGTGGGCCTGCTCCGTGAACAGCGCGGGCACGGAGGCTTCGCGCGGGTACTCGGTGGTGGTGCCGCTCCAGGACTCCAGCACCTGCTGGCGCTCCTCGGCGGTGAGCCACGGCAGGCGGGAGAGCGGGGTCGCGGGGGAGGCCACCGCGGCGTCGAGCAGCACGCGCAGGTGCCGGGCCAGGCGGGCCACGGTCGCCGGTGCGAACAGGGCGGTGTTGAAGTTGATGCCTCCGGCGAAGCCTTCCGGGGAGCGGTGCAGCAGCCACTCCAGGTCGAAGCGGATCGCCCCGGGATCGGCGTTCATCGGCTGGAGCGACAGGCCGGGCAGCTCCAGCTTCGGGAGGGGGGCGTTCTGCAGCGTGAAGGTGACCTGGAAGAAGGGCGTGCGGCTTGGGTCGCGGGTGGGGTGCAGGGCCTCGACGAGCTTCTCGAAGGGGAGGTCCTGGTGTTCGTAGGCGCCCAGCGTGGTGTCGCGCACCCGCGTGAGCAGCGTGCGGAAGGTGTCACCGGGGTGCAGGCGGGTGCGCAGGACGACGGTGTTGGCGAAGTAGCCGATGAGCGCTTCGGACTCGGCATGGCGGCGGCCTGCGATGGGGGAGCCGACGAGCACGTCGTCCTGGCCGGCGTAGCGTCCCAGCAGCACCTGGAAGGCCGCCAGCAGCACCATGAACGGTGTCACGCCCTCGCGCCGCGCCAGGGCCTCCAGCGCCTCGCTTGATGCTCGGGGAAGCGTGAGCGGCATGAGCGCGCCCTGGAAGGTCTGCCGGGCCGGGCGTGGATGATCCGTGGGCAGCTCCAGGTGTGACGGTGCGCCTTCGAGCTGCTGGCGCCAGTAGCCGAGCTGGTGCTCCAGCACCGCTCCGCTCAGCCAGTCGCGCTGCCACAGGGCGTGGTCGGCGTACTGCACCGGGAGTTCGGGCAGGGGCGAGGGGAGGCCCCGGGAGAGGGTGGCGTAGAGCGTGCCCATCTCGCGCACCAGGACGCCGGTGGACCAGCCATCGGAGATGATGTGGTGCTGGTTGAGGACCAGCACGTGCTCGGTGGGGGACAGCTTCAAGAGGAGGGCGCGGATGAGGGGGCCCTGCTCCAGGTCGAACGGGCTGCGGGTCTCCTCGACGGCGAGCTTCGCGGCCTCCGCGCGACGCTGCTCCGGGTCGGTGATGCCCGTCAGGTCCACCTGCCGCACCGGCAGCGGGAGGGCGGGGTGGATGACTTGTTCGGGGGTGCCTTCACGCGCGCGGAACGTGGTGCGCAGGGCTTCGTGACGGCGCATCAGCGCATCGAAGCTCCGTTGCAGCGCGACGAGGTCCAGCGTGCCCTCCAGCTTCAGGGCCAACGGGACATGGTAGGCCGCGTCCACGGCGCCAAGCTGGTGGATGAACCACAGCCGCTGCTGGGCGAACGACAGCGGCAACACCTCCGGCCGCTCCCTGCGCGTCAGCGGGGTGAGGGCGGAAGCGTCCGGTGGATGGGCGGTGTTCGTGGCCTCCCGGGCGGACTTCGCGGGCGGCTGCGGGAGGACGGTCGTGGAGGCTGGGGCCCCGGCCTTGGTTGCTTCGGGCGCGGAAGGGAACTGCTCACGCTGCCAGCCGGAGGTGTCGGCGTAGCGCACCACCCGGTGGTGCCAGCCGGGCTCCTGCTGCCCCACGAACCAGACCGGTTGCCGCGCGACGGATGAAGGCTCCGCGCCCGGCACGGGCGCTGCCTCCAGCTCCGGGGTGGGCGTGGCCTCGCCGGAGCGATGCTCGGAAGGTGCCGCGACCGTCGAGGCTTGCGGCTCGGAGGTAGCAGCCTTGCCCGTGAGGCGACGGGAGAGTGTCTCCACCGTCGGAGCCTCGAAGAGCGTGCGCAGCGGCAGCTCCTGCCCGAAGCGTGCACGGACGCGGGCCGCCACCTGGGTCGCGAGCAGTGAATGACCACCCAGCTCGAAGAAGCTGTCCTGGACGCCGACCCGTTCGACGCCGAGCACCTGCGCGAAGATCTCCGCCAGCGCCCGCTCGGTGTCATCGCGCGGGGCGATGGACTCACCCTTCACGGTGGTGGGCGCCTCGGGGGCGGGCAGGGCCTTGCGGTCCACCTTGCCGCTGGACGTGAGGGGCAGGGCCTCCAGGGTGACCAGCGCGGAGGGCACCATGTATTCAGGCAGCCGCGTGTGCAGGAAGGCGCGCAGGGCGGCGGTGTCGGGCGCGGTGCCTTCGATCGTGACGTATGCGACGAGGCGTGGATCTCCCGCGTGCTCCTGACGCACGACGGCCACGGCCTCGCGCACTCCCGGCCAGGCCTGGAGCGCGGCTTCGATGTCACCCAGCTCGATGCGGAAGCCGCGCAGCTTCACCTGGAAGTCGGCGCGGCCCAGGTACTCCAGCGTGCCGTCGGTGCGCCACCGGGCGATGTCGCCGGTGCGGTAGAGGCGCGCCCCGGGCGTGTCGCCGTGCGCATCCGGAACGAAGCGCTCGGCGGTGAGCGCGGGGCGGCGCCAGTAGCCCCGACCCACCTGCACGCCGCCGATGAACAGCTCGCCCGGGATGCCCACGGGCACCGGTTGGTTCCTCCGATCCAGGACGTACATCCGCGTGTTCGCCACGGGACGACCAATGGGCACGACGCGCAGGACTTCGTCACGCGGGCACTCCCAGGACGTCACGTCCACCGCGGCCTCGGTGGGGCCGTAGAGGTTGTGCAGCACCGCGTGGGGCAGGCGGGCCTGCGCTTTGTGCACCAGGTCCGCGGGCAGGGCTTCGCCGCTGCACATCACCTGCCGCAGTCGCGTCAGGCGCTCCAGTCCGGGCTCCTCCACGAAGGCCCGCAGCATGGATGGCACGAAGTGCGCCGTCGTCACGCCCTCGCGGTCCATCAACGCGGTGAGGTAGTCCGGCTCCTGATGGCCTCCGGGCCTCGCCAGCACGAGCCGCGCCCCCGTCATCAACGGCCAGAAGAACTCCCAGACGGACACATCGAAGCTGAAGGGCGTCTTCTGCAACACCGTGTCGCCGGGCGTCAGGCCGTACCGCGCCTGCATCCAGCGCAGGCGGTTGACGACCCCCGCGTGCGCGTTCATCGCGCCCTTGGGTCGCCCCGTGCTGCCGGAGGTGAAGATGACGTACGCGAGCGCGTCGTCACCGGCCAGCGCCCGTGGACGGCTGACGGGCTGCCGCGCGATGGCATCCCACTCCGTGTCCAGCGCGACGACGTGCGCGGCGTGTGGAGGCAGTGCGCTCCGGAAGCGCTCCTGGATGAGGAGGACGGGCGCGGCGGTGTCTTCCAGCATCCCGGCGAGTCGCTCGCCCGGCGTGGAGGGATCCAGCGGCACGTAGGCGGCCCCCGCCTTCAGGACGCCCAGCAGGGCAACGACCATCTCCAGCGAGCGCTCCAGGCTCACGCCCACCAGCGTCTCCGGCCCCACGCCCCGGGCCCGCAGGTGGTGCGCGAGCTGGTTGGCGCGCGCTTCGAGCTGGCCATACGTGAGCCGCCGCGCCTCGGACTGGAGCGCGATGGCGTCCGGCGTGCGTTCAGCCTGGGCCTCGAAGAGCTGGTGGAGGCTCGCGCCGCGCGGGAACTCCACGCGCGTGTCATTCCATCCGCGCAGCACCTGCTCACGCGCTTCGGTGGACAGCAGCGGCAGGCCCGCGACCGGCGCGTCCGGCGCGGCGGTGACGGCCTTCGCCAGCGCCGTCAGGTGCTCCGCCATCCGCGCCAGCGTCGCTTCGTCGAAGAGGGCGGTGGCGTACTCCAGGCGGCAGCGCAGCCCGTCACGCTGCTCCCAGACCTCCAGCGTCAGGTCGAACTTGGACGTCGTCACTGGCACGTCCACGCCGCCAATGCGCAGGCCCTGCCCCTCCGTCGTCTGGGCCTCCGGGACGTTGATGACGTTGAGGATGGCCTGGAAGACCGGCGTGCGGCTCAGGTCGCGCGGCGCCTGGAGCACGTCCACCAGCCGCTCGAAGGGCATGTCCTGCCGTGCGTAGCCACCCAGGGCCTGCTGCTTCACGCGGGCGATGAGTTCCCGGAAGCTCGGCGCATCGTCGAGCTTCGCGCGCAGGGCGAGCGTGTTGACGAAGCAGCCCAGCAGGCCCTCCACCTCGGGACGCGTGCGGCCGGCGATGGGGGTGCCCACCGCGAAGTCGTCCTGGCCGGAGTAGCGGGAGAGCAGCGCCTGGTAGAGCGCCATCAACACCATGAACGACGTAGCGCCTTCGCGGCGCCCCACGGCGAGCAGGGGCTCCGACACCTCGCGCGGCAGGTGGAAGCGATGGGCCGCGCCCGCGTAGGACTGCACGGCGGGACGGGGCCGGTCGGTGGGCAGCTCCAACGGCGGGGCCCCCTGGAGCAGCTCCTTCCACCAGCGCGCCTGTTCCTCCAGCACCGGGCCTGTCAGCCACTCGCGCTGCCAGACGGCGTAGTCGGCGTACTGCACCGGCAGCGGCGGAAGGACGGACGGCACGCCCGCGCTGGCGCAGGCGTAGAGGACGGGCAGCTCGCGACTGAGGACCAGCGCGCACCAGGCATCGGAGACGACGTGGTGCAGGAGCAGGTGGAGGACGTGCGCGTCGGGGCCCAGCCGCAGCAGGAGGGCGCGGGCGACGGGGCCCGTGTCCAGGCGGAAGGGCGTCGCGGTGTACTCCTGGCAGCGGCGCAGCATGGCGGCCTCGCGCGCTTCGGCCGTGTCCCCGGGGACGTCCTCCCTGTCCATCGGCAGCGTGCCGGTGGGGTGGATGTGCTGCACGGGATGCGTGCTGGAGAGGGCGTACGTGGTGCGAAGGACCTCGTGGCGCTCCACCAGCGCGTCGAGCGCCGTCTGCAGTGCCCGCGCATCCAGCGGGCCCGTGAGCCGGAAGATGATCGCGTTGTTGTAGGCGGTGCTGTCCGGCTCCAGCTGCTGGAGGTACCACAGGCGTTGCTGGGCGAAGGACAGCGGCAACGGCCCACCGCGCGGCGCACGCGGGATGACCGGGTTCGCTCCGGAGTCCACGGTGGCGGGCTGCGCTTCGGGATGCGTGCTGCCAGGCGCGGGGCGCGGCGCGGGGATCTTGAAGGCGGGCAGGGACACGGACTCGACGTGCCCGTCGGCGCGCAGGCGCACGGGACGGCCGGTGCGGTAGAGGCGCTCGGAGGCTCGCAGCGGGTGCGGTGCCCAGCGGTGGGACGCGTCCTCGGGGGCCTTCCAGAAGGACGTGGGGAGGCCCGGGCCGGAGAGGGCCAGCTCCCCCACGACCCCCGTGGGCACGGGTTCACCCGCCGCGTCCAGCACCCAGGCCTGGAGCCCCGCGGGCAGCTTCTCTCCGGTAGCCCGGGGCAGCAGGCCGCCTTCGCTGGCTTCTCCCGCGAGCAGCACGGTGCCGCCCGAGGCGCGCTGGAGCGCGGAGGCCAGCTCCGTCGACGCGCCCTCCAACATCCATGCGGACACCGGGGCCAGGGACTCGTGCGCACCAGGGAGGTCCGCCAGCGTGCGGGCCAGCCGTGCGGTGGTGTTCACCAACACCGCGCCGGACTGACGGGTGAGGGCAAGCAGCTCCCCGACGCCCGTGTCCCGGTCGCCCCGCACGCGCGACTGTCGCGAGGCCTCGTCGGCCACCAGGAGTTCGCGCAGCGTGGCCAGCCGGCGGAGCCCCTGGAGGACGACGGACGTCTCCAGCCCGAAGTCGATGAGGCACGTCACCTCGTCCACGTCCGCCGCGCGCACGTCGCGCAGCCGCTTGAGGCCACTGTCCACCGTGCCGATGAGGCCGGTGCCCTTCGCGTGGTGCTCGAAGGTGTGCTCCAGCAGCGCGTCGATGTCCTCCTTCGAGACCTTGTTGAGTTCGCCCTGATGTCCCTGGGCCGCGAGCAGCGACGCGGTGATGTCCGCGGAGCTCCGGAAGTAGGCCAGCAGCGGCTTGCGGACCTGCCGCAGGACCTCCGCTTCGTCGTCACCGACGAACGTGTGCAGCATGCAGGTGATGTGACCCCGGCCGGGGTGGCCATTGCGGCGCCACGCCTCGCGGTAGAGGGCCACCTTGGGCTTCAGCTCCTCCACCGAGTGGGCGAAGAGGCCGGTGAGGACGCCCGCGCCCAGCTCTCCCGCGAGGCGGAAGGTCTCCGGATTGGCGGTGGCGGTGAGCCACACCGGCAGCTCCTGCTGCACCGGCTTCGGACGCAGGCCCACCTCCACGGTGACGCCATTGCCGCCCGGACGCCGCTGCCGCTCGCCGCGCCAGAGGGCCCGCAACGTCTTCAGGTTCTGCAGGAGGATGTTACGGCGGTCGGCGTAGTTCTGCGGCGCGAAGGTGAAGTCCTGGACGTGCCAGCCGGTGGCCACGGACACGTCGACGCGGCCCTGCGAGAGGTTGTCCACGACGGCCCACTGCTCCGCGACGAGCAGCGGATCATGCAGGGGCAGCACGACGCTGCCGGAGCGCAGGCGCAGGTTCTTCGTGACGGCGGCGAGCGCGGCGGAGACCACGGCGGGCTGCGGGTAGATGCCGCCGAAGGAGTGGAAGTGCCGCTCCGGCGTCCACACGGCGGAGAAGCCATTCGCGTCCGCGAACTTCGCGCCCTCCATCAACAGCTCGTACTTGGGGCCGGTGAGCGAGTCCTCATCGTTGGCGAAGTAGGACAGGCTGATCTGCAACGGAGCGGCACCTTCGCGGCCCTGCGCGAGGCGCGAGGTGACGGCCTCGGAAGGGAAGACGACGCGCAGCCCGCGGGAGAGGGCCCAGAGGGCTTCGAGTTCGGGCTTCTCGGGAGCGGGCTCGGAGGCGGCGAGCCAGGTGGTGCCCGGGGCCGGGCGAAGGCGCGCATCGAGTCCGGCGAAGAAGTCCGCCAACGAAGCGTGCTTTAGCGCCCACGCGGGCTGGCCCGCGCCCATGGGCAGCAACCACGCCAGCGAGTCCGGCGAGGGCGAGGGCTCCTCGCCGTTCATCGCCGCTGTCGAAGCGTCGTCCAACACCGCTTCAACCTGAAGGACCCGCGCCGCGTCCAACCGGGAGGACGTGACGAGCCCCCGCCAGGTGACGAGGCGGGGCGCAGGCTGGCCTTCCCGGGCATAGGTCGGCAGTGAGTCCAGATCCGTGGGCCCGAGCGCCACCGGAGCGCCCCCGGCTTCAAGCACGCCCCACAGCGCGGCCAGCTTCTCGGGCGAGGCACGCAGGCAGAGCGCGACGGGCTCTCCCGGCGAAAGGCCCAGCTCCCGCAACCGCGCGGCGAGCCGCCGCGCACGGGTCGCCAGCTCCGTCCACGTCCAGGTCCGCTCTCCCTGGCTCACGGCGACGGTGTCCGGCTGACGCCGCGCCTGTTCACGGAGGAGGGCAGGCAGTGAGGGTGCGAGGGGAAGGGCTCGCGGTTCGGGCCACGCTCGGCGTTCGTTCTCCGTGCCCAGCGGCAGGCGGGAGAGCGGGGCTTCGGGCTGGACAAGCGCCGCGCCGAGCAGCACCTGGAGGTGCTCCAGCATGCGCCGCGCGGTGGAGGCATCGAACAGCTCCGTCGCGTACTCCAGCGCACCGTGCACGCGCCCGGGCTCCTCGGTGAGGATGAGCGTCAGGTCGGACAGCGTCGCGCCCCATTGCACGGGCGTGCCCGGCACTTCGACGAAGGTGCCCCGGGCCCCGACAGCCGCCAGCGCATCACCGCCCATCTCCAGACGGGAGTGGTAGACGAAGACGGTGTCGGCCATGCGGTCCCGGCCAATGTCCTTGCCGGGGACGAGCTGTTCGACGAGCAGCTCGAAGGGAACGTCCGGGCGCGACTGCACGTCGGTGACTTCGCGCCGCACGCGGTGCAGCAGTTCGCGGAAGCTCGGGTCGTCACCGACGTGGGTGCGGAAGGCGGCCGAGTGCGCCACATAGCCGATGAGGGGCAGCAGCTCCGGCCGCGTGCGGTTGCCGATGGGCGTGCCGACGATGAGGTCCGCCTGCCCGGTGTACCGGTGCAAGAGCGCGTTCCACGCGGCGAGCACCGTCATGTACGACGTGAAGCCCTCGCGCTTGCCGAAGGCGACCAGCGCGTCGGCGAGCGCGGGCGGGAAGTCCAGCACCATGCGCTCGGAGGTGAGCGGACAGTTCGCGGGCCGGGGGCGGTCGGTGGGGATGCCCAACTGGCGCGGCATGCCGGCCAGTCGCTGCCGCCACCACTGCTCCTGTTCGGGGAAGCGCGCTTCGGCCAGGGACTCCCGCTGCCACGCGCCGAAGTCCGCGTACTGCACCGGAAGGGGCGCGAGCGGTGAGGGCCTGCCCTGGAGGAAGGCGGCGTAGAGCTGCCCGACCTCCTGGAGGAAGAGCGACGTGGAGAGCGTGTCGCAGACGATGTGGTGGATGGCGCAGACCAGCAGGTGCAGGTCCGTGCGCAGGCGCACGAGCGTGGTGCGAAGGACGGGGCCATGCACCAAGTCGAAGGGCCGCGCGGCGTCCTCGCGGGCGAACTGGAGGGCGGCCTCCTCGCGCGCTTCGGGCGTGCCTTCCACCTGCACGAGGGGAAGCGGGATGCGCACGTGGGGGTGGAAGCGCTGCACGGGCCTGCCGTCCACGGCGTCGTAGGTCGTGCGCAGGGCTTCGTGACGTTGGACGACTTCCTGGATGGCGCGCTCCAGGGTGGCGACGTCGGCGGGACCCTCCAGGCGCAGGACGAAGGGAATCGTGTAGGCGGACAGGCCGGGCAGGTACTGCTCCAGACGCCAGACGCGCTCCTGGACGAAGGAGAGCGGCAGGGGGCCGGTGCGCGGG
>NZ_RAWI01000334.1 GCF_003612125.1 Corallococcus praedator
GCTTCTTCGTGAACACGCTGGTGTTGAGGGCGAAGCTGAAGCCGGAGGAGAGCTTCCGGCAGTTGCTGGCGCAGGTGCGGGAGACGACGCTGGGTGCGTACGCGCACCAGGAAGTGCCATTCGAGAGGCTGGTGGAGGAGCTGCAACCGGAGCGTGACTTGAGCCGGGGCCCGCTCTTCCAGGTGATGTTCGTGCTGCAGAACGCGCCGGGCTCGGCGGTGAGCCTGCCGGGGCTGAAGCTGGAGGCGGCGGAGTCGTCAGGCAAGACGGCGAAGTTCGACCTGACGCTGGGCCTGGGCGAATCGGAAGAAGGCCTGTCGGGCGGTCTGGAGTTCAACAGCGATCTGTTTGAAGCCGAGACGATGGATCGGCTGCTGGCTCACCTGCGCGTCCTGTTGGAGGCAGCGGTCGCCAACCCCGAAACGCGGCTGTGGGAACTGCCGCTGATGGGTCACGAAGAGCAGCAGCGATTGGTGAAGGACTGGAGCGGCAGGGCGGCGGAGTACCCACGCGAGAAGTCGCTGCCGGAGCTGTTCGAAGCGCAGGCGCTGAAGACGCCAGAAGCGGTGGCGGTGGAGTACGGAGCGCAGCGGCTGACCTACGGGGAGTTGAACCGGCGGGCCAACCAACTGGCGCACCATCTGAATGGGATGGGCGTGGGGCCCGAGGTGAGGGTGGGCCTGTGCGTGGAGCGCTCGCTGGAACTGGTGGTGAGCGTGCTGGGTATCCTGAAGGCGGGAGGCGCGTACGTCCCGCTGGATGCGAGCTACCCGCTGGAGCGATTGCGGTGGATGCAGCGAGAGGCTGGGGTGACGCTGCTCGTCGGCCAACAGAAGCTGCTCCAGCCCATGGGCCTCACGGAAGGCACATCGGTGGTGAACGTGGCCACCGAGTGGGACACGCTCATCGCAAGCCAGCCCGTGAGCAACCTGCCTGCCCAAGTGGGCGGGGGGGGCCTGGCGTACGTGATGTTCACGTCGGGAAGCACGGGCCAGCCGAAGGGCGTAGGCGTGCCGCACCGGGCGGTGTCGCGGCTGGTGCTGGGAACGGACTTCGCACAGTTCGGGCCGGAAGAGGTGTGGCTGCAACTGGCACCCATCTCGTTCGACGCCTCGACGCTGGAAGTCTGGGGCGCGCTGCTGCACGGGTCGAAGCTGGTGGTGTACCCGGCGGGGACGCCGTCGCTGGAGGAGCTGGGCCGCAAGCTGGAGGAGGCAAGCATCACGTCGCTGTGGCTGACAGCGGCGCTCTTCGAGCAGATGCAGGCGCGGCAGCCGCAAGCCCTGGCGAAGGTGAAGCAGGTGCTGGCTGGAGGAGACGTGCTGCCGGTGGGCCGTGTGAAAGAGAGGCTCACCACCGGAGGCGTGCTCATCAACGGGTACGGCCCGACAGAGAACACGACGTTCTCCAGCACGCACCGGATGGAAGGGCCCGATGAAGTAGGCACGACGGTGTCCATCGGTCAGCCCATCCAGAACACGACGGCGTACGTGCTGGACGGGACGATGCAGCCGGTGCCGGTGGGAGTGCCGGGCGAGCTGTACGTGGGCGGAGAGGGCCTGGCCCGTGGATACGTGGGCCGGCCGGAGCTGACGGCGGGGCGCTTCGTCCCCAATCCCTTCGGCCAAGGCGACCGGCTGTACCGCACAGGAGACATGGTGCGGTGGCTGAGCAACGGCACGCTGGATTTCGTGGGCCGCAAGGACACGCAGGTGAAGGTGCGGGGCTACCGCATCGAACTGGGCGAAGTGGAAGCAGCGCTGAGCCAATCCGCCGGAGTCAGTGAATCGGTGGTGGTGGTCCGAGACGACGGAGCCGAAGGCAAGCGGCTGGTGGCGTACGTGACGGCGGAAGAGGGCGCGGAGCTGGAGGCCAGCGAGCTTCGGAGCCACGTGAAGCAGCGGTTGCCGGAGTACATGGTGCCGTCGGCCTACGTGGTACTGGACGCACTGCCCCTGACGCCCAACGGAAAGGTGGACCGCAAGGCCCTGCCCGCACCGGAGGCCACGGTAGCCACGGCGCTGCATGGCTACGAAGCGCCTCGCACGCCCACGGAAGAGCTGCTGGCCGGAATGTGGGCTGGCGTCCTCCGCAAGGAACGGGTGGGGATCCACGACGACTTCTTCGAGCTGGGTGGGCACTCCCTGCTGGCGACACAGCTCGTCTCGCGGATCCGTGAAGCCCTCCAGGTAGAGCTGCCGCTGCGCGAGCTGTTCGAATCACCGACGGTCGCTCGACTGGCGCAGCGAGTGGACGTCGCACGGGCTGACGCGGCAGGTATCCAGGCTCCGCCCTTGAAGCGGGCAGCTCGCGACGGGGCACTCCCCCTGTCCTTCGCGCAGCAGCGGTTGTGGTTCCTGGATCAACTGGAGCCGGGCAGCACCGTCTACAACGTGCCCTCGGTGGTGAGGCTGAGCGGCACCCTGGACGTGGCCGCCTTGGAGCACGGTCTCGACGCGCTGATTCGCCGGCACGAGTCCCTGCGCACCACCTTCCGAATCGAGGGCGGCTCGCCCGTGCAGGTCATCGACCCGGAGGGCAGGGCACGGCTCGACAGGGTGAACCTGGGCACGCTTCCGGAAGCCCAACGTGAAGCGGAGGCGAGGCGTCTCTCGCAGGAGGCCGCGCAGCGCCCGTTCAACCTGGAGCACGGTCCCCTGCTGCGGACCACGCTGCTCGACTTGTCCGAACAGGAGCACGTGCTGGTGCTGGTGCTGCACCACATCATCTCCGACGGTTGGTCCATGGGGATCCTGGTCCACGAGCTGACGGAGCTCTACGAGGCCTTCTCCCAGGGACAGCCGTCGCGGCTGCCGGCACTGCCCGTCCAGTACGCGGACCATGCGGTCTGGCAGCGGGAATGGCTCCAGGGCGAGGTCCTGGAGGCGCAGCTCGGCTACTGGAAGCAGCGGCTGGAAGGAGCGCCCCGCCTGCTGGAGCTGCCCACGGATCATCCCCGTCCGGCGGTGCAGTCCCTGGAGGGCGCGTTCGCTCCCTTCGCACTGGGCCGCGAGCTGTCCGATGCCGTGCAGGCACTGGGCCGCCGTGAGGGCGTGACGCCGTTCATGGTGCTGCTGGCGGCGTTCCAGGCGGTGCTGGCGCGCTACTCAGGGCAGGAGGACGTGTGCGTCGGCTCGCCCATCGCGGGCCGCACGCGGGCGGAGACGGAGGGGCTCATCGGCTTCTTCGTCAACACGCTGGTGTTGAGGACGCGGCTGGACGGCCATCCCTCCTTCCGCGAACTGCTCGCCCGGGTGCGAGAGGTGACGCTCGGCGCGTATGCGCACCAGGACGTGCCGTTCGAGAAGCTCGTGGAGGAGCTGCGTCCCGAGCGCAGCCTGAGCCATTCGCCCCTCTTCCAGGTGATGCTCACCTTCGACAGCACGCCCAGGGCAGCAGGGCAGGGTCGGTCCGGCCTGTCACTCCAGCCCGTGGAGGTGGAGCACCGGGTGGCCCGGTTCGACCTAACGCTCGGTCTGGTGGACGGTGAGGACGGCTTCACCGGTGGGCTGGAGTACAGCACCGCCCTGTTCGAGCCCGCGACGGTGGAGCGGCTGTTGGGACACCTGAAGGCGCTGCTCGAAGGTGCCACCGCCGAACCCGGGCGCCCCGTGCTCGCGCTCCCGCTTCTGGGACAAGCGGAGCAGCGGCGGCTGTTGGTGGAGTGGAACGACACCGGCTCCGGCGGGCCCGCGGACGCATGCATCCACACGCTCGTCGAACGTCAGGCGGCCACCACACCCGACGCGGTGGCGGTGGTGTCTGGAGACGTGTCGCTGACGTACCGCGACTTGGACGAGAGGGCGAACCAACTGGCGCGGCGCTTGCGCGCGCTGGGCGTGGGGCCAGAGGTGCGCGTGGGGCTCTGCGCGGAGCGCGACGCGAACCTGGTGGTCGCGGTGCTCGGCATCCTCAAGTCAGGTGGCGCCTACGTGCCGCTGGACCCGGCGTACCCGAGTCAACGGCTGGCCTTCATGCTGGAGGATGCGAAGCCCCGGGTGCTCGTGGGCCAGCGCACATTGCTGGACTCGCTGCCTCCCGTGGATGCGGCCCACGTGGCGCTCGATGAGACGCACGTCTTCGCGGCGGAGTCCGGGGACGCTCCTGTCTCCATCACCGCCCCGGATCATCTGGCCTACGTGCTCTTCACGTCGGGCAGCACGGGCCGCCCCAAGGGCGTGGCGTTGGAGCACCGGAGCGCCGTGGCCTTCTTGCGCTGGACTGCACGGGCCTTTGCTCCGTCCGAGCTGGCCTGCGTGCTGGCCTCCACGTCGCTCAACTTCGACCTGTCTGTCTTCGAGCTGTTCGCGCCGCTCACCCGAGGCGGCGCCGTGGTCATGGCTCGCAACGCGCTGGAGCTGCCGTCGCTTACGGCGGCTGGGCGGGTGACCCTGATCAACACCGTGCCGTCCGCGATGGCGGAGCTGGTGCGCGCCAACGCCGTGCCGGACTCGGTGCGCACGGTGAACCTGGCCGGAGAGCCGCTCGCCAACTCGCTGGTGCAAGCCATCCATCAGGCCGCGCCCGGCGTGGAGCGGGTGCTCAACCTCTATGGCCCCACCGAGGACACGACGTACTCGACCTGGGCGCTGGCACCTCAAGGGGCCACGCGAGAGCCCACCGTGGGCCGGCCGCTGGATGGGACGCGCGCGTACGTGCTGGATGCACTGGGCCAGCCCGTGCCCCAGGGCGTGGCGGGAGAGCTGTACCTGGGAGGCGCTGGTCTGGCCCGTGGCTATGTCGACCGGCCCGAACTGACCGCGGAGCGCTTCGTTCCGGATCCGTTCAGCCAGCGACCGGGGGCAAGGCTGTACCGCACGGGCGACCGCGTGCGGTGGCTGCCCGAGGGTGTACTCCGGTATCTGGGCCGCATCGATCAGCAGGTGAAGGTGCGCGGCTTCCGCATCGAGCTGGGAGAGATCGAGGAGGCCCTGCGCCGACACCCGGACGTGCGCGAGGCCGTGGTGCTCGCGCGCGAGGAGGCGAGCGAGGGCAGGCGGCTGGTGGCCTACGTCGTGCCCCCGCCGGAAGCCGTGCCCGATACGGCCAGCCTGCGGCGCTTCGTGAAGGAGCGGCTGCCGGACTTCATGGTGCCCTCGGCCATCGTGGTGCTGACCGCGCTGCCGCTGACGCACAATGGCAAGGTGGACCGCAAGGCGCTCCCCGAGCCGGAGGCCCTCCGTCTGCATTCAACGCGAGCCCATGTCGCGCCACGCGACGCGCTGGAGCTGCTGCTCGTCCGCATCTGGGAGGAGCTGCTGGGCGCAGGGCCCATCAGCATCACATCCGACTTCTTTGAACTGGGCGGCCACTCACTCCTGGCCATGCGGATGATGTCGCTCATCCGCGAGCGCCTGGGGCGCACCCTGCCGGTGGTGTCGCTCTTCCAGGCGGGCACGCTGGAGGAGCTGGCCGCGCGGCTGCGTCAGGCCCCGGGGCATCTGTCCCCCCTGGTGCCCATCACCCGCACGGGCTCACGGCGTCCCTTCTTCTGCGTCCATCCCGTCAGCGGCAACGTCCTGCCGTACCTGGAGCTGGCGCGGAGGCTCGGACCGGATCAACCGTTCTACGCGTTCCAGTCTCCGGGCATCGAGGGAGAGCGCGCGCCGCTGGAGACGGTGGAGGCCATGGCCGCGAGCTACGTGGAGGCGCTGCGAGCCATCCAGCCCGCAGGCCCCTACCGGCTGGGCGGCTGGTCCCTGGGAGGCGTGGTGGCCTTCGAGATGGCACGCCAGCTCGAACAGCAGGGCGAGCAGGTGGAGCAGCTCCTGCTCATCGACGCCTATGCCTTCGACCAGCGTCCGTCGGAGGCCGTGGGGGCCGACTGGATCGCCGCACGGTTCGTGGAGTTCACGGCCCAGCTCCTCGGTCTGCCCGTGCCTGAGCTGATGGCCGGAGGTGAACCCACAAGCGAGGCCGTGCTGCTGGACCGTCTGCTGGAACTGGGAAGGAGCACCGGCGTGCTGCCCCAGGGACTCGGGTCCGAGCAGCTCCACACCCTGTACCGCGTCTACGAGAGCAACCTCCGCGCCCTCTGGAAGTACACACCGGGCCGCTACGGAGGCCGCGTCACCCTGCTGCGCGCGAGCGAAACGCAGGTCCCTACAGGAGCCGATGGAGGCTGGGCCGCTCTGGCCACAGGCGGTGTGGAGGTGCACGAAATCCCCGGGGACCACCACTCCATCCTCCGGACGCCAGCGCTCGATGTGCTCGCGGAGAAGATCCGACAGCCCTCCTGAACAAGGCCCTGGAGTCTCCGGTGCGAACCGCTGACTCCAGGGCCATCGCCGGGCTCACAGTGACGCGCTCGCCTCCACGTCCGAGAGCGCGAAGTCATCCATGGTGAGCGTGCCGACCTGATCGATGGACAGCCCGACGCTGAGGGCCCGGGCCGCGGAGGGCGCAGCGGGCGTCGTCCACTCGGCGAAGGTGTAGCTGCTGCGCGCGGGCAGGAGGGGCCCCTGGGACCAGTAGATCCACGCGCCTGCGCTGTCGCGGTAGTACGCCTTGAACCGCACCTGCGTCGTGGCCTTGTACCAGGCGGAGATGCGGTAGTGATGCCCCGTCGTCGGGGTGGGCGTGCAGCTGCTGTCGTCCTGCCGGGTGATGAGCTTCCGGTCTCCACTGGTGATCTGCGTGATGCGCACCTGCTGGGCCCAGGTCCCACCGTGGGCGTCCTGTGTCCGCGTCCACGTGAAGGTGTTGGAGCCGAAGCCTCCGCGCTGCCAGCAATCCGGCGTCCCATCCCCGTTGAGGTCTGTTTCGAGCGAAGGGTTCTTCAGGAGCTGCGAAGGCGGCCAGCTCACGGGCGGCTTCAACGCGCCGCCGATGACCGCGTCCATCGTGGCGACGGTGGTCCCCCTGGATGCGCGGGTGGCCAGCCACTCCACGAACGCCGTCAGCGTGGCGGGCGCGATGGAGTAGGTCTGCGGCGGATTGCATGGCCCGCAGATGTGGTGGAAGACGATGGGCACCCAGCCGCCTCCCGACTCCTCCGCGCGCAGGACATAGTTCTTCAGGGCCGTGAGCGTGGTGGTGTCCTGCACGGAGCCGTGGGTCCGGATGGCGTACGGGTCGGCGGGTGGCACGGGCTCGGCGTAGGGGTTGCTGGAGCCGCCGGTCGCGGTGCGCAGGCCGCCGCTCTCCCTCGCTGAGTTGTAATTGCAATCAATGACGATCTGCCGCGTGGTCGCATCCTTGTCCCCGAACGGGTACGCGAAGGACGTGACGCGGAAGCCGGCGTTCAGCAGGGCGACCCGATCATTGCAGATCTCCTTGCGCTGCTCGTCCGGGGGAAGCTCACTGAGGTGCGGGTGGGTCAGCGTGTGGCCGCCAATCTCATGGCCGGCGTCTCGGAGGGCTCGCACCTGGGCGAGCGTGAGGCGGCCGGATTGGCCCATCCGCGTACTGTGGACGAAGAAGGTCCCCCGCATCCCCCGGGCCTGCAGGATGGCGGCGCCTTGGCTCTGACTGGCCAGGCAATCGTCGAAGTTCAGCGAGACGATGACCTGACCGGGCAGGAGGACGATGGCTTGGGTCGTGGGTTCCATGGCGGGCGCTCCCCGTGCGCGCGCAAGCAAGGATGGCCGCACCGGGCGCGCACGAGGCAACGGCGCGAAGGCTCCACCTCAAGGGTGTGCATGGTCAGTGGGTCGTGAACCGATCACCACCGCTTGCCGTGCTACGTGGCCCGGGAGCCGCCAGGGCACCGGAGGCTTCCATCCTCGCTGGTGCGAGCCGCGGGGCACGGATGCGGCTTCCGGCCCCACGGCGCCCTCCCGCGCTACTCCAGCTTGGAGGTGTTGCTCACCTGGAGCTCGGTCGTCACCCGCTCCGGATCCGCGAGGATGTCCGCCTCGTTGAAGAGGATGGGGCGCAGGTGCTTTCCGGCGAAGAGGTCCGTCTGGTCCGCGAACCGGGGCGAGGCGGGGTCGGTGTTCTCGGAGTAGGAGAGCACCGCGTTCGCGCGCGGACCCTGGGACGTGAACTCCATCACCATCAGGAAGCTCGTGCCGAAGTCGACCAGGTAGCCCTCATGCGAGGTGAGCCCCGTGCCGGGCGACACGAGCTCTCCCTACTGCTGGGACTGGGGCAGCAGCGTCGAGTTCGCTCCGGAATAGCCGACGACGTTGGTGACGCCCTCGAACGCGGCGCCTCCGTGCATCGGGATGACCCGGTTCTCCTTGCGCGCGAACTGCACGTCTCCCAGGCGGGAGTTCACCGGGATGCCCGCCTGCGTCAGGATCGCCACGGCCTCACCCAGCTTCTGGTTCACCGGATCCGGCCCTTCCGCCGGGGCTGGCGTCAGCCCTGACGGCGTGGTGGCGGCCTGGAGCGGATCGAACGGCTGTGCGAAGAGCACGCTCTTCTGGGTGAGGGCTGAACGGTCGAACCCGTTCAGGAACTCGCGCCACACAGCAGGATCAACCCCAGCGATGCGAAGACCGGGGCGTCCGGCGTGTTCTCCAGCGACGCGCGGTAGGCCTCCACGGTCTGTGCGCTCAGCGCGGGGACGGGGGACGCGTCCACGTAGCGCGTGTCGCCGTCCGCGTTCGCCAGGAGGGTGTTGACCCAGGGCGCGCCCCGCACCGTGCGCTCCACGTTCGTGGCCTCCTCGATGCTGTGGGCCACGTTCATCCGCAGCCAGTGCTCCGCGAACCGGTCGTTGCCTTCGGTGGCGTCACGCACCGTGTAAGCGAGCTCATTCGACCAGTCGGCAGCCGCGTGCGCGTGTGACGTCTGGGGTTGGGCGTCTATGTAAGCAATCGGATCAGCCGCTCCGCCAGCGTTTGCACGTTCGGTGCGCGCAGCACGCTGTAGTGGTTGCCGGGCACTTCCAGGAGCAGGAGCCCGTCGGGTGCGAGCGCGCTCCAGCCCCGGTCGTTCTGCTCCTCGGCCGAGCGCTCACTGGCGCGCAGCACGACGATGCGGCCCGGAAGGGGCTGGGGCCGGTAGTGCTTCATGGCGCGCAGGTTGTTGGCGAAGACCTCGAAGAGGGTTCGTACCTGCGGCAGCTGCACCTCGGGGACGAGCAGACCCGACTCACGCCCCTTGACCATCAGGTCCTCGAGCGCCGCGTCCAGGCCTCGTTCGAGCAACGCAGGGTCGGGAATCCACGCGCCCTGGTCGGCGAGCTGGCCCTGGTCGCTGGCGAACTGAGCCAACACCTGACTGGCATCGTCGACGTCGATGCTGACGCGCGCTTCGGTGGCGCTGCTCGGATCAATGAGGGTCAGCACCTCCACGGTGTCGCCGTGGGCCTGGAGCTGGCGGGCCATCTCGAAGGCCACCAGCGCGCCCATGGACCAGCCTCCCAGGCGGTAGGGGCCCTGGGGTTGGACGGTGCGGATGAGTTCGACGTAGGTCGCCGCCATCTCCTCGACGGTGCTCGGTGAGAGCGGCTTTCCATCCAGCCCCGGCGACTGGAGTGCGTAGAAGGGCTGATCCGGTCCCAGGCCCCGCGCCAGCTCCGCGTAGCTCAGCACGTTGCCGCCGACGGGGTGGACGCAGAAGAACGGGCGACGCGTGCCCTCGCGCCGGATGGGCACGAGTGGCGAGAAGGGCTCGGGCAGCTTGCGCAGGAGTCCGGCCAGTTGCTCCACCGTGGGCGCCTGGAACAGAGAGGCCAGCGGCAACTCCCGCTTCATGCGCTCACGGATGCGGGCCATGAGCCTCACTGCGAGGAGCGAGTGGCCTCCCAGTTCGAAGAAGTGGCTCGTGACCCCGATGGGCTTGATGCCGATCACCTCTTCCCAGATCGCCACCAGCTCCTGCTCCAGATGATCTCTCGGGGCTTCGTAGGACCCCGGGGTGCCGAAGAGGCCCGCCGAGGGCGTGGGAAGCGCAGCGCGGTCGATCTTGCCGTTGGGCGTGAGCGGGAAGGCCGCGAGGGGGACGTAGAAGAACGGCACCATGTACTCGGGCAGCTTCTGCTGGAGGAAGGTGCGCAGTGCGGTGGTGTCGGGGCTGGAGGTGACGACGTAGGCGACGAGGAACGGATCCGCGGTGGGTGAGTCGCGGCGAGTCAGGACGAGGGCCTGCTGGACGCTGGGGTGCTGTCGCAGGGTGGCTTCGATTTCGCCCAGCTCGATGCGGAAGCCGCGCAGCTTCACCTGGAAGTCGGTGCGGCCCAGGTACTCCAGCTGCGCATCGGCGCGACGGCGCACGAGGTCGCCGGTGCGGTACATGCGAGCGCCGGGCGTGGAGCTGAAGGGGTCCGGGACGAAGCGCTCGGCGGTGAGGTCCGCGCGTCCGAGGTATCCGCGCGCGAGGCCGGCGCCCGCCAGGTACAGCTCTCCGGGCACGCCGATGGGCTGCGGGAAGAAGTGGGGGCTGAGGACGTAGGCGCTCGTCTCGGGAAGGGGCAGGCCGATGGTGGGCTCGGTGGGGCCTTCGGGGACGCGGGTGAAGGTGGAGTAGGTGGTGTCCTCGGTGGGTCCGTAGAGGTTGAAGACGTGCTGGACGGAGCCGGTGGCGTAG
>NZ_RAWI01000335.1 GCF_003612125.1 Corallococcus praedator
AGATGGGTATAAGAGACAGGGGGGAGGCGGAGTCGGTGGGGCTGTCGGCCCGGATGCGGCGGGAGCGCTCGCGCAGGTCGCGCCAGGCGGCCTCGTACTCCTCACGGGCCTGCTTCCAGGCCGCGCCGCGCGCGTGGCCCAGGTGAAGCAGGAGGCTGCGGGTGTTCAAGAGGTCGCGCTTCATGAAGTCGAACTCCTGGCGGGTGAGGAGCGAGTCCTCGGCGGCGGTGCGTTGGTGGGCGGCTTCCCACTGGTCCATCTGGGCACCCAGGTTGCGCAGCTCGGCTTCGCGTTCACGGCGGTAGCCCATGCGCAGCTGGTCCCACTGGAGGCCGGCGCGGTCCAGGTGGTCCATGAACCGGGTGCGGGCCTTCTCCGCGGCGGTCTTCACGCGGTGCCAGTCCTGTTGATCCGCGTGGCGCAGGGCCTGGACTTCGCGGTGGAAGTCGTCGCTGCGCTCCTTGGCGCCGGTGATGAGGTCCAGCTCGTCCTCGCTCTCCGCGAGGTCCGACTGGGCTTCGAGTTCCTGGAAGCGCGCGGTCGCTTCACGGTGCTCCGCTTCCATCTTCTGGATGTAGGCCTCACGTTCCGTCATGACGTTCCCCCTGGGCACGTTGGATGGGAACAGCATGGAAACGCGGGCCCGTGGGTGCACGGGGAGGGGGGACAGGAGGCGGAGCGCTCAGTCGAGGAAGCGCCGCTGCCAGCGGCGTAGCCGTGTGACGGTGGCGACTTCGTCCGGGGACGAGGGGCCTGAATGTGTTTGGTACAACCATGGCTCAAGTACGCGCGCGAGCTCCCGGTAGGCGGGAAGTGTCTGGCCTTGTTCAAGGTCGCCAGCCTCGGGGGCCGGTCCCAGGGTGACGACGGCGCGGTCGGGTCCCAGGTCCTGCACGGTGGTGCCCGGAGAGGTCAGCCGATCGCGCAGGGCTTCGGTTCCTCCGAGTTGTCCAAGGACAGGCTGCCCCAGGAAGTTCATCCACGAGGGCCCGCGGACACGGGTGCCAATCCGGCTGGAAAGGCCATCCAGGGAGAGAACATCCATGGCCGGATGGCGGAGGCTCAGCCTTTCCACCTCGTCACGGACGACCGAGGCGTGGGGGGTGCCATTGAATGAGAGGCCCGCATGGCCCGCGCTGATGGGGAGCGGCCTCGCCATTTCGAGCGCCAGCTCGCGAACGTGTCCAGGCCCATGTGTCTCCAGGAACTCCGTGGGGAACGAAACCCGCAGGGCGCTGACCGCGTTCGGTCCGTGAATCGTCTCCGGATGGCCGAGTTCCCGTCCGAGGTACTCGAAGTGGAATCGGATGTCGGTGGTGGATGCGTCCGTCATCAGGACCATTGTCGCTGGGCTTCCTTGAAGCTCCCGACGGGTGGACTCCCAACCCGCCGCATCGAGTTGCTGCCATTGGCCCTCGGAATCCGAATGCCAGCCAAGTGAGTCCCTGCCGATGGCTTCTTGATAGAGATCCAGCGCTCGCAGGATGCCTGGCTTCAAGACCTCATGTGGATGCGGCATGTAGAAGCAGAATTCGAGCCCGTCGCGGACAATCAGGAGGCCATCCTCCAACTGGAGACGGATGCGAGGAATCGCGAGGCTCATCGGAACACCCCCAACCTTGGGATGACGCGCAAGACCTGCGTCTCATCCAGCCCGAATGCTTCCATGTAACGCTCCTTCTGCGACGGAGTCCTTCCCGAAGAGCCATCTTCATTCGCACCCGTCCGCCAAGCGGGAGGCTTGTTGGGGTTCACGCACGGGAACTTGAAGTCGTAGACCCCGGTCACCTTCAAGGGGCTCCCGGAATGGATGACGATGTCTGGGACGATGGTGCCCTTCAGTTCGCTGACGAAGCGGGGCTGTTTCAGGAGCATGACCTCTTCGGCGCTGAGCAGGGTGGTGGTGCGGGTGCTTGGGTCGAATCGGTAGGTCGGCTCGATGCTGAAGCGGCCTGGCAGTATTGATTCCAACTTCTGTTGAGCGCACTCCAGGGCCAGGGTGTGCATCTGCTCCCCGAACCAGATGGCGCGGGTCATGGACTCGCCGCCCGGGGTCTTGATCGATTCCTTGCACTCCTCCTGGGTCGGGCTCTTGCCTCCATGCTGCTGGTCCAGGATCTCCGAACGGGCGTCATCCGCGCACTTCTTCAACGACTCCTCCACCGCCCGCCGGGTGTCCTCGTCCAGCATGGCCTGGGCCCCCGCGACCACCACGGCCAGCTGCACCGCGCGAGGCACGGGCACCACCGCATCCGCCCCGGCGCACAGCGACGGTGAGTGCCGACAACTGCTCGTCGCGCTGTCCACGGTCTGCTTGAAGGTCCCCGAGCCACCGCGCGGACCCGCGCAGGCGCCAAGCCCCACCGCCACCAGCACCCACCACCCTGTCCTCGGTCCCGACACCCTGCCTCCGCGTCCGTGTCCACCCGCGCCGCCCATCCTGCCAGCCCGCGCGTCCCGGGTAGGCGTCCTGGAGTGAGACAGCGACACCGCGTCTTTCCATCACACCTGTGCGAATGCTCCCTGTCGCCCGAGGGCCCATCGACGCATGCGGCGTGAGTCGCTACCCTTCGCCCCCGTGAGCGTCGCCGAGCCGAAGACCGATAAAGCCGTTCGTCACCGCAAGATTGGCGCATGCCGCGTGCTGGGAGAGCTGGGCCGGGGCGGCATGGCGCTCGTGTATCGCGGCCTGCACGAGCTGCTTCAGCGCGAGGTGGCCATCAAGGAGCTGCTGCCCGAAGGCCAGCGCGACAAGGAGGCCCTGTCGCGCTTCCGCCGCGAGGCCCTGGCGCTCGCCGCCTTCCGCCACCAGAACATCGTCACCCTCTATGACCTGGTGGAGAAGAACGACAGCCTCTTCATGGTCATGGAGTACGTGGACGGCCCCACCCTCCACGCCCTCATCAAGGACGGCCCGCTGCCCCCGGACGTCGCCGCCGTCATCGGCGCGCGCATCGCCAGCGCGCTCGACCACGCGCACTTCCGCCGCATCATCCACCGCGACCTCAAGCCCGCGAACGTCATGCTCACCAAGTCCGGTGAGGTGAAGCTCATGGACTTCGGCATCGCCAAGGACGTGGGCCTCGAAGCCCTCACCCAGCAGGGCATGGCCGTGGGCACGCCGTCCTACATGTCCCCGGAGCAGGTGACGGGCGCCGCCATCGACGCGCGCACGGACATCTTCTCCCTGGGCGTCCTCCTCTATGAGGCCCTCTCCGGCACCCGCCCCTTCGTGGGCAAGACGGCCGGCGAGGTGTTCGCCCGCATCCGCGACGGCAAGTTCACGCCCCTCCACAAGGTGGCGCCCGGCGTGCCCGCGCCCCTGGCGCGCATCGTGAAACGCGCGCTGGCCGTGAAGCCGGAGGCCCGCTTCCCGGACGCCGCCGCCATGCGCCGCGAACTGGACCTGTTCCTCGCCCACGAGGTGCGCGTGTCCCACCCCGCGCTGCTCGTCGCCTTCCTGCGCTACCGCGAGAAGCTCACGGAGACGGAGGCCCTGGCCCACCTCACCCAGCAGGAGCTGGGCGTGCTGGACGTCTTCTCCGCGCCGAAGCCCGCGAAGCGCGGCCAGGGCCAGTGGAAGCTGGCCGCGCTCGTCGCGGGCACGGTCGCCGCGGGCACCGGCCTCTACCTCTCCCAGGCCCAATGGATGCCGCTGCTGGAGCAGCTCACCCGCTGAGGGCCGGGGCGAAGGAGGCCGGGCGCGCGCCTACTTCTTCTTTTCGTGCGTGACGGTGACGATGGTGCCGATGCCGCCGCGCACGAAGAAGTCGCCCACCACGGTGAGCTTGCGCGGCTGGATGGCCTTCACGATGTCGTCCGCGATGGTGTTGGTCACCTTCTCGTGGAAGGCGCCCTCGTTGCGGTACGACCACATGTAGAGCTTCAGGCTCTTCAGCTCCACGCAGAGCTGATCCGGCACGTACTTGATGGTGAAGCGCGCGAAGTCCGGCTGGCCCGTCAGCGGGCACAGGCAGGTGAACTCCGGGACATCGAAGGCGATCTCATAATCGCGCTCGGGGGCGGGATTGGGGAAGGTCTGGACTTCCTTGGACGGCTGAGAGGACATGGCGGTGTCGTCTAGCACACGTCCGCCGCCTGTCGCCGCCCTCCCGAGCGTTGCCTCCCTGGCTGCCCGGCGCCGTGTCTGTCCGGGTTCCAACGTGCCAGGGCCCTTCAGGGCAGCAGATCGCCGGGGGGTGGTTTGCGATCATGCGAGGGGGTTCATATCTCCCCCAGGCGACCCCTGCCGCGCCCCCTCCCATGCTGCCACCCAATGACGTCGAGGATGTCCTCTCGTGCCTGCCCCAAGCGCTGCTGCGCGTGGGACCCGACCTGCGCGTCCAGTGGTGCGAGGAGGGCTTCGCGGCCAAGACGGGCGTGGCACTTCCACCCGGCGGCCTGCTCCTGGATGCACTGGAGCGCGGCCGCAGCCTGGACGCGCTGGAGCGCGCCATCCGCGAGGGCCGGCCCCACACGGGGCATGTCGTCACCCGCGCGCTCCGCCAGGTGCGCGTGCAGGTGAAGCCCACCCGCACGGGCGACGGCGCCGGGGCGTGGCTGGTGATGGAGCCCTCCGGCGTGGACGACGAGGGCGCCTTTTCACAGGCCGTGCGGGAGATTGCCCGCGCGGTGGGTGAGTCGCTGGAGGTGGACCACGTCTGCTCGGCCGCCGTGGTGTCCCTGGTGAGGTGTGCCCAGGTGCGACGCGCGGAGGTGTTCCTCTACGAGGAGGACGACGCGACGCTGCGCCGCATGGCGGTGTCGGACCTGGAAGGGCTCGAAGCGCCGGGGGATGCGTTCGACCCCTCGGAGGATCCGTACCGGCAGGCCCTGGCCCTGCGTCAGCCGCAGCTGGGCATCCAGCGGGGCTACGGGGACGCGGTGGGTTCGGTGTTCGCGGCGGTGCCCCTGTGCGCGCCGCGCCGCACGGTGGGCCTGCTGCTCATCTACAAGGAACAGGGCGCTTCGTTCTCCGTGCGGGAGCTGGAGATGTGGAGCGCGGCGGCCAGTCAGTTGGCGGTGGCGGTGGAGAACGCGCGCCTGCTGCGCGAGGCCCAGGCGGCCCTGCGCGTGCGCGAGGAGTTCATGTCCATCGCGTCGCACGAGCTGAAGACGCCGCTCACGCCGCTGAAGCTGGGCCTGTACACGATGGAGCGCCGCATCGCCGCGGGGCAGCCGGTGGAGCTGGCCAGCGTGCTCAAGTCGAAGCGGCAGGTGGACCGGCTCGCGGGACTGGTGGAGGACCTGCTGGACGCAAGCCGTCTGGAGCTGGGACGGCTGGCGCTGGACTCGGCGCCGTTGGAGGTGGGGCAGCTGGTGGCGGAGGTGGTGGACCATTTCCGCCATGCCTTCGAGCGCCCCTTCACGCTGGAGGTGCCTCCCGACGGCGTGTGGATGTTGGGAGACCGGGACCGGCTGGAGCAGGTGCTGGTGAACCTGCTGGAGAACGCGCACAAGTACAGCCCGGCGGGAGCGCCCATCGCGGTGCGGGTGGCGCGCGTGGCGGACGCGGCGCGCATCCAGGTGCAGGACCACGGCATCGGGATTCCGGGCGCGGACCAGGGGCAGGTGTTCCAGCGCTTCTACCGGGCGCGCAACGTGTCGCACCGCAACTTCGGCGGGCTGGGGCTGGGGCTGTTCATCAGCCACTCCATCGTGAAGATGCACGGCGGCTCGCTGGCGTTGATCAGCCGCGAGGGCGAGGGCTCCACCTTCACGTTGGACCTGCCGCGCATGGCGGCCCATGAAGTGCGCCGGCTGCCGCGTCGCGTGCTGGTGCTGGACGAGGACCGGGGGCAGGAAGCCTCCGCGGAGGGCACGCTCCGGGCGGAGGGCTTCGAGGTGTTCACCGTGCAGAACGGCGCGGAGGCCCTGCGCAAGGCGACGCACCTGCCCGTGGACCTCATCGTGCTGTCGACGAGCGCCACGCAGCCCCAGATGGGCTCCTTCCTGGAGACGTTCGCCACGCTGCCCCGCGCCCGGCCGGTGCCCATCCTGCTGGCGGGGGATTCACGGCCGTGGTGGGCGCATGAGAACGCCGCGCTGTGCGCCCGGCCCTACCGCGCGGACGAGCTGCTCGCGGGCGTGCACGACGTGCTGGCCCGGGAGCGGCGCCGGTGCGTGCCGCCGGTGGAGTCGGAGACCGTGCTCGCGTCGTAGGGCGGGCGCCTGCTCAGGAGGTGCCGAGCACGCGGAAGTCCGTGGTGCGCAGCCCCGCCCGGTCCAACGCTTCACGTGAGCGCGGATGGAGGAAGGTGGCCAGCTCCACCTCGCGCTGCGCGGCATAGCGGCTGGTGACGACCTCCGGCAGGTGGCCCGGGTGACACATCCACTCCGTGATGCCCTCGGAGGGCAGCGCCGTCAGTGCCGCCGCGAAGCGCTCCGGCGTCCAGTATGCCGCTTCTCCGGACTCACCCACGAAGTGATCATTCGTGGCCACGCCCAGTACCCGGAGGGCTTCACGCATGTCCGCGTCGATGGACCGCACCGGAAGCCCCGCGCGCCGCGCGACCCGCGCCAGTCCCTCCAGCACCCGGGGATGACGGTGCAGGTGCTTGTGCACGTCCAGGTGCGTGACGGCCTGACCCAGCATCCGCTCCGCCCGGCCCAGTTGCGCGAAGGCCTCCGCCTCCACCACGTCCGCTGGGAGCGCGTCCACGCGTGCCCCGATGAAGCCTCCGTCCACGGAGCGAAATTCGAGCGGGAAGTCGGGGCCGACAGGCGGACCCCGGTCCAGGTTCAGATGCAACCCGATGGCGAGTCCTCGCGCCTGCCTCGCGGCCTCCTCCGACCAGGGCGTGTTCACCAGGAGCGTGGAGGAGGAGACGACGCCCTCGCGCAGGGCCTGGAGGATGCCCCGCGTGATGCCCGGGTCGTAGCCCAGGTCATCGGCGTTGAGGATGAGGGCGCGGGGCAGCGTGGCGGGCTCCTTCAGGGCCGGGGACGGGCCTGGAAGAAGCGCCACATCGCCTGCGTCGCGTCCAGGTCCGGGGTGCCTTCGTTGTAGCCCGTCTGCCCGGGCCAGGCGTGCTTGCCGCCGGTGACGGTGCACAGGCTCGCGGTGGCGCTCTCCGGCGCGCAGCCGGTGGCGGCGACACAGGTGCTGTTGCCCTGCTGGTAGGTCTGCTGTTCCGGGCCGGTGCAGCCGTTGCGCTCGGCGAAGCGGCGCACGGACTCGGCCGCGGACGGGTAGGGCCTGCCCCCAACGCTGGTGAGGTTGCTGCCACCGTCGTACAGGATGGTCGGATCCGCGGTGCCATGGAAGTGGAGCACGGGGATGGCGCGGGACGGGTTGCAGTCCGTCAGGCCCTCCATGCCCGCGACGGGTGCGATGGCGGCGAAGCGCTGGGCGCGCTCACAGGCCAACCGGTAGGAGAAGAAGCCGCCGTTGGAGAAGCCACTGGCGAAGACGCGGCGTGGATCCGTGCACACGCGCGTGTCCAGGTCCGCGAGCAGTGCGTCCACGAAGCCCACGTCATCCACGTTGGCGATCTGCGCCGGGCCACAGCACGCGACGCCGTTCCAGCCCCGGCTGTCCGTGTCGCCCTGCCCGAAGACTTCCCGGGAGTTGAGGCCGCGCGGGTACACCGCGATGAAGCCCTCGGTGTCGCCCAGCGTGGAGAGCTGGCTCAACTGCTCCTGCTCCACCTCGGTGGAGGCGAAGCCGTGGAAGCTGAACACCACGGGCGTGGGCTTCGTGGCGTCGTAGCCGGTGGGAACGTGGACGCGGTAGGCGCGCGTGCGGCCGCCGTGCTCGACCGTCCAGTCGTAGGTGCCCGCGGCCACGGTGAGGCCGGTGCAGGACGTGCGGTCCGGGGGCGCGACATCCCCGGCGGTGGGGTCCGGACCCTGCGTCCCCGCGTCGGGCGTGGGGGCGGGCTCATCCGAGGCGGAGTCGCAGGCGGCGGCCGTCATCAGCAGGCTGGACGCGGCGAGGACGAGGAGGCGAAGGCGCATGGAAGGGGATTTAATTCCCCGGACCGCACTCCGCCGCCAGCGCCGACGCCTGGGCGGGGAACCTTTCCGCCAGCGTACGTTTCACCTCATCCACCGCGGCGGTGTCGCCCGAGTGGGCATGCAGGCGGCAGCGCGCCGTCAGCGCCCGGGGATCATCCGGGGCCAGCCGCTCCGCTTCCCGGTACTCGCGCTCGGCACCGCGGAGGTCGCCCTGCCGGAAGAGGACGGCCCCCAGGTACGAGTGGGCCACCGCGAGCGAAGGGGCCTTTCTCACCGAGCGCTTGAGCAGCGAGGCCGCGTCGTCCAGCTTCTCCTGACGGAAGCGCACGAAGCCCAGCTCCGCGAGGGCCGCCGCGTCGTCGTGCTGACGCGTCCAGGCGGACAACACGCTGGCGGCCTCGTCCAGCCGGCCGCCTTGCGACAGGAGGTGCCCGTAGCGGGGCGCCACCTCGGCGGAGCCCGGGGACTGCGCGTACGCCTTCGCGAGCGCGGTCAAGGTGCCTGGCACATCGCCCTGGAGGGCCCGCAGGTCGGCCAGGGCCAGGGGCGCGCGGATGTCCTTGGGCGCGAGCAGGGTGGCTTCGTCGATGGCGCGCTCGGCGCGTTTGCCCATGCGCAGCTCGGTGGCGGCCCGCGCGGCGAGCAGGTGGGCCTCGGCCTCCTTCGGGAAGCGTGCGGTGTACGCCTCCGCCAGCGCAAGGGCCTGGGGGTGGGCGCCCGCGTTGAGCAGCAGGGTGCCCGCGCGGGCCAGCTCCTTGGCGGTGGCGCGTGCGTCCTTGCCCAGTCCCTCCAGCGCGGAGACCTTCGCCTCCGGCGTCGTCGCGGCCTCGGCGGCGGCGATCCGCTCGGTGGGAGGCACATCCGGACGCCGCAGGAACCAGGTCGCCCCCGCACCCATTCCGCCCAGGGCGAGCACGCCCACGAGGAGGGCGATGCCCTTGCGCGACCGGGGGGCCGTGCTGCTTCCACCCGTCGTGGATGGAGGCGCGTTCGGCTTGCCGGGGACCTCACCGCGTGAAGCGGCGGAAGGCGCGCCCAGCTTGCCCGAGGTCTCATCGCGTGAAGCGGCGGAGGGCGCGTTCGGCTTGCCCGGGGCTTCATCTGGCTGCGCGGGCAGGGAGGCCGGACCGTGGGGCAGGACCTCGGTTCCATCGGGAATCCCGGGCCACGAACCCGACCCGTACACGCCTGTTCGCGCCGCCGTGCGCTCCGGCTCGGTGGGCCACCGCGCCATGCCCTGCGCCGCGAACGGTGGCATCCCGTCCGCCGCGGGCTTCGCCTCCGTGCCCGAGTTCGACGGATCCGCGAGCCTCGCGCGCCGCAGGGCCAGCCGCTTGGGGTCGCGGTCCGGCGGAAACAACGTGTCCAGGTACGCGGCCACCTGCGCGGGCGTGGCGACCTCCGCGGGGCCGCCGAGCAACTCGATGGCGGTGATGAAGGTCTGGAGGCTGTCGAAGCGCGCCTCCGGGTCCTTCGCGAGCGCCATCAAGCACACCGCCTCCAGCGCCTGCGGCACCGACGGGTCGAACGCGGTGGGCGGCTTCGGCCGTCCTTCCGCGATGCGCGACAGCACCTCGTCGGGCGACATGCCGGTGAAGGGCCGGCGGCCACAGAGCTGCTCGTAGAGCATCACCCCCGCGGCGAACAGGTCCGCGCGGTGGTCCACGCTGCGGCCGGCGATCATCTCCGGCGACATGTAGAAGAACTTGCCCTTCAGCGTCCCCGGCTCCGTGCCGGAGCCCAGCGCGTCCGCCTTCGCGATGCCGAAGTCGATGACCTTCACCGCGCCGTTGACGCCCACGTGGATGTTGTCCGGCGTGAAGTCGCGGTGGACGATCTTCAGGGGCCGGCCCGCCTCGTCCACGGCGCGGTGCGCGGCATCCAGCCCCCGGCACGCATCCACCAGCACGCGCAGGGTGATGCCCAGCGGCACCCGGTGCCCCAGCTCCGCGGCCTCCCGCCGCAGCTCCGCGAACGAACAGCCCTCCAACAGCTCCATGGCGATGAAGGGCTCCCCGCCCTCCATGCCCAGCTCCAGGATGGACACCACGTTGGGGTGCCGGACCTGCGCGGTGATGCGCGCCTCGTTGAGGAACATCTGCACGATGCGCCGGTCCGCGACCATGTGCGGCATCAGCTTCTTCACCGCCACCGCCGGGCCACGCTGCCCGTCCGGAGCGATGGGGCGCGCCAGATACACCTCGGCCATGCCGCCCGTCGCGATGCGCGAACTCAAGCGGTAGTGACCTGCCCACGAGAAGCCGGATTCCGACACCAAGGTGGCGGCAGTCTACGGGCCCGCGCCCCCAGCACCCAAGGTCATGCGGGGATGCCTGCCTGGTCGTCCCCACCCCTGAACCCTTGCTTCAAGGATGTTTCAGGGCGTCGCGGGCCCCGGACCGGGCCCATGCGCACCGTATTGGTCGGGCCGGGAC
>NZ_RAWI01000336.1 GCF_003612125.1 Corallococcus praedator
GCCCCACGGCCCCGAAGGCCAGCGTGTGGCCCATGGCCTGGGGAGGATGCACCCCGGACGTCGTGGTGCTCACCGGAGGCCGGGGCGCGCCCGCGACCGGAGCGATGGAAGGCGGAGGCGGAATGACACCGGACGAAGTCAGCGGCCCGGAGGTCGGCGTCGGCTGCGGGACGAACGACCCGGTGGAGGTCGTCTGTCCCGCGAACAACTGCGTGGACTTGAGGCCAGCCCCCTCACCGCCAAAAATCTGCGTGGAAGACTGGGCACCCGAGCGGTCCGCGCCGCCCGCCGGCGGAGGCTTCGGCGCGGGCGGAACGGCGCCCTGGGGCGAAGCCATGAAGACGTGACCACACCGCGTGCACTGCACCGAAGCGCCGCCGGGCGGCAGGAGTCGGGCATCCAGCACGTACTGCATCGAGCATTGCGGGCAGGAGATCTGCACCGGCTGTGCTTACCACACGCTCCCAGTGGCCGCCGCCGACTCCAGCACCGTGGCCGCCCGGAGGGTCTGCAACTTGGCGGAGCCCACGCCGGGCACCGCATCCACGTCGTCCCAGCTCGTGAACCGGCCCTGTTCCTCGCGGGCCATCACCAGCCGCCGAGCGAGGTCAGGCCCCACCCCGGGCACCAGGGCCAGCTCCGCTTCGGACGCGGCATTCAGGTCCAGCTTGAGCCCCAGCGCGAGCGCCCGGGCCCCCGTGGGCACGGTCCCCGGCCCGCAGGTGGCGAGGCCGGCGGAATCCAACCGCACGGCCTCCGGAGGGCAGTCGAGCGAGGGCTTCGCATCCGGCCAGCGCGCCCGGGCGACGACGCCCAGGGCGAGCAGGCCCAGCGACACCGCCGCGAGCGCGGACGTGCGCCCTGGCCGCCTCAGGCCTTCTGCCCGTGGAGTGCGTCGTTCTCGGACACGGTGGGGTGGTCCTTCACGGCGGGCGGCGCATCCAGCCCGAAGGCGGTGTGCAGCGCGCGCACGGCGAGCTCCGTGTACTTCGTGTGGATGACACACGACGTCTTGATCTCCGACGTGGAGATGAGCTGGATGTTGATGCCCTCCTGGGAGAGCGTCTGGAACATCCGGGCCGCGACGCCCGAGTGGTTGCGCATGCCCACGCCGACGATGGACACCTTGGCGATGGTGTCGTCCACCTCCACGCCGGTGGCGCCCACCTCCTGGGCCGCGAGCTTCACGACCTCATGGGCCTTGGCGAAGTCGGACTTGGCCACGGTGAAGGTGACGTCGGTGCGGCCGTCGCGCGACAGGTTCTGCACGATGAGGTCCACCACGATGTGCTTCGCGTCGAGCGCCCCGAAGAGCTTCGCCGCGGCGCCCGGCTGATCCGGCACGCCCACCACGGTGATCTTCGCCTCGTTCCTGTCGTAGGCGACACCTCGAACCAGCACGTCCTCCATGGATGCGTCCTCCTCGCAGACGAGCGTGCCGGGATCCTCGGTGAAGGAAGACTTCACCCAGAGGGGCACCTTGTACTTCATGGCGAATTCGACCGAGCGGATCTGCAACACCTTGGCGCCCAGGCTCGCCAGCTCCAGCATCTCTTCGTACGTGATGCGGTCCAGCTTGCGCGCGGCCGGGCAGACGTTGGGGTCGGTGGTGTAGACCCCATCGACGTCCGTGTAGATCTCACACGCATCCGCGTTGAGCGCCGCGGCCAGCGCGACGCCCGTGGTGTCGGAGCCGCCGCGTCCCAGCGTCGTGACGCTGCCCGTCTCGTCCACGCCCTGGAAGCCGGCGACGACGACGATCTGTTTCTTCGCGAGCGCGGCGCGGATGGGCTGGGCATCGATGCTCTTGATGCGGGCCTTGGAGAAGGTGCTGTCGGTGACGATGCGCACCTGGTGGCCGAGGAAGCTCACGGCCTCTCCGCCCTGTGCCTGGATGGCGAGCGCCACGAGGCCGATGGAGACCTGCTCCCCGGTGGCGACGACGACGTCCTGTTCGCGCTCGTTCGGCCGGTCGGTGATCTGGGCGACGAGTTTGAGCAGTCGGTTCGTCTCGCCGGACATGGCGGACACGACGACGACGACGTCATGGCCGGCCTTCTGGGCGGCGAGGCAGCGTCGGGCCACGTTCTTCATGCGCTCGGTGTCACCCACCGAGGTGCCGCCGTACTTCTGGACGATAAGGGCCAAGGGGCTCACGACCTCCCTGCACGGACGGGCACGGGCTATATGGGCCCCGGGCCCCGGGTGTAAAGGGCCTCTGCCACCTTGCCGGGTTTCCGCTAGCGTTCCCGGCGAAACCGACTTCAAGCCGCCACTCCGGAGCACCCTGACATGTCCCGCCCCCGCCTCCTCATCGATGGTGACACCCTGAAGCTGGAGGAGATCCTCCAGGTCTCCCGCCACGAAGTCACCGTCGAGCTGGCTCCCGAAGCCGCGAAGCGGGTGCAGGCCTCCCGCGCCCTGGTGGACCGGGTGGCGGCCGGCGACACGCCGTCCTACGGCATCAACACGGGCTTCGGCACGCTGGCGGAGGTGCGCATCGACCGGAAGGACCTGCGCGACCTGCAGCGCAACCTCATCCTGTCGCACGCGTGCGGCGTGGGTCAGCCGCTGCCGCTGCCGGAAGCCCGCGTGCTGCTGCTGCTGCGGTGCAACGTGCTGGCGAAGGGCTTCTCCGGCATCCGGATGGAGACGCTGGGGCTGGCCATCGACATGCTGAACCGGGACGTGGTGCCGGTGGTGCCCGAGCGAGGCAGCGTGGGCGCGTCCGGAGACCTGGCCCCGCTGGCGCATCTGGCGTTGGTGTTGATTGGCGAGGGCGAGGCGTTCTTCGAGGGCGTGCGGATGCCGTCGAAGCAGGCGTTGGAGAAGGCGGGCCTGAAGCCGGTGGTGTTGGAGGCGAAGGAAGGCCTGACGCTGATCAACGGCACGCAGGCGATGTGCGCGGTGGGGACGCTCCTGCAGTTGCGAGCGGAGATGCTCGCGGACGTGGCGGACATCGCGGGAGCGATGACGGTGGAGGGCCTGCTGGGAAGCCACAAGCCGTTCCTGCCGGAGATCCACGCGGTGCGGCCGCACGCGGGCCAGAAGGCGGTGGCGGACCACCTGCGCCGGATTCTCAAGGGCAGCGAGCTGGTGGAGACGCACGTCAACTGCAGCAAGGTGCAGGACCCCTACAGCCTCCGGTGCATCCCGCAGGTGCACGGCTCGGCGCGCGAGGGCATCGCTTTCGCACGCAGGATTCTGGAGGTGGAGGTGAACAGCGGGACCGACAACCCGCTGGTGTTCGCGGACACGGAGAACATCATCTCCGGAGGCAACTTCCACGGGCAGCCCATCTCCCTTGCGATGGACGTGGTGGCGATGTCGCTCACGCAGCTCTCCAGCATCAGCGAACGGCGCGTCGAGCAGATGGTGAACCCGTCCCTGTCGGGCCTGCCGGCGTTCCTGGCAAAGAACTCCGGGTTGAACTCCGGATTCATGATTGCCCAGGTGACTGCGGCGGCGCTGGTGGCCGAGTCGCGCATCCTGAGCCACCCCGCGTCCGTGGATTCGATTCCGTCCTCCGCGGGCCGCGAGGACCACGTGTCCATGGGCATGACGGCGGCGCTCAAGGGGAGACAGGTGTCGGAGTTCACGCGGTCGTGTCTGGCGATTGAAGTGTTGGTCGCGGCACAGGCGCTGGACTTCCGTCAGCCCGTGAAGCCTGGCAAGGGCGTGCTGGCGGCGTATGAGCTGGTGCGCAGCAAGGTTCCGCACATGGACCGGGACCGCGAGCTGCATCACGACATCACGGCGGTCACCGCGCTTGTGGAGTCTGGGGCGTTAAGGGAGGCAGTGCGAACCGCCACCACGTAGCTCATGAGATGAAGCGATTAGGATCGCCCTACTAAAATTCGAGGGCGATCCCAAAAGCCAAACTTAGCAGCCTATTGCCAATAATCGACACTGATGATTGCCTTATCTCAAGCTACCATCCGCCAGCGAAAACTCGGCTGACATCCCTCAACGTCAACACCAGAGCGACCAAGCCCCCCAGCCGCAACCGCGGCAACGGCGACGACAAGCGGCCGAGGAAATCCTTCGACAGATCGAAGCCGGATCACACAATTGGTACCAATACCAGCCACCCGTCTCTCCAAATGAACTTAGGCAACGTCAAGCGTCTCGATTAAATTTATCGATTCCTACCAGCTCACCAAAAACAAGAAACCGGCACCAACCCGCAGCAACATTATCCGACACCGCGGAAGACCAAGCGCACCCGATAGCTGCTGGAAAGCTCTTGCAAATCATCAAAAGCCCGGATACCCTAGGCCTGCTGGAGTGAGAGGGCTCGATTGTTTTTTGTCATCGATCCTGGTGACAGCTCATCGCAATGTCACGGTGTACAGCCGGACCATGTTGTCAATTTTCATCCTCACTCAAGGTTAACTTGAAAGGGCGAGGCAGAATCGACCCTTTCACTCCAGCGCTATGGCCTCGAATCATCCGGAAGTTCCTTCTGATCCAAGGCAACTCAGAGCAAGCTTTGTTGCGCTGAAAACTCCTCAAGAGGTTGCGAAGCTGATCGGCATCTCGTACGGACAACTCTGTAGCATTATATATGCCAAGCCTGGGAAATTTCCATACGAGACTTTTTTCATTCCCAAGAAGAATGGGACGTTGCGGACGATCTCCAAGCCACATCCAGCTGTTCGATCGCTCCAAAATAAGCTTTTGCCATTCTTGACATCAGCCTATCGACCCAAGCCTTCCGCACATGGCTTTGTGGTTCAACGAAGCATAGTATCGAACGCGCGCCCCCATGTTGGGAAGCGCTTTATTCTCAATATCGATTTGGAAGATTTTTTCCCGAGCATCCACTTTGGTCGCGTACGTGGCATGCTAATGGCTGTTCCGTACCAACTTCCATCATCAGTCGCATCAGTTCTGGCACGAATCTGCAGCAACGAAGGGGTACTTCCGCAAGGGGCACCGACATCGCCAATCATTTCAAATATGATTTGTGCGAGAATGGATGCCGACCTCCAACGTCTCGCGGGAAAGCATCGTTGCACATATTCTCGATACGCAGACGATCTAACTTTCTCTACTACCAGCAGACGGTTCCCGGAACAGCTAGCAGTGCCACGACATGGACTGGTTGGTGAAAACCTCCAAATAGGAGAACCATTAATAGCCACAATCACGGCAAATGGGTTTCGGATCAATACAGCGAAACAACGACTTCAGCCGAGACATCATCACCAAGAGGTTACGGGAATTACCGTCAATAGATTCTTAAACCCAAGAAAGAAACTAGTTCGGCAAGCACGAGCTATGATTTTTGCCTGGAAGAAATTTGGATTACAGGCAGCTGCTGCTGAATTTAGAGAAAAGTATGATCCAAAACCGCGCCGGGCGAGCAAACCTCAGCCGTCTTTTATCAGGGTTGTACTCGGGAAAGTTGAACACATTCGCAACGTAGGGGGCGAAGGCCACCCCGGCTACAGGAAGCTGCTTGCTGCTCTTCATCAAGCAGATCCGCACCATTTCGAAAAACCAGCAGAGGCCCGTACATGGAACCCTCGCCCTGCAGACACTTCAAGTTGGGGATATTTAGCAAAACGATTTAGAAACTCTGTTTTCCATCTTGAGGTAACAAACAAAGAAGGCGACCTGCAAAATGGGACTTCCTTCCTGTGGGATGCAGGCTATCTAGCAACGGCACACCACAATTTGATTGGCCCCGTCTCAGTAATGATCAACGGTATTTCGTCGCCAGTAGGCGCTGGCGATCAACTACATCACCCCAAGGCGAATGAAGGGGTTGATGCGGCACTACTTAAGGTTGCTCATACGGCAACCGCAGGCAAGTTGGCATTCAAAACTCGCGAGTCCGCCATTGAGATAGGCGAATCCGTGGCAGCACTTGGCTTTCCCACCGTCCCTATGTATGACTCAGCACTCATTGTTCGGACAGGGATTGTCGAAGGGACGGCACCCCAGTACTCCAATCAAATCGATGGAATTCAAGTAAGCATAAAACTAACTGGCGGCTTTAGCGGTGGACCAGTAATAGACTCCAGTGGGCGACTTGTTGGAGTTGTCATGGAGGCCACATTTGAGAAAACAGCAGCAGGCGTTCCTGGAGGTGAGTTCCAACACATCCTTCCGGCCAGATACTTAACGGAGATATCGAAGGACTCCGCCGAGACTTCCCCCCAGCTACCGCTCCAGCTAAAAGTCGTAGATTCCAAGCAAGACACAGATTAATTACCATGGCATGAAAGTGACCGCAGTCGCGCTCCTATTGAAGAGATAGAAGGAGCGGAACGAGACTTCCCCTCATGCAGGCATCCGCCACTGAAGCGCAGACACCGAAGGTTCGTAACCGCCCGGCCAACATCGTTCCTGAACAATTCGCAGGAGTCGAATGCACGGCCCTTGCTCATGAGGGGTGTCGCTCGGCCTCGCGGTAGATCTGAGTCAGGGAGAAATCCACCAGCGCCTGTCGAGAGCCCAGGTATCGCTGAGCACGGACGAATGGAAGCCATACGCGGTTGCCTACGCGGACCTGCGCTTCCTCCAGTTTCTTCCGCGGTAGCCACTGCCCGCCCAGTCGTCGGACCAGGACCTCGCCCAGGTACGCGCCCACGGCGGGCATGAGTTGCTCATCGATTTTCCACCGCTCGAAGGTTTCCGGAAAGTTCCGGTCCCAGAGGTGGAAGTCGACGTCCGTCAACGATTCGGGGGTCGTTTCGAAGACCGATGGCACCTTGGTGTGCAGGATCGCCACGAGGTGCTCGGCGAGAGTCGCATAGTGCTCACGGGCGTCGGCCGGGTCCTGCACGTCCACAGGAAAGGCGGCGTTCGCGGGCAGCCACTCCTCCGGTTCGGGCGGCGGGCAGGCATTGAACTCAGCGATCTTCCGCTGGCGCTCGCTGATCACGCACGCGCCTGTCACACGCGAGAGCAGCGGTTCCACATCCGGGTGGAAGTGTGGTTCCACAGCGGCCAGCGTGGCGCTACGGTCTCGCAAGGCAAGCAACACGGTGTCAACGTCGAGATCCGGTCGGAGGTGCGCCAGCGCCCGCGCCTGGGCCTGACGTGACCCCTCGCTGGCGAAGTCCGTGACGGTCGGCCACGTCACTAGGAGGACGCCGCCGCCTGGGAGTTCCTCCACAAGGTGCCCAGGGGTGGACAGCATCCGCTCGCGCCCCACGGCTTCCACCAATGCAGGCCCAAAGATGTTGAACCAATAGACCCCATAGATCTTGTCGAAACCATCCTGGATGGTGACCTGCGTATCGCGGCCAAAGTTGGGTG
This sequence comes from Corallococcus praedator, assembly GCF_003612125.1. Taxonomy (GTDB): domain Bacteria; phylum Myxococcota; class Myxococcia; order Myxococcales; family Myxococcaceae; genus Corallococcus; species Corallococcus praedator. Next base: position 7,273 of record NZ_RAWI01000336.1, read on the forward strand.
CGCCGGACAACTGTTCGTCCGCGTGACTGTGCGCCACAGCGTAGGTCACGGGATACCTAGAGGCCCATGCACGAACCATGTCGATGAAGTCGCGACAACGCGCCTCCTCCGCAAATAACGAGAGGGGTTGCAGCATGAACTGAACATCCACCTCTGAAGGGTTTGGGGACCAGGTCCTGAACGTCATCTCCAACGCCGGCCTCGTCGTACGATACAGGCCGAGGGTTACGCCAACCTCGTCGCGTACCTCCATGAATGCTTTCCAGAAATTGGCTCGGCTGTATTTCCGGTTGCGCTTGCCCTGGACGACATTCGGCATCCACGGTCCGGCGGAAGCCTCCAACGCATGGAGGAAGACTTCGAACTCGCGCTCCACCGGCTCACGCGGATCAAAGGTTCCCCGAAACGAGAATTGGAGTCGATCCTCCATATTCGACTCATAGGGATCCAGGACTCTCATTCGAAGGAAATCTCCACTTCCTTGACATGCATTCGAACGCGTTTCGCTGCTGCGTTCAGTTTATTGAATTGCTCGACGTAGACCGCGCCGCCCTCGTAGATGAGACGAACCCTCTGGACTTGGGTCTGCACCCCATCGACTTCGGACTGGAGGGTGCGCCGACGGATGCTCAGCGTCTCACCATAATATCGCAGCGCGGCGCTCGCGTCCGCCTTCAACTGCGCTTCCAGGCCAGCCCCCTTCAGCGCCTGAAGGTCCCTGCTCTTGAAGCTGAACGTCTCCACACGAGGCGGTTGGCCCGCAGGAGGCTCCGCCTCGATGACGAGCACGTCCGCGAAGCGGAGGTCCGCCTTCGCCACGCCCACATGCGTTTCGATGCGGGGCTGGTTGAAGCCCTGGAGCCACTTGCGTTGTGCCCGTGAGAGCGCCGCATCCCTCCGCAGCTTGACCACCATGGCGCGCTCGAATTCCATGCCCTTGGCGAAGGACCCTCGCAGCCGATGGTAGTCCCTCCAGGTCGAGGGCCCCCGTGACTCCGTGCCTTGCTTGAGCGCCGCGACCCGCCCCTCGAAGTACACGACGTATTCACCCCAGCGCGAATGACCTTCGGCGCCCGGTTGCGGTGCCTCCAACGACGGACGGTGTTTCTCCAGTTCCCGCACGTCGGTTGTCAGGCGCCGTCCCGGCGCCTCTTGCTCCCACTGCACCCAGCGGGCCTCCACTGCTTCCCGCTCGAAGCCCGCCGCTTCGTGTACCCGGGCGGCGAGCGTGCTCGCATCCTTCGCCCCACCGCTCCTCCCCGCTGTGGGTCCCGGCCGCTCGCGATTCGCCTCCGCCAGCAGCACCTGCGCTTTCGCCGCCCTGCCCTTCGCCTCGTACAGGGCCAGCAGCCCGGCCTCACCTGACTGAGCCGCGAACAGGGCATTCTCCCGACCCGCCTGGAGGTATCGGAAGAGGTCGCGAGCAGCGTCGACTCCCAACTGCGATTGCAGCCGGCCCATCACCCGCTTCAATCCCTCGGCGGTCAGGGCATCTGGAAGGAGGCGCGTTCCCGTCCCCTTGGCATACAGCGCCACCAGCAACGCGGCAGGCGCCAGCTCCCGGGTGGCCTGTTCGTACTTGCCCTGGGCCAGGGCCTGCGCCCCCTGCCCCGTCCCGGCCGCCAGATGGAAGAAGCCCATCGGCACTCCGAACGTCAGGTGGTCGAAGCTCCCCAATGCGATACTTCCCGGCGCGAAGCGCTCCGCCATCAGCGCCCTCTCCACCGCGTCGAGTGCTTCCTGATACGGGGGCGGCATGTGCCCACGCTTCGCGCTGAACTCCGTGTACAGAGGCCCGGCGAAGACGGGGATGGTGACGAGTGCGTCGCGGCCCACTCGTCCCAGGCCCCGCAGGACATCACCGGCCTGCTCGGTCCGGTCTGGGAAGTCCGACAGCCTCAGGCCCCGTCGCTGCAACTCCTCGCGGACGGTGGGCATGCTTCCCAGCGTTTCACCGAGTTGCTTGTCGCGGGCCAGCCCTTGGAGCACCTCGCGCAGCTCGTCGTCGAAGGCGGAGTGGACGATGAAGAGGGCGAACACCTCCGTCAGGGGGACGCCGTACTTCTCCGTCGCGGTGACAAGAAATCCCGCACGTTTGTGATTGAGGACTTTGGATGCCTCCGCGTCCAGCGGGCCAAGGGCCCCCAGCCGGACCGCGTCCCAGTCCTTCAGCGACTCCACCAACCGGGGCATGTCCACCCTTTGCTGCATGGCCACGAACTCCGCGGGCGAGCCACATGCCAGGAAAGGGGCGAGCACCTCCTGACTGGAGGAGAGGTGGGGCCAACCTGATGGCCGCTCCTGGCCTCCACATGTGAACGCCTCCTCGCTGACTGTCTCGTTGGGGCTTGCTTCACCGACGATCGAGCCCTGCTCACGCTTCGGTCCACGTCGGCGACCCAGTCGCTCGGCGGCCCCTGGATCCAGGGACGAGGGCGCCGCGTCAGCGATGCCGCCTGCCGTGTGTCGCAGCACCTGCGCAGGGCGCGGCCCGGAGGCCCATGCATCAGGTCCAGGCCGGGAAGACAGCGTGACGCAGCCGGTGGTGAACAGGAGGACCATGCACAGCAGCCCCCACGCGCGCGACAGGGAATCAGCGCACATGGTCCACCCCCATCCCAACAGCGACGAAAGCACCGGGGCGAAGCGTCCCGTCTGGTGTCGGGTACAACAGCGTGCCGCCCTGGCCCAGTGCGTACACCCTGCCCCCGAGGAAGCGCCAACGCCCCTCACCCGAGGCGAGGTAGCGCGTCCCCGGCTGACGCAGGCCCACCGCCAGTCCGCGCAGGGCCACTTCGACGGTCCGGTGGAAGAGCTGCGCGGTCATCCGCACATCCGCATCCACACGGCCCCAGGTGAAGGCCTCGGCGGACATCGACAGACGCAGGTGCCGCTGCACCAGCTCTCCCAGGTGCACCGCATCCCAGCCGAGAATCACCTCACCGAAGGCGGAGGACCCGTTGGGGAAGGACGCATCGGCCAGCGCCACTCCCGCTCCTCCCGCCACCCGGAAGCGTGCCAGTTCGTAGTCCGGGCCGAAGTACCCCTGTCGGAAGCCCCCGCGCTGCATGCGGACCTCCAGCCTCGCCTGCAGGTCCAGCGTCGGCGACACCGCATCCGCGCCCAGACCGGCCACCGCGCCCCATGCGCCCCCGGTTCCGAGCCGCCCTCCCCAC
>NZ_RAWI01000337.1 GCF_003612125.1 Corallococcus praedator
CGTGGGGGGAGCGGGCCTTGCGCATGGTCCGGGCGCTTCAGAAGTAGAGCGTGATCTTCGTGATGAAGAAGTCCGCGAGGCACACGGACACGGAGGTGATGGCCACGGTCTGCGTGGTGGCGCGGCCCACGCCTTCGGTGCCGCCCTCCACCGCGAGCCCCTTGAAACAACCGACCAGCCCGATGACGAGCCCGAACACCGCGCCCTTGATGACGCCGGAGACGAAGTCGCCCATCTGCACCGCGTCCATGGCGCCCTGGAAGAACTGGTCCAGGGAGATGCCGTACTGCGAGCGCACCACCAGCGCGCCGCCCACCAGGCCCACCACGTCCGAGAACACGGTGAGCACCGGCATGACGATGAGACACGCGAACACGCGCGGCACCACCAGCTTGCGCAGCGGGTCCGCGCCGAGCGCGCGGATGGCGTCCACCTGCTCCGTCACGGTCATGGAGCCCAGCTCCGCGGCGATGCCGGAGCCGATGCGCGCGCCCACGGTGAGGGCGGTGAGCACGGGGGCCAGCTCCCGGAACAGCGTCAGGATGACGACGCGGCCCACGGTGTACTGCACGCCGAAGCGGGCGAGGAAGTAGCCGAACTGGAGCGAGATGACGAGCCCGGCGAACGTCGCGGTGAGCAGCGCGATGGGCAGCGAGCGCACGCCCAGGGACTCGGTGTGGAAGATGAGGCCGGCCCAGTCATACGGGGGGCGCACGGCGCGGCTGAACACCTGGCCGGTCATCACCGACAGGGAGCCCAGCGACTCCATGCGCTCGCGGAGGCGCTCCTTGAGGGTGGGGCGCGGGGGATGGTGGGCGGCGGCGGTGGCGGCGGCCTGGGCTTCGGCCCTCATCGGAGGCGCTCCGCCTGGAAGCCGGAGACCAGGGTCTCGAAGTCGGCCATGCGCGCGTCGGCCTGGCCCACGGGGGACACGTAGCTGAAGTCGAAGACGCAGTTGTCCTTCTTGAGGACGACCAGCTCCAGCGACACGGGGACGCCGTCGAGCTTGGCGACGTAGCGGCTGCGCAGGGCCTCGCGGCCGTCCAGGGTGAAGGTGCGCTGGCCCAGGTCCTGGCGTTCGGTGAAGCCCATCAGCAGGTGCTTCGTGAGGACGTTGAGGGCCGGGTCGTCGTGGTCCTTGCAGGTGGCGTTGGTGGCGATGACGCGGCCGGTTTCACCGCGCTCCACGAAGGCCAGGTCATTGTCGTCGAACGAGGCGCGTTGCCAGACGTCGTTGGACAGGGTGCCGACGCGATACTTCACGTCCTTCTTCTGGAGCACCGAGTCCTCGAACGTCGCGCGGTGGCACCCCGCGCACAGGGCAGACAGCACGAGCGTCAGCAGCATCCGCGACATGGCACCATTCGTTCGTCCCGAGGGCTCCCGGTGGGACGGCGCTCGTCATGGTGCAGGCCCGGCACGTCCGCAAGAACTTCGTCCGGGCAAACGTCGACTACAGCGCCTCCCGCATCCAGCGGGCCCCTGTCGCCCTGGAAGGACTCCTGGCAGGGGACTCACGCGTTCGTGGGGGCACGAAGCAGACACGGCGACGCGGAGGCGTATTCCAGGGAGACACAGGGTGACGCTCTCCCGCCGTATCCCCGGTCGGACGCAGGGAGCCGGGCCCGTGGGGGAGTGCCTGCGAACAGGGGCAGGACGCATGTTCAGCCGGGAGTCCCCAGGGGATTCTCACGAGGAGGATTCGATGGACGGCGGACTGGCGGTATTTGGATTCGGGCTGTTCCTGCTATCGATTGCCAACCTGTACGCGCGCATTTCGTACTGGCTGGCGTGGCCGCTGTTGCTCGTGTCGATGGTGGCGATGGGCATGGCCTTCAGCGAGTCGAAGCAGCGCGACACGGTGCCGCTGGGCGTGGCCGCGGTGCTGGGGGTGCTGGGCATCGTCGCGCTGGCGACGGGCACGGCGTGGTGGCTGACGCTGGGGGTATTCCTGTTCGCGGTGGCGTTCGGCCTGCTGTGGGCGGAGTTCCGCTACGAGTACTTCGGGAATGTCACGCGGGAGCAGGTTCCCCATCAGGCGAAGCGCGGGCCCATTCACTGGCCCTGGAACCGACGGCACGTGCGCTAGGCCGCGGGCGTGTCTGTGTTCACCTGGCCTGCGTGAACGGTGAGCCAGAGGGAGTCACTGGCGGCGGCGGCCCGGACGAGCCCTGCGTCGGTGGTGGTGAGGAAAACCTGCGCGCCGCTCTGGGCCAGGTAGCCCATGAGGTAGGCATTGCGCTCCGGATCCAGCTCGCTGGAGACGTCATCCAGCAGGAGCAGGGGGAGGAAGCCCATGGCGGATTCCAGGTTTTCGATTTCAGCGATCTTCCAGCCGAGCACCAGGGCGCGCTGCTGGCCCTGGCTCGCGTAGGCGCGGGCGCTGCGTCCCCCGAGCGTCACGGAGACGTCATCCACGTGCGGGCCCACGGAGGTGAAGCCGCGGTCCAGGTCCCGGCGCAGGCGGGAGGCCAGGGCTTCGCGCAGGGCGCCCGCGAGGGCGGCCTCGTCGGCCTGGGCGAAGTCGGCGCCGATGTGCGCGGGGTGGTAGCCGTAGACGGCGGGGTCGGCGGTGCGTCCGATGGAGGCGAAGGTGGCCTGGGCGCGAGGGGCGAGTTCGGCCATCAGCGCGCGGCGGCGGGCGTAGAGGCGGGCGCCCGCGCGGGCGAGGGTCTCGTCGTAGGCGTCCAGGTACGCGGCATCGACGGTGGCGCCCTCGCGAAGCAGGCGGTTGCGGTTCTTGAGGGCGCGGGCGTACTCGCGGCTCTCCCGGAGGAAGGCGGGGAAGCGGTTGAACACGGCGCGGTCGAGGAACGCACGGCGCGAGTCGGGGCCACCCTTGATGACCTCCAGGTCGTCGGGGGTGAAGGCGACGACGGAGACGCCGCCGAAGTAGTCCTCCAGGCTGGAGGCCTTCTTGCCGTCCACGAGGGCCTGGCGGGTGCCGCCGCCGACCTCGACGGAGATCTCGCGCTCGGCGCCCTTGAGGAGGAAGCGGCCGGTGACGCGGGCGGATTGGGAGCCCCAGCGGACAAGCTCGGAGAGGCGGCCGGCGCGCAGGGGCTTGAGGGTGGCGAGGAAGTAGAGCGCCTCCAGGAGGTTGGTCTTCCCCTGCCCGTTCTGCCCCACGGCGATGGTCGCGTGGAGGCTGGGCGTGAGTTGCACGCCCGGGAGGTTGCGGAAGTCCTGGACCTGGAGGGAGAGGAGGCGCACAGCGTCACCGGAAGGGGGGCCCTTCGTACTACAGATGCGGCGGGCGGCCAGTGCCGTGATGCGGTGTGCCCCGCTGGTTGGTAGGCGCGGGTGGAGGCGGGCTGCTGAGTCCTGTCCGTCGCACGACACCGGCACCGTGGCCGCATCGACCGGGCTGTAGGGCGCGATTGAGATGACCCACGCCGAGAAGCCTGCGACGTGGGGGGCCGACATGAGGTTGCGTTGGGCAGGAGTGCTGCTGCTGGGAACCCTGCTGGCGGGTTGCGCGACCTCCCGAGTGGTGTACCTCGACACAGGTCAGGGAAAGCCCATCGTCTACAGCCCACCGAGGAGCGTGGACACCGTCGAGGTCGACGCCGATGCATTCCAGCAGGTGATGACCCGGCTGGTGTTGGACATGCGCTTCTCTCTTCAGCCCGAAGAGGAAACGCGGATGCGCGCCCGGCTCGCCTCTTGGGAACCGGAGCCTCGCAGTCGAGGAAGCGACTCCGGAGCAGGATGCTCGCGGCAGGGACAACCGGAAGAATGCCTTTCCCTGCTGGAAGACGGCTTCACCTTTCTGGATGCCAGGGCACGACGACAGATGGCCCTGTCCTTCGCCTGGGACGGCGTATGGGAGGGCGTGCAGGGTGCCGTGAGCGAGATCGTCAACCCACTGGCACTCAAGGCGATGATCACCTCCGCGATGGCCGCGTACATGCTCCTGGTCGTCGCGCCCGAGCCAGTGACGAAGCTGGTGGCCATCGCGCTGACGACCTACGTCATCGCGTACATCGGTCTGGATTCCTTCGCCAACCTCATCAAGGGGTGGCAGCGGCTCTCCCAGGAATCAGAGCAGGCTGTTGCCTTCGATGAACTGGAGGACGCGGGGCGGGCCTTCGGGAAGGTGCTGGGTCAAAACGGTGCGCGAGTCCTCATCCTGGCCCTGACGGCCGCGTTGGGCGGAGGCGCCGCGAACCTGGCCACGAAGGGACCCATGCTTCCGGGCTTCGCCCAGGCGGCGCTCGCGGTTGAAACCAACGCGGGCTTCCAATTGTCCGCGGCGCTGGTGGGCGGCGTCCGTTCCATCTCCATCGCCGAGGGATTCATGACCGTGGGGCTCGCCCCCAACGCCGTCGCCATGGTGGCGCGGGGACCCGGCAGCCGGGCTGGGGGCATCTCGGTCAAGGACGCGCACGTCGACATCCCCAAGCACAATCTCGACCGACTGGCCCCGACATGGGCGGAGCAGCGGCAAGTGCTCATCGAGGCGGTCCGCCAGCTCGACGGAAAGGTCAGCCCCCTGTCCACCAATGCTTCGGGGGCCGTTTTTGAAGGTACCCTCCAGGTGAAGGATGCGTTGGGGATGCCGATTAACCTGACCCTTCGTTGGTTCAGATATGCGGACGGGACCATCACGCTCAACACGGCATTCATCGCGCCATGAAGCAACCTTCGGAAACACTCACATGAGCGAAACCATCAGCCAGCTTGAGGTCCTCGCGCGAAGACGGCTGGAGACGAACGAACCTGGGGCGGAGCAGGCACTGCGGGCCGCACTCGCCCTGGTCACCGACGCGGCACGACTTCGGGTCCTCGCGGAGCGCTTCTACGCGGAGCCAGAGGTCTCCGTTCCGACCTTTGAACGACTGTTGGCCGTTTGTCCCGAGGACGTGGTCGCACGCGTGCAGTTCGGCTTCGTGTACTTCCTCATGGGCGATGATGAGGTTGCAGCCCGGCAGCTTGAGGAGGCTCGGGCGCTCGACCCTGAGCATCTCCAGGTGCTCACCCTGGAAGCGGCCTTGTCAGGCGATCCTGCGGAGAAGGTCCGGCTCTACCGTCGCATTCTCCAAAAGGACCCACGAAATGAGATTGCTCGCGGGAAGCTTCGCGAACTGGGCGTCCTGAAGTAGATGCGGTGTGCCCCGCTGGCTGGTGGGCGCGGGTGGAAGCGGGCTGCTGGCTCACTCCTTCCGGAGGGACGCGATCGTCTTCAGGACATTCCAGAGCCCGAAGAACGCGGGCCCTGCTTCGACCTCGAACTCCATGTCCTCGGCGTCGCGACGCTGGAGCCGGAGCCGGCTCAGGGACAGCTTGCCGCCAGCGCCGGAGGCGAACGCAGCGTGGACGTGCGCCGTGTCCGTCGTGGCGTTCTCCAGGTCGGCCCAGGGCATGGACAGAAGCCCGGCCTGACGCCCCATCACGATGCGGTCCGTGGTGATGAGCACCCAGTGCACAGGGCTTCCGAAGTACGCGATGACGGGCAGTTCGTCCGCGGTCAGCGCCGCGTACTCCAGCAGGTGCGCCCGTGAGTCCGCTGGAAGATTGTCGAAGGCACGGGTCCGCGGGCCATCTCCGCCCGTCTCGGCGAAGACACGGAGGAGTCGGCGGAGTCTGGCTTCAGCGCTGAGTTTCATGCTGTCGTCCACTGGCTTCGAGTGACTGGGTTACAGCGCCGCCCCCGTCCACAGCTTCGCGGCGTGGCCCAGTGCTCCCAACCCCGCCACCAGCACGCTGTACTCCACCAGCGTGCGCCTATCGCCCTCCTCCGGCGCGGGCGAAGCGAAGGCCCGGTACGCCGCCGCCGCACCGATGAGCAACAGCAGGCTCTCCCCGGTGAGGAACCATGTGGCGCCCAGCACGCCCACCGCCATCCACCGCTGCTTGCGCGCCAGCGCCCGGAACCCACGCCCGCCGTCCAACTGCCACACCGGCAACAGGTTGAACAGGTTGAGCCACGCCGCCGCGTGCGCGATGGCGCCCAATCCCTTCCATCCCGTAACGAGCGCCGCGACCATCGCCGCCACCGCCGCCGCGCTGCCCCAGATGGGCCCCGCCAATCCCACGCGCGCGTCCTCGCGCCCATCCACCGGCGACTGCTTCAGGCGCACGAACGCGCCCAGCCCCGGGATGAACATGGGCGCGCTCGCTTGCATACCAAAGTTCCGCAGCGCCGCCACGTGCCCCATCTCATGCACGTAGATGCACGCCACCAGCCCCAGCGCGAACGGCCAGCCCCACGCCGTCCAATACACGCCCGCCGCCAACAGCATGGAGAACACCGTGCTCGCCTTCGTCAGCCCGAGCAGCAGCAGCTTCCCCTTGCCCAGCAGCAGCACCAGCACGAACTTGAACTTCCACAGCAGGAGCCCCAGCGCGCCCATGCTCGCGAGCACCTTGGGCATCCCGGAACGACTCCGCTCCGCCTCCGCCAGGGGCACCTTCAAACCCAGCGCATCCACCTGCTGGCTCAAGCCCTCCACCCGCGCCAGCACCTGCGCGTGCTGCGCCGTGCCTTGCGGCAACAGGTCCAACGCCTGACGCCACAGCGACAGCGCCTCCGTCGGCGCACCCCGGTCCGCCGCTGCCTGCGCGTCCGCCGCGAGCTGCTTCAACGTCTGCCCATGCACCAGCTTCCGGCACGACGGACACGTGAGCAGCCGGGGCGCCAGCTCCGAACCACATCCCTCGCAGCGCTGCGTGACAGGGATTGCGAGCGCTTCAGCCAACGGACTGCTCCTGCCGCTCGGGCGCCGCTTCCTCTGTGGCCGGGGAGGCCTCGGCCAACTGGAACGGGCCGGCGATGTTCAGCTCGGAGCGCTTGGTGCGCCGCCAGGCCTCGTACAGCGCGAACCCGTAGATGAGCCCCGACAGCGGACTGTTGATGCCCACGAGCACGGGCGCCGCCACGGAGATGATGCCCGCGAAGACGACGTTGCCTTCCGGGGACAACGACTCGCCTTCCGCTGGAGCCTCACCCGTCGCCGCCTCCACGGGCTGCGCGGTCAGCTCCTTGTAGACATCTGGCGCGAGCGAGCCCGCCACCGACAGGTACGTCAGCAATATCGCGAGCACCTGGTAGCCCGCGCCTCCGCGCCCGTCGGAGCCCTTGAACACGGCGGTGCCCACCATCCACCCCACCAGCACCGCGATGAGGCCGATGTTGTAGCCCGTCAGGCTCACGCCGTAATACACTGCCGCCCCGGCGATGCCCGCGCCAATGCCAAACACCGTCGCCTTCAGGAAGCGCTTCGACTTCGAGCCTCCCACCATCGACGCCTCCACCGTGTCCCGGCACTCCGGACACAGCAGGTGGCTGTTCACCTCGAAGTAGGTGCGCGTGATGGCACGCTGGCAGGCGGTGCACCGGGGCGCCGGGGGCGGCTCGGTGAACTCGGCACGGTCGAACTGCAAAGGCGCATCGGTGGAGGCCGGCGGAGAAACAGGTGAGGTCATGGGCGCGCCCAACCTAACAGCAGGCTCCCGCCGCCCTCAAATCCCCCCTGGGCCGACGTCTGTCTTTTCAGCCCTGACGCAGGGCCGCGTGTCTCGCCGCCTGCACCAGCGCGAGCAGGTCTCCCGCCGTCCCCACGCCCAAGGCGGCCGGCGTCGCTCGCTCGGGTGAGAACAACCGCGCCGGCGTGCTCGTCCGGCCCCGCAGCAGCACGAAGAGGCGCAGCGCATCCCGCAGGGCCTCCACCTCCGGCCCCTCCTCACGCCGAGCCCGGTGCGCCGCCTGCTCCAGCCGCGCCCACGCCGTCTCCTCGCTCCACGCGCCCGACGGACGCGCCCGCGACAGGTCCGCCAGCGCCGCCGCCGCCTCCAACACTCCCGCGCGCCCTTCCGTGAAAGCGTCCCCGGACTCCAGCCGCAGCTCCGGCCTCGCGGTGCGTTCGGCTCGCCACGACAGGAGCGCGGGCAGCTCCGATTCGCGCGGCACCACCGGCGACAGCTCCGCCTCCAGCACCGCGCGCACCCGCACCCGCGCCACGTCGTGCCAGAAGGCCGCGTGCAACAGCAGCTCCGGTCCGCTGCGCGGCACCCGCATGGGGGCCCGGCGCATCCTGCGCTGGAGGAAGTCCCGAATGCCGCCCCGCGTGTCGTAGCGCTCCAGCCGCTCCCACAGCGCCACCAGCGAGGCGGCGCCCAGCGGCAGCGCCCGGGCCAGCTCTTGCGCCTCGTCCTCGGTGAACGACTGCGCGCCCTCCGACACGGGACGCTTGAAGACCCGCTCGAACACCTCGCCCGCGGCGCACGCGGCCCGCAGCTCCGGCAGGTTTCGCGGCAGCAGCTCCACCGCCTGGGCCCACACGCGGCCCCCGAGCAGCGGCCCCGCGTCCAGCACCTCCGTCTCCAGGAGCAGCAGCGCTTCCCCCAGCGTGTCCGGTCCGCCGTCCTTCGCTGACAGCCTCCGCCGGGCCGCGCGGTCCACCGCTTCACGCAGGCGGAACACGTCCAGCATCAGCTTCACGGGCCCCGTGTCGCGCGGCCAGCCTTCCGCCTCCGAACGGCGCTTCACCGCCTGGAGCGCCGCGTCCACCTCCGGCTGCACCGTGGCCACCTCCCGCAGCAGCTCGAAGTGGTTGCGCAGCCGGTCCTTCCAGAAGAAGGACTCCAGGATGCCCTTCAGCGCGCGGTAGCGAAGGCGCGTGGCCTCCAGCAGGTCCGCTCGGTCCTCCAGCCGCGCTCTCAGGTCATCCGGACGGGTCGCCACGCTCCCATCATAAGGAGACCGAACGCCGGGCGCAGGTCACCCCATGGCGCGGAGCGTCGGACGTGGAACGGTGCGACCGGGACGACGTGGGAAGGTGGACGCCGACCCCGCTCAAACGCGCATGGGCATGACCACGGCCGTGAAGCTGCGGTCGCCGGGACCGTGCAGCACGCCCGGGCTGTGCTCGTCACCCAGCTCGAAGCTGACCTCGTCCGTGTCGGTGACGCCCAGCACGTCCATCAGGTAGCGCGCGTTGAAGCCGATGGTGATGTCGTTGCCCTGGTAGTCCACGTCCAGCGCGTCGCGCGCCTCGCCCAGGTCCGGGTTGCTGGCGGTGATGAGCAGCTTGCCCTTCTCCAGCCCGATGCGGATCGCGTTGCTCTTGTCCGCCGACAAGAGCGCGATGCGCTTGAGGCCTTCCAGCAGGCGCGTCTTCGGCACGAGGACGACCTTCTCGCCCTCCTTCGGGATGACGCGCTGGTACTCCGGGAACTGCCCGTCGATGAGGCGCATCACCATGGTGAGGCCCGGCTTCTTGAACAGCGCGGAGTTCTCCGCGAAGCCCAGGTGGCACTCGGCGTCCGGCGCCTCATCCAGCAGGCGCTTGAGCTCCATCAAGCCCTTGCGCGGGATGATGACGCCGCTCTTGAGCTTGAAGTCGCCCTTCATCTCCCGCTCGATGAGCGACAGGCGGTGACCGTCGGTGGCCACCATGCGCACCTTGCCGCTGGCCTGGGGCTCGAAGAAGACGCCGTTGAGGATGTAGCGCGTCTCATCGCTGGAGATGGCGAACTGGGTCTTCTTGATCATCTCCAGCAGGACGTTGCCGGAGATCTGCACCAGCGGCGCGTTCTCCTCCTTGGGCAGCTTCGGGTACTCCTCGGCGGCCATGCCGACGATCTTGAAGTGCGCGGAGCCGGAGCTGATGTCGACGTAGTTGTTCGCCAGCTTCTTGAGCGTCACCTCCGCGTCCGGGAGGTTCTGCACGATGTCGAAGACGTACTTCGCGCTCAGCGTCACCGCGCCCGGCTTGGACACGTCCGCCGAGTGCTCCGACACCACGCCGATGTCCAGGTCGAAGGCCGTGACGGTGACGCTGCCCTTGTTCGCCGTGAGCAACACGTTGGCGAGGATGGGCATCGTCGTCTTGCGCTCCACGATGCCCTGGGCGCGATAGAGGGCCTTCTTCAGCTCGTCGGAGGCGATGCGGAATTCCATCGTGGGCGTCCTTACAGGTCACGGCCCGGAAGGCCGATTGCGCGGGGCGGGTGTACAACGAACGCCATAGGGCTTCCACCGTCTTGGAAGCCCCCGTGTCCCAAGCCCCGGACCTGTCCGGGCGTCCAGGTGGGATAGAGCGGAAAAATCCCTTGTGCCGCCCTGGTCGGCGGGCGCCCGGCCGGGCAGAGTGGACCTGACCGTGTGTCCCGGACGTTGAACAGGCGGTAGGGCAGGGTTGCTCTGGGCCCCATCACCGCATCCAGGTCCTGGAACCCGGCCCGGCGGCGGAGGACACTGCCGCCCCCTTGAACGGAGTCGCCATGAACGTCCGCTCCCTGCTGCTCTCCGCCGTGCTCGTGCCCAGGTACGGCACCATGTTGCCGAAGCCCGCGATGAGGCCGATGGCGATGGCCAGGTCGATGCGGGCCACGGACAGGCCCACCGCGTAGATGACCGACAGGATGGCGCCCACCGAG
>NZ_RAWI01000338.1 GCF_003612125.1 Corallococcus praedator
CCCCGACTCCGACCCCGAAGCCCGTCCCCAAGGCAGTACCTGCCCAGGTCGTGGCTCCCAGCGAAGCCAGCCAACTGCACGAACTCGTCGAGAAGCTGATCACCCAGAACCGCTACACGGAAGCCATGGAGCAGGCCGCGCGCTGCGCCGACCGCCATCCCCAGTTCGCGGATTGCCAGCTCTCGCTGGGCTACCTCCATGGCAGGCTCGACAACCTCGCGCTGAGCCAGCGGCATTACGCCCGGTTCCTGACCCTGGCCCCCCAAAGCCATCCTCAACGTTCGCGCGTCACTGCAATCCTTCGCGAACAGCAGTAAGCGTTTCCCACCAGGGGCCTCCCGACTGTTGGATTTCCCCATCCGTGCGGGAAGGCCTGCATGGAAAGACAAATCAGACATGGGATATGCTGGCGCCGCGCCCACCCCCAGGGCGCGACTCCAAAGGACTCCAAGATGAAGAGGAAGTTGATCACCGCGAGCGTGTTCATGTTCGGTCTGCTCGTCGGAGGCGCGTCCGCCACGGCATCCAGTCCCGCGAAGGATGCTCCCGTGCCTGGCATCACGGAGGAGATGGCGCGCTGCGTTTACGAATGTACGAGCGGCGGACAGAGCCACACCGTCTGTTGGAACTGCTGCGTGCGCAACATCTGCGAACTGGCGGAGTGAGCAGTCCATTCCATTGAAGCCAGCGACATCACCGCCTGGGATGGGCTGGGGGAGCACCTGCCCCTTTCAATCCCAGGCGGCACCGGAGAAGCCCAGGCCCTCCGCCACCTCCGCGTCCGTGAGCGGACGGAAGGCGCCTTCCGGGACATCCAGCACCACCTCTCCCACGGCTTCGCGATGCAGCGTGAGCACCGGGTGCCGCACCGCTTCGAGCATCCGCTTCACCTGGTGGTGCCGCCCCTCGGTGAGCGTGAGCACCACGACGTCCGGCTCTCGCAGCGCCGCGCCCGCCAGCCGCGTGGGACCGTCCTCCAGCTCCAGGCCCATCCGCAGCCGCCCCAGCGTCTCCTCCGTGGGCAGGCCCTCCACGCGCGCCACGTAGCGCTTGGGCAGGTGCGTCTCCGGCGCCGTCGCGTGCCGCACGAACTGTTCGTCGTTGCTGAAGAGCAGCAGGCCCGTGGTGTCCCGGTCCAGGCGGCCCACGGCGTACCACTCGAAGCCGGCGAGCTCCGGGGGCAGCACCGCGCGCAGCCGCTCAAAGACGGTGCCCACGCCTTCGGGGTCGGAGCCGTGCACCACCGGCCCCGCGGGCTTGTGGAACATCAGCGCCCACACCCGCGACGTCAGGGCCCGCTCCACGCCATCCAGGCGCACGCGGGACTCCGGCCGCACGGGCGCGAAGAGGTCCGTCTGCACGCGGCCATCCACCTCCACCCGGCCGTCGCGGATGGCCTGCTCGGCCTCCGCGCGCGGCAGCACGCCGGCCCGGCCCAGGGCCCGGGTCAGCCAGTCCGTCCGCGCGCCCTCGGGCACGCCCGGCCCCCGCCGCCTCGCGGCCTCCAACCATCGCGGTGTCCGTTGCTTGCGCGCCATGCACCCTCCTCCAGGGTTGCCGCCCGCTGTATCAGATGCGTGACGCCCTGGGGGTTCCAGGCCTGGCGGGCATATGAGGGCGAGCAGGAGGGCTTGCGGCGCCGTTTGACTCGCCCTGACGGCTCTGCGCATGTGCGCGCCGCCGTGTCCACGCGTCCCTCCGAAACCGCCGAAGCCCCGCCCGAACTCCTCGCCGCGCTCGCGCCGCCGCCTCCCGGCCCCGCCGTGGCCTTCGTGCTGCGCCTGGGCCACGCCCTGCACCGCCACGGGACGCCCGCCCACCGCCTGGAAGGGCTGATGCAGCGGGTGAGCGAGCGGCTGGGCCTGGAGGCGCGCTTCTTCTCCACGCCCACCTCCATCTTCGCCTCCTTCGGCCCGCCCGAGGACCTGCGCACCAGCCTCATCCGCGTGGAGCCCGGCGACATGGACCTGGAGCGCCTCATCCTCCTGGACATGCTCGCGGACGACGTCATCCAGGGGCGCCTCACGCCCTCGGAGGGCGCCACGCGCGTGGAAGCCATCCTCGCCCGGCCCCAGCGCTACGGCCCGGCCCTCCAGTTGCTCTGCTGGATGCTGGCCGGCGCCTCCGCCGCCATCCTCTTCGGGGGCGGCTGGAAGGAGATGGGCGTCGCGGGCTTCAGCAGCCTCTGCATCGGGCTGGTGGACCTGGCGACGCGCAAGCAGCCCACCACCGCGCGCGTGCTGGAGCCCGTGGCGGCCGTGCTGTCCGCCGCGTTCGCGGGCATCGCCGCGCACTACTTCGGTCCCCTCCACGGAGAGGTGGCCACGCTCGCGGGCCTCATCGTCCTGTTGCCCGGGCTCACGCTCACCATCGCCGTCAATGAGGTCGCCACGCGCAACCTCATCTCCGGCACGTCGCGCCTCACGCACGCCGCGCTGGTGTTCCTCCAACTGGGCTTCGGCGCGGCCCTGGGCAGCCGGGTGGCCACGGTGCTGCCCCCACTGCCCGTCGGTCCCCTGCCCACCGTGCTGCCGACTGGCACCGCCGTCGCGGCGCTCGTCGTGGCGGGCTTCGCCATCGCGGTGCTCTTCCGCGCCCGCCCACGCGACTGGGGATGGATTGCCCTGGCCGGCGCCGCCGCGTTCGGAGGCGCCCGGTTGGGGACGCTGCTGTTGGGGCCGCAGCTGGGGGCCTTCGTCGGCGCGCTGCTGCTGGGCATCGGCAGCAACGCGCTGGCGCGGCTTCGCAACCGTCCGTCCGTCACCACCGTGGTGCCGGGCCTGATGCTGCTCGTCCCCGGCAGCGTGGGCTTCCGCAGCCTCGCTTCGCTGCTGGAGCGCGACGTGGTGGCGGGCGTGGACACCGCCTTCTCCATGCTGCTCGTCGCGGTGGCGCTGGCGGCGGGCCTGCTGTCCGCCAACGCCATCATGCCCCCGCGCAAGGTGCTCTGAAGCGAGCTACGAAAGGCGCAGCAGGTACACGCCCGCGAGCGCCACGACGAAGTACGGCACCAGCACCGCCGCCCCCGCGTACTCCTTCGCCATGCGCTGGCCGAAGAACAGCGCCAGCAGCGACACCGCCGACAGCACCGCTCCCAGGTACGCGAGGAACGGACTGCCCGTGGCCACGAGCGCCACCGCGCCCGCCGCGCTCAGCGCACCGGCCGCCAGCTCCATCAGCGTGATGACCGCCAGCATCGGCGTGACCACGCCCTTCAGGGGCGATTTCGCGAAGTGACCGGTGAGCCACCCCAGGTTCCCCTTCCAGTCCACGACCTTGTCCAGGCCGGACTGCAGGAAGAGGATGGCCAGGAAGGCGGCGCACAGCAGCTGGGGAAGCCAGAGGGTGAAGCGGGCGGAGTCGAAGGGCGGCATGGCGCCGCACTCTACCGTCCCCTTCGCCGCCCCCAAGTCCGTCGAGCAGGCGGGCAGGCTTCCAGTGGCCTCCCCGGGGGGAATTCCGCCTGCAACATTCCGACCGGGCGGGCTCCCGGGGGAGGGGCAGGCTCCTTAACTTCGGGAGGCCATGGCCTCTGATCAGGTAGCGCGCCGCGTCTTCGTCGGTCTCATCCTGCTGTCCATCCTCCTTCTGTGCCTGGTCATCCGACCGTTCGCGGAGGCGCTCTTCCTGGCGGCGGTGCTGGCCGGCACGTTCCACGGCCTGCACAACCGGCTCAAGCGGCGGCTGCGAGGCCACGGCAACGTGTCCGCGGGCCTCATCGTGTCGGGCATCCTGCTGGCGCTGCTCCTGCCCCTGGGCGGCCTCACCGCCTTCGTCGTCGCGGAGGTGTCCGAGGGCGCGCGCTTCGTGACGCAGACGGTGCAGAAGGACGGCATGGACGGGCTGGTGAACAAGCTCCCCAGCGGCCTCCGGGGGCCCGTGAGCAGCCTCATCGAACGGATCCCCCTGGAGCAGGAGCAGTTGGACCAGAAGCTCCAGGAGCAGGTGACGAGCCAGGGCGGCACGGCGGCGAAGGCCGTGACGGGCGCGGTGGCCGCCACGGGCACCCTGGTGCTCCAGGCGACGATGATGCTCATCGCGCTCTTCTTCTTCCTCACCGACGGCGACCGGCTGGTGCAGTGGGTGGAGAGCGTCTCCCCGCTGCGGCGCGGCCAGACGCGGGAGTTGCTGCGCGAGTTCCGGGGCACGTCCGTGTCCGTCCTCGTGTCCACGGTGGCCACCGCGGGCGTGCAGGCCGTGGCCGCGCTGGTGGGCTTCATCATCGTGGGCGTGCCGGCGCCGCTGTTCTTCGCGGGCCTCACCTTCTTCTTTGCCCTCATCCCCGCCGTGGGCGCGGCGGTGGTGGTGCTGCTCGCCTCGGGCCTGATGTTCTTGAGCGGGCACCCTTGGGCGGCGCTCTTCCTGGCCATCTGGGGCGTGGTGGTGGTGGGCCTGGTGGACAACGTCGTCAAGCCGCTGCTCGCGAAGAAGGGCATGAACCAGCATGGCGCCATCATCTTCTTCGCGCTGCTCGGCGGACTCGCGGCCTTCGGCGCGGTGGGCCTGCTGCTGGGGCCCCTCATCGTCGCCTTCTTCCTCTCCGTGGTGCGCATCTTCGAGCGCGACTACGGCCGGCCCAACCCCCGCCTGGGCGACCCGGCCACCCCGGGCGGCCCTCCGGTGGACCCGGAGGACCGGCGCATCGTGCTCACGTCGGAGTCGGGGGAGGCCATCACCGACGTGAACCTCCCGCCCAAGCACTGAAGCCCCTGACGCTTCAGGGCGTGGACTTCTTCGGCGCGGCCCCCTTCGTGGTGGGCGGCGCCGAAGTCGTTTCGGCCCCCAGCGCGCGGAACGCCTCGCGCAGCGCGTCCGGCGACGCCGCCAGCTTCGGGGCGACGGTCCGGGCCTCCGCGGGCGACAGCTGTCCCAGCAGGCTGCGCTCCAGGTGCTGATCCACGAAAGCCTGGGTGGAGTCCTCCTTCAGGTCCACCACGGTGCCCTTCGCGTCCAGCACCGGCACCACGCGCGGCGAATTGAACAGCACCACCGTGGGCACGTCCACGGCCTTCACCCGGCGGGCGACCTCGTCGCGCAGCTTCGGGTCGAAGTGGATGCCCTTCTGCTGCACCAGCGCGCGGATGCCCTCGTAGTCCCCGGTGGCCTTGATGACCATCAGGCGCGAGAGCAGCTCGCCCACCGCCTCGCGCATCTTCGCGTAATCCGGAACGGTGAGGTACGTGCGGCCGTCCTCCACCACCGGCTTCACGACGCCCTTCTCCTCCAGGAACGTCACCGTCATGTGATGGCCGCGCTGGTGGTCCTCCTCGAACGCGTTGCCCGTCTCCACGCGGCGCAGGTTGGTGAGGCCCTCCACCAGGAAGTCCCGGTACATCTGCTTCGCGATGGCCTCGTGGTCCGGCGACAGCTCCGCGAGCGCCGGGTCGAAGGCGTGCCACAGCGCCACCAGGTCCGCGCGCGCCTCCTCCAGCGTGTTGTCGTATTCCTTCAGGAAGACGGACGGGGACTGGCCCTTGAGCTTCGCGTCCACCTGCCCGGAGGCGTGGCCCAGCACCTCGTGGAAGGCCACCAACCACTTGCGCGCGGTGACGGAGTACTTCCGCGCCTGCTCGCGGTCCTCCGCCGTGCGGGAGAACTCCAGCGCCAGGGGCAGCCGCGTCACGGCGGAGGCGGTCTCCATCACGTTGGTCACCATCACGCTCTTGCTGCCGTACTTCTCGCGGACGTGCTGCTCGTTGGGCAGGTTGATGCCCGCGGGCGGCTGCGGGTAGGCCGTGATGAAGTTGATGGCCTTGGCCACCGGGAGCGCGACCTTCTTGCGGCGGTACTGCGCGGGCCAGGGCAGCCGGTCCTCGAAGTACTGGGCCTTGCGACCCATGAGCTCCATGATCTGGTTCTCCTTCGCGTCGCGGTAGTTGATGAGCCCTTCCCACTGCCCCTTGTGGCCGCGCGGGTCGACGTACGTCTCGATGAAGCCCAGGTTGAGGTCCACCTTCGGATCCACCTTGAGCCACGCGATGTTGTACGCGTCCCAGTCCTTGGGGCTGCCCGTCTGGAAGTAGCGCACCAGCTTGCCCAGCGAGGCCTTTTGCGCGGGCTCCGCGGACTTCATCGCCTCCTGGAGGTGCGCGATGACGCGCGACAATTCCTTCGCGTACAGCCCCGGCTTCACCTTGCCGTCCGGCGTGCCGGCGCGGAACACCTGCTCCACCAGCTTGCCGTTCTCCTTCACCACGCGGGAGTTGAGCGGGTACTTCTCCTGGAAGCCCTCCAGGTCCTTCAACGTCACGCCGGGGCCATAGGCGGTGTTGGAGGAAGCGGTGAGCAGGTCCTGCCCCGGGGGCGGCGCCTTGGAGGTGAGCTGCGGTTCGAAGGCCGCGTCGAAGAGGGTGGGCTTCAATTCCTGGAGCCAGACCTTGAGCGAGGCCTCGTCCTTCACCGGATAGGGAGCGCCGGCCGCGAGGGCGCGCGTGGCGGCCGCGTCGAGCTGCTCGGCGGTGAAGCCCGGGACGAACTTCTGGCCGGTGGTGCTGTCGTGGTTGCCGCCATGGCCATAGAAGCGCATCAGGTACTCCGCCAGCTTCGCGTCGAAGCCGGACGCTTCACTCCGGGCATCCCGGCCGAAGAGCCAGGCGCCCTCGAGCAGCCGCTTCGCCGGCACCAGCTTCCAGCCGAGCTGGTCGTACGCGATGTCCTCGCCCGCGTGCGCCGCGAGCGTCAGGGACCACGCCACGCGCTTCTCCTGGGCGGACAGCTCCGCGACGCCGGGCGCGAACATCTGCGCGACGGCGGTGTTGCCGGAGCGGGCGCGGAGGAACTTCCCCCCAGGCACGGTGAGGCTGGGCTGCGCGACCTGGGCGGGCGCCGGCTTGGACGTGGCGGGCGCCACGGACGGCGGCGTGGAGGGCGCGGCGGCGAGGACGGCGGCCAGCAGCAGGGGCTTCATGGAGGCTCCAGGGGGATGTGACCGGGGACGTGGCTATCGCGCGCGCGGGGTGGACTCAAGCCGCGCGCGCCCGTGCCCCCTCACGGGCGCACGGGATGTTCATGCTTCAGGCAGACGGAGCGGGGAGCGCCTTGTTCAACGGCCCAGCGCGTACGGGCCGCCCTTCTCCACGGCGCGCTGGTAGGCGGGGCGCGCGTGCAGGCGGTCCAGGTAGGCCGTCAGGTTCGGATACTCCCCGAGCAGCCGGAACGCGCGCGCGGACTCCAGCACGAAGCTGTTCTGCAGGTCCGCGCCCGTCAGCGCGTTGCCCACCAGGAACTCGCGGCCCTGGAGCACGCCTTCCATGTAGCCCAGGTGGTTCTTCAGCTCCGAGTCGATGCGCGGCATCAGCGGCGCTCCGGCGTCACCCAGCCGCTTCACGTAGAGCCGCTGCATGATGGGCAGCATCGCGGAGCCTTCCGCGAAGTGGAGCCAGTACGTGTACGCGTCCTGGTCCTCGGGCGCGGGCGCGAGCCGCCCCTTGCCGTGGCGACGGATGAGGGTCTCGATGATGGCCCCGGACTCGGCCAGCATGCGGCCGTCGTCCTCCACCACCGGCGACTTGCCCAGCGGATGGATGGCCTTGAGCTCCGGCGGGGCCAGCCGCGTCTTCGGGTCCCGCTGATACCGGACGATTTCGTAGTCCAGCCCCAGCTCCTCCAGGAGCCAGAGGATGCGCTGCGAGCGCGATTCATTGAGGTGATGGACCTTCAGCATGGGACGGGCTCCTCGCGTCCGCATCCGGGACGCCACACGGGGCCACTCTCCCAGTTCGCCCCTGCCCCGTCGCGGTCCTCGCGCACGGTGTTCATCAACGGACCGCCCCCGGGCCGCCCGCCCAAAAAAAACCGGGCCCGAAAGGCCGCCCGTGGAGGCGACACTTCCCGGCCCGGGTCCCACCGAAGCCTTCTAGAACGCCGAACCGCTCGCGCGCTTGCCGGGCGAGCTGGCCGTGCCGGACACGGCCGTGTGCAGCGCGAAGCTGGCGCTGGCGCTCGCGTCCGGGCTGCGGTTGGCGGACACGCCGTCCGTGCCCGCGAGCCCCGAGGCGAAGGTGGCCGAATCCACCGTCGTGCCGGACGCGCTCTTCAGCGTCACGGTGTCACCGCTGTTCGACAGGCCCAGCGTGCCCGTGGACGCGGCCACCGCGCCCACCGTGCCGGCCGGAATGCCCGACGCGCCACCGAACACCACCACCGCCTTGCCCGCCGCCACCGTCGTGCCGCTCGCGAAGGTGTGCCGCACGCTGGCGCTGTCCGACAGCGTGTAGCCGCTCAGGTCCACCGCCGCCGTGCCGGTGTTCACCAGCTCCACGAACTCCCCGTTCACGTCCGAGCCCGCCTCGTTCAGCAGCACCTCGTTGATGAACACCTGCCCGGTGCCGCCGGAGCCGCCGGTGGTGATGGCGAAGGCGCTGTTGCTCAGGTCGTTGAGGGCGGCGTCGCTCGCGTCGCTCACCCGCACCCAGGCGTTGGTGCTGGCGCTGCCGGGCACCGTCCACGCCACGCTCCCGGAGGCCGCGCTCGTGCTGGTCGTCACGGCCGTCCAGGTGGAGCCGTTCAGCGAATACTCCACCTTCACGTTGGAGATGCCGGACGACGTCCAGGTGATGGTGCGCGAGGAACCACCCGTCCAGCTCTCACCACCATTCGGCGACAGCACCGTCACGGAGCTGGAGGTCGTGCCATCCCCCGGGACGAGGAAGTCCTTGATGATGCCCATGTGCTGCATCCCGGAGGCGCCGCTGTCCCCCGACACCGCGGGAGAGATGTCGGAGATGGGCGAGTACACGCGCGTGTCCACGACCAGGCCGTTGGCGAAGGTGCTGGAGCCGATGACGACCGACGTCTGATAGGCGCGCAGGTCGCTGTCCACCAGCACGTGGTCGTACGGCGAGCTGCGGCCCGCGTTGGTGTTGGTGTTGCCATTGCGGTCCGCCGGATACGGCGACGCCGTGGACACCACGCTGGAGAAGGTGCTGAAGGTGGCCTCGCTCCGGCTGCCGGTGTTGAAGTCACCGCCAATGGCCAGGAAGTCCCCGGCGGGCACGTTGGCGTTGATGAACTTCACCAGGTTGGTCGCCTCCGTGTTGCGCGTGCCCGAGCTCGTCGTGAGCAGGTGCACGCTCACCACCCACAGGTCCTTGGGGCCCGGGATGTTGATGCGCGCCCACGCGAAGTCGCGGTTGGACACCTGCGTGTCGTCCCACTCGCCCGCGGCGATGATGGGGTAGCGGCTGATGATGCCGTTGGGGATCTGCGCACCGGCCTCGCGGTAGTACGAGAAGCCGGTGCCGAAGGCCGTGTCCACGAAGCTGCGGATGTCCGCCGCGGAGTCCGTCTTGTAGTTGAACTCCTGGATCATCACGACGTCGGCGTCGGTGCCCTGGAAGATGCGGATGCCGTGGCCCGGGTCGTAGTCCTGGCCGGTGCCGCTGCTCAGATTGGCCGCCATCAGCCGCAGGCGGACATTGGCCAGCCCATCCTCATGCGTCGCCAGCTCGGGCGCGGTCTCCTCCGACGCCTCCGTCCCGCCGCACGCGGCCAGCGCCGCGCACAACAGCGAGAACGACCACGTTCGCCAGGAGGCGGCAGGCCGCCGGAAGAGGTCTTGTTTCAGGCTCACGGTGTTTCATCCTGCTCCCGGAAGAACCAGGAGCCGTAGGGGGTCTGGGACGTCACGGCAGCGCCGCGCACGCAGTATTCCGCGTACACGACGCCCTGCGCGTTTATCCGTCACAAACTTTGAAACGTTGCGTGAACCGACGGCCAACGGTCACCCGCGACTCGGGGGCCGGGCGCTGTATTACACATTGTTACAGTTACATCGCGGCGGTGGTGGAGAGCGCTACGAACGCGTAGCGGATGCCCTTGCCCAGGGTGACGAAGAAGATGAACGGCACGGGGCGCACGCCCACGAAACCGCCGGCGAGGACGAACGCGTCACCCAGGATGGGCAGCCACGACATGAGGAGCGCGGGGGCGCCCCAGGTGCGCAGCTTTTCCTCGGTGCGCGCCATGCGGGGGCCTTCCTTCGCCCGCCTGCGCGCGATCCAGCGCCCCACGGGCCCACCTCCGCCGCGCGACACCCACTGCCCCAGGATGTAGAGCGTCAGGGCGCCCAGCACGTTGCCCACGGTGGCGACCACGGTGGCCGTCACCGGCGGCGTGCCGTTGTAGATGAGCGCGGCGAGCATCGCCTCGGAGGGCACCGGCACCACGGAGCCCGCCAGCATCGCGACGAAGAACATCCCGGGCAGGCCCCAGGTGGACAGCGTGGTCGGCTCGGGCACGGGCATGGGTGAGGCGGGCCATACACCCTGGGCTGGCCGTTCGTCTTGTCCGCCGTGTCGGGCCCCGCCCGCCGCCCTGCCCTCCAGGGCCACGGGGTGTCCGTCCCCGGGGGCGGCCGTGGAG
>NZ_RAWI01000339.1 GCF_003612125.1 Corallococcus praedator
CCCGACGTCCCCCCCCGGGCGTGACCGTGCGCCGCCTGCTGTCCCTGGCGCGCCCCGAACTTCCGACGCTGGCGCTGGCCACCGTCTTCCTCCTGCTCAGCAGCGCCGCCAGCCTCGTCTACCCCCAGGGCATCCGCATCCTCATCGACGAGGCCCTCAACGGGAAGGACCACGCCCTCATCGACCGGGCCGCGCTCGTCATGCTGGCCGTCTTCCTGGTGCAGGGCATCGCCACCGCGCTGCGCGCCTACTTCTTCAGCGTCTCCGGCGAGCGCGTGGTGATGCGCCTGCGCCGCGACTTCTTCCGCGGGCTGATGAACCAGGAGGTGGCCTTCTTCGACACCCACCGCACCGGAGAGCTCACCAGCCGCCTGTCGTCCGACACCACCGTCCTGCAGAACACCGTGAGCGTGAACGTCTCCATGGGCCTGCGCCACGCCATGCAGGCGCTGGGCGGCATCGCGCTGCTCTTCTACACCTCGCCCTCGCTCACCTTCCTGATGCTCGCCGTCGTCCCGCTCGTCGCCGTGGGCAGCGTGATGTACGGACGGCGCGTGCGCCACCTCGCGCGCCAGGTGCAGGACGCGCTGGCCAAGGCCGGCGAGGTCGCCGAGGAGAGCCTGTCCGGACTGCGCACCGTGCGCAGCTTCGCGGCGGAGCCGTCGGAGGTGACGCGCTACGGAAACACCGTGCAGAACGCCTTCGAGGTCGCCCGCAGCCGCGTGCGCCAGAGCGCCCTCTTCATCGGCGGGGTCTCCAGCGCGGGCTACATCGCCGCGGTGGCGGTGTTCTGGTACGGCGGCCGGCTGGTGGTGGATGGCCAGCTCACCGTGGGCGCCCTCACCTCGTTCCTCATCTACACGATGCTCGTGGCCATGTCCCTGGGCTCCCTGGCGGACCTGTGGGCGGACTTCATGCGCGCCTCGGGCGCCGCCGAGCGCGTCTTCGAGCTGATGGACCGCCAGCCCGCCATCCCCGTCGATGAGGGCGAGCGCCCCGCCACCGTCGAGGGCCGGGTGGACTTCCAGGACGTGCGCTTCGCCTACCCCTCGCGCCCGGACGTGCAGGTGCTCCAGGGCATCGACCTCACCCTCCAGGCCGGAGAGGTCGTCGCCGTCGTGGGCTCCTCCGGCGCCGGCAAGTCCACCCTCGCCGCCCTCCTGTCGCGCTTCTACGACCCGCAGCAGGGTCGTCTGCTCCTGGACGGCCGTGCGCTGGACACGCTCGACCCCAGCTGGCTGCGCAGGCACGTGGGCATGGTCGCCCAGGAGCCCCTGCTGTTCTCCTGCTCCATCGGGGACAACATCCGCTACGGCCGCCCGGACGCCACCGACGCGCAGGTGGAGGCCGCCGCCCGCGCCGCGCACGCGCACGACTTCATCAGCCGCTTCCCGGACGGCTACCAGACCGCGGTGGGCGAGCGCGGCGTGCAGCTGTCCGGCGGCCAGAAGCAGCGCGTCGCCATCGCCCGGGCCGTGCTCAAGGACCCGCGCATCCTCGTGCTGGACGAGGCCACCTCCGCCCTGGACGCGGAGAGCGAGCACCTGGTGAAGGACGCCCTGGAGCGACTGATGCGGGGGCGCACCACCCTCATCATCGCCCACCGCCTGTCCACCGTGGCCAACGCCCACCGGGTGCTGGTGCTGGAGTCCGGCCGGGTGGTGCAGAGTGGCACCCACGCCAGCCTCATGACGCAGGACGGCCTGTACCGCCGCCTCGTGGAGCACCAGGTGGTCGCCGCCTGAACGGTCGTTCCCCAGCCAGCTCCACCCACCCCGCAGTCCCCGTGGCGCGAAAACCGGGGGCGCATTATCTCAAGCGCCTCAAGAAAGGAGGTGATGCCTTGATCGACAGCAAGAATCAGGCGTCTACCTCCGTCGCGGTTTCCTGCTAGCCCAGGGGTCTCCCGGCGGTGGTTGACGTCCGCGGTACCGGTCGCCCTCGTCTCCCGACGGGGGCGACTTTTTTTGTCCCCCTACCCCCTGGGAATGTCCGCCCGGCCTGCCGGTTCGTGGCGCCCGGGGGGAGAAGCGCCATCCACGACTGCCGTGGTCGCCCATCGGAGAGCTCCGTGTCCATCACGCCGTGTCCCATCCCCCTGCCTTCCGCCCTCCGTGACGAGGAGACCGTGGACGACCAGCGCAACCTCTTCTGCCCCAACTACGACGCCTGCCTCCATCAGGTCGTGAAGAAAGGCTGGGAAGGCTGGAGTTGCAGAGGTTGCGACCTGCGCCGCTTCCGCGTGGGGCAGCCGTCCGCCCAGCAGTTCGCGGTCGCCCGGCCGGGCGGTTGGGACGCGCAGTGAAACGCGGGCCGGCCTCCCGGGGCCAGCCAGCCGGACACCCGGCAGAGATTATTTGACGCCCCCTGGCCTCCTTGGCAGGAAGGGACATGCGCTCCAAGAAAACCAAGTTCATCTTCGTGACGGGCGGCGTGGTCAGCTCGCTGGGGAAGGGACTGGCCTCCGCATCCATTGGCGCCCTCCTGGAGAACCGCGGGCTGGACATCACGCTCATCAAGCTGGATCCGTACATCAACGTGGATCCGGGCACGATGAGCCCCTTCCAGCACGGCGAGGTCTTCGTCACCGAGGACGGTGGGGAGACGGACATGGACCTGGGCCACTACGAGCGGTTCACCCACGCCCGGATGAGCCGCCTCAACAACTTCACCTCCGGCCGCATCTACAACGCGGTCATCACCAAGGAACGTCGCGGTGAGTACCTGGGCAAGACGGTCCAGGTGATTCCCCACATCACCGACGAGATCAAGGCCAGCATCCGCCAGGCCTCGCAGGACGTGGACGTCGTCATCGTGGAGGTCGGCGGAACGGTGGGCGACATCGAATCGCTGCCCTTCCTCGAGGCCATCCGCCAGATGCGCTACGACGTGGGCAGCCAGAACGCGGTCTACATCCACCTGACGCTCTTGCCGTACATCGGCGCCGCGGGCGAGGTGAAGACCAAGCCCACGCAGCACTCGGTGATGAAGCTGCGCGAAATCGGCATCCAGCCGGACTTCCTCCTGTGCCGCACCGACCGGGAGATTTCGCGCGAGCTGAAGGACAAGATCGCCATGTTCTGCAACGTGGACAACGGCAACGTGTTCACGTCCCCCGACGTGCGCAGCATCTACGAGCTGCCCCTGGAGCTGCACCGCCAGGGCCTGGATGAGCGGCTGGCGGAGGTGCTCAACATCTGGAGCCGCGCGCCCCACCTGGAGAAGTGGGAGACCATCGTCCGGAAGATCTACGAGCCCGCGCGCGGTGAGGTCACCGTCGCCATCGTGGGCAAGTACGTGAACCTCACGGAGAGCTACAAGAGCCTCAACGAGTCCCTGCTCCACGGCGGCATCGCCAACGACGTGCGCGTGAAGCTGCGCTTCGTGGACAGCCAGGACGTGGAGGCGCAGGGCCCGGAGTCGACGCTCGCGGGCGTGGACGCGGTGCTCGTGCCCGGCGGCTTCGGCGTGCGCGGCACGGAGGGGAAGATCGCCGCGGTCCGCTACGCGCGCGAACAGAAGCTGCCCTTCTTCGGCATCTGCCTGGGCCTCCAGATGGCGGTGGTGGAGTTCAGCCGCACCGTGCTGGGCTTGAAGGGCGCCAACAGCCTGGAGTTCGACGAGCACACCGCCCACCCGGTGGTGACGCTGATGGAGAGCCAGGTGAAGGTGCAGGACAAGGGCGGCACCATGCGCCTGGGCAGCTACGCGTGCGCGCTGAAGGACGGCACCGTCGCGCGCAAGCTCTACGCGCAGGACGCCATCCAGGAGCGCCACCGGCACCGCTACGAGGTGAACAACGCCTACCGCGGCCGGCTCCAGGAGGCGGGGCTCGTCATCTCCGGCCACAACCCGGAGCTGAACCTGGTGGAGATGATTGAGCTGTCCGACCATCCGTACTTCGTCGGCTGCCAGTTCCACCCCGAGTTCAAGAGCAAGCCCTTCGCTCCCCACCCCCTCTTCTCCGGTTTCATCGGCGCGGCGCTCGCCCAGCGGGACTCCACCCGCGGCGCGGCCCCCGTCCCCCCGGTGCGCGCATGAGCACGACGCCTTCCATCCAGCTGTGCGGTCACAAGGTCGGTCCCGGCGAAAAGCTCTTCGTCATCGCCGGCCCGGACAGCATCGAGTCCGAGGAGATGGCCCTGCGCCACGCCCACCTGCTCAAGGGAATCACCGACCGGCTGGGCGTCCCGTATGCCTTCAAGTGCTCGTATGACAAAGCCAACCGGACCAGCGGCAAGTCGTTCCGTGGACCGGGTTTGAAGGAAGGTCTGAGAATCCTCGACCGCGTGAAGCGGGAGGTGGGCGTCCCCGTGCTCACGGACGTCCATGAAACCAGCCACGTCGGGCCAGCCGCTGAAGTCGTGGATATCATCCAGATACCTGCCTTCCTGTGCCGGCAGACGGACCTGGTGGAGGCGGTGGCGCGCTCGGGCCGGGGGGTGAACTTGAAGAAGGGACAGTTCGTGGCCCCCAAGGACATCGTCCACTCGGCGCGAAAGGCCGTGGAGACGGGCAACCCCAACATCCTCGTCACCGAGCGGGGGTCCTCCTTCGGCTACAACAACCTGGTGGTCGACATGCGGGGGCTCGCCCAGATGCGCGAAGCCGGCCTCGTCGTGTGCATGGACGCCACCCACGCCGTGCAGCTGCCCAGCTCCAGCGACGGCAAGACGGGCGGTGAGCGCAAGTTCGTCTCACTGCTGGCCCGGAGCGCCGCGGCCGCCGGGATTGACGCTTTATTCACAGAAGTCCACGAAGACCCCGACCGTGCCCTGTGTGACGGTCCGTGCTCGCTCAATCCACAGATGTTCGAGGACGTGGTACGAGATGTGCTCAGCATCCGTCGCGCGCTGGGTCACGAAGCCGGTTGATGGACGCGAAAGGTGAGGAGGCCATGCAGACGGAAGCGCCTTCCAAACCGGGCAGGGAAGAGCTGACGTCCCGTGCGTCACGCGTGCGACTGCTCGTGTTCGACGTGGATGGCGTCCTCACCGACGGCGGTCTGTATTACGGCGACAACGGCGAAGCGATGAAGCGCTTCAACGTGAAGGATGGCCATGCGCTGGTGATGGCCCGCTTGGTGGGGCTGCCCGCCGCCATCCTCACCGCGCGCACCTCCCGCATCGTGGAGGCGCGCGGGCGCGAGCTGGGCCTGGCCGCCGTGTTCCAGGGCCGCAAGGAGAAGGGACCGGCGCTGCATGAGCTGCTCGCCCAGCTCCAGGTGCCCGCCGAAGCGTGCGCCTACATGGGCGATGACCTCAACGACCTGGACCCCATGTCGCTCGCAGGGCTTTCCGCCTGTCCGGCGGATGCGGTTCCTGAGGTGCGCCAGGACGCGCACTTCGTTACCCAGAACGTTGGCGGTCACGGAGCCGCCCGCGAGTTGGTGGAGTTGTGCCTCCGTGCCAGTGGCCGTTGGGATGACGCCGTGGGTCTGATGAGAAGTCCTGATAAACGCAGCAGGTAGGTGGGTTGATCAAACCCCGCATCCAAGGTAGGTGTTTATTTCCATGGCAAGTGGAACGATGCAGTCCGAGGGGAGTACGGCGATGACGGACCAGCTCTACACGACGCACGACATCAGTCGGTTGCTTCAGGTGGATCCGTCGACGGTGAGCAAGTGGATCGACCGGGGCATCCTGATGGCCTTCCGCACGCCGGGCGGTCACCGCCGGGTGCGCTCGACCGACCTGCGCACCTTCCTGGTCACCCACCAGATGCCCGTGCCCGAGGAGCTGGGCAGCAGCACGGTGCGCCTGCTGATTGTCGACGACGAGCGACAGACGCTGGATGCCATCAAGCGCGCGTTCAAGCCCTACGCGAACCAGGTGGAGATCCAGACGACGACGAGCGGCGTGGAGGCGCTCCTGCTGGTGTCGGAGCAGAAGCCGCACGGGATGCTCATGGACATCAACATGCCGGACATCGACGGCATCGAGGTCTGCAAGCGCATCCGTGCGCGCAAGCAGATGGAGGGCGTGCGGCTCATCACCATGACGAGCAATCACACGCCGGACGTCGTGGAGCAGTCCAAGCAGGCCGGTGCGGTGGCGTGCCTGGCCAAGCCCCTGGACGTGAACGCGGTGCTGGAGCTGTTCCGGGTGCCCATGGCGCTCGGCGCCAGCGCCAACCGCAAGTAAAGGACGGGGGCTTCCGCCTGGCCCACAGCGGAAGCCCTCGGGTCGGTTGATGCTGGCGGGAGTCGCCGCACCTCGTCGTTCGCGAGGACAGCGGCCTCCCTGAGTGGCGTCGGGTGATGCACGTGCATCAGCCCTGGACCTTCACCTCGACGACGCGGGGCTTGGTCTCCTCGCGACGCGGCAGGGTGAGGGACAGCACGCCATTGTCGTAGCGCGCCTCCACGCGGGTGGCATCCACCGTGTCGGGCAGGCGGAACTGACGCGCGTAGACGCCGGTGGAACGCTCCTGGCGGCGCAGCGTGGTGCCCTCCGCGACGGCCTCCGCCTTGCGCTCGGAGCGCACGGTCAGCACGTTGTTCTCCACCTTCACCTGGATGGCCTTCGCGTCGTGGCCGGGCAGGTCGATGCGCAGCGTGATGCCGGCCTCGGCCTCGAGGATGTCGGCCGCGGGCGTCAGCGTGTGCTCCATGTCCGGGCGGGTGTTGGCGGACGCCGAGGACAGCTCGCGGAAGAGCAGGTCGAAGTCGCGCAGCAGGGGGAGCGTGACGGCGGCGTTGTAGGCATTGCGGTTGAGCATGGTCTTCTCCTGAGCGTGTCGTCCCTGGGGACGCACGTGGTGCGGGTTCACGGTCGTTGTTGAGTGCGGCGGGCGGGCCCAGGCTTCGGTGTTTCAGGAGGGCCCGTCAGCGCCTCACAAGACTCAAGAGAACCATGCTTTGAAACGTGTCAAGCAACGGCCCCGGCCGTCCCGGAGCGCCTCCTGGAGGCCTCCTGGCCTGGCCGCCTGCCCCCCGGCCGGGGAGCCCTGGGCCGGCAGGCTCAGTCGTCGTCGCGGCCCAGGGTGACGGAGGGCCCGTCCTCGTCCCGGGTGACCTTCACCTCCCAGGGCCGGCAGCAGACGGGGCAGTCCTCCACGTAGGCCTCGGCGGAGGCGCCCAGCGAGTCCACGTCGACTTCCACCTCTTCACCGCAGTACGGGCACGTCTGGGTGGCGGCATCCGCGAAGGGCTGCATCTTCAGCCTCCTGGCCTCTTGGCGAGGCAGTTCGATGACGTGGACTGAGCGTCCGCGCCATCAGACGCTAGAATCCCCACCCCATGGCTCCCCCTTCCCGGAATCGCATCGCGGACATCCTCATCAAGGCGCGCGTCATCGACGAGCTGCAGCTGCGCAGCGCGCTCGCGTCGCTGGACCAGTGGGGTGGGCGCGTGTCTCGCGTCGTCTCGGACCTGGGACTGGCGTCCGAGGAGACCATCACCCAGGCCATCTGCCAGGGGCTGGGAATGCCGCGCGTGCAGCTGGGCAACCTGACGAAGGACGCGGCCGCGCTGTCCCGCGTGGACGTGACGCTCGCCGAGCAGAAGGGCGTCTTCCCTGTCCAGCTCAAGGACAACGGCAAGACGCTGGTCCTGGCGATGTCGGACCCCACGGACCTGGCCACGTTGGACCAGGTGGCGGCGCGCAGCCGCGCCCGGGTGGTACCCATGGTGGCGGGCGACCGTGAAATCGAGCACGCCATCCTGCGCCACTACCGCAACCAGGAGCCGGTGGAGAAGAAGCGCTTCAAGCCCGACGCGAAGCAGCAGGACGCGGGCGACCTCCCGGAGGAGGAGGAGTTCAAGGTCGTGGACATGAGCGGCAAGACGGTCGTCAAACGCATCAGCGACATCGTCGACCCGAACGCCGCCCCGCCCGCCGCCGCGGCAGCCCCCGCCCGGACCGCGGAGAGGGCCGCGCCGCCCGCCGCCGCGGGCTCCAGCGCCTCCGACATCCTGGATGAAATCCTCGCGGGCGGCTCGCCCACCTCCGAGTGGACGGAGGCGGACCTGCAGCGCCTGCAGACGGTGCAGCAGAACCAGGAGAAGAGCTCCAAAATCCTCCGTGCGCTGCTGGAGCTCGTCTTCGAGAAGGGCCAGGTGCAGCAGCGCGAACTGGCCGCGCGCATGCGCCTGTAGCGAAGGCGCTACGTCACCTCGCGCAGCTCGCGCGCGGTGAGGCCCAGCAGGTACAGGATGGTGTCCAGTCCGCCGGCGGAGATGGACGTGTCGGCGGCCTCGCGCAGCTTGGGCTTGGCGCGAAAGGCGATGCCCAGCCCTGCCTTCTCCAGCATCAGCAGGTCATTGGCCCCGTCCCCTACGGCAATGACCTGCTCCAGCAGGATGCCCTCCTGCTTCGCGAGCGTCTCCAGCAGCTCCGCCTTGCGGCGCGCGTTGACGATGGTCCCCACGGTGCGGCCGGTGAGCTTCCCGTCCTGGGCCTCCAGCATGTTGGAGTACGCGAAGTCGATGCCCAGGCGCGCCTGGAGCGCCTCGGCCGCCACGGAGAAGCCACCGCTGATGACCGCGGTGCGGTAGCCCAGGCGCTTGAGCACGCGGATCAACGTCTCCGCGCCTTCGGTGAGCGGCAGGTTCGCCGCCAGCTCGCGCAGCACCTGGACGTCCAGCCCGGCGAGCAGCGCCACGCGCTGGCGTAGGGATTCGTCGTAGTCCATCTCCCCGTGCATCGCGCGCTCGGTGATGGCGGCCACCTTCGCGTGGACGCCGTGCGCCCGCGCCAGCTCGTCGATGACCTCGATGCGGATGAGCGTGGAGTCCATGTCCATCACCACCATCCGCTTGCCGCGCCGGTAGAGGCTCTCCCGCTGGAGGGCCACGTCGAACGTGGGGCTCTCCATGGACAGCGCCAGCAGCGCGCGCTTGAGCGAGGAAGGATCCGCGTCCGGAGGCAGCGTGACGTGCAGCTCCACGGAGCCCAGCGGCGTCTCACTCAAGCGGGTGATGCGCTCCACGCGCGCGCCCTGCTCCGCCAGCCGCGCCGTCAGCGCGTGCACCTCCCGCGCGCCCAGCGTCTTGCCCACGCCGGTGACGACGTAGCGCAGCGGTTCGGGGCCTCCGGGCGTGGCGACGGGCGCCACCGCGCGGACATCCACCGTGACGCCCAGCTCGCGCGCCGCGAGGAGCAGCGCCTGCCACGGGTCCTGTCCTTCGGGAGCACTGGCGGAGGGGCGCACCAGCAGGGCCAGGGTGAGCAGGCCCTGCACCACCACCTGCTCCACGTCGAGCAGCTCCGCGCCTGCATCCGCGAGGAGTCCGGTGAGGCGGGAGGTGGTGTCGGGGCCGTCCCTTCCGGTGACGGTGAGGAGGACGGTGTCGGAGGGGCGCGCGGTCATGGGGGCGCCGGAGTCTGACAGTCCGTCCGGGGACGGGCGAGCCTCGCGTGGAGGCCCGCCTGCCCTTCAGGTCAGTCCTGCTGCGGGTCGGAGGAGATGATGAGCGAGCCGCGCTCCAGGTACTCGCGATCCGGGAAGGCCTTGTAGAAGTCCTCCAGCATCGCATCCACGTCCGGGTAGCGCTGCTCGCGCTTGTCCTGGGTGGCCTTGTCGAAGAGCTGATCCAGCCCGCTGGGCGCCTCCGGGTTCACCTCCGAGGGCAGCGGCGAGCGGCGACCGGGAATCTGCCCGGTGAACATCTCGTAGAGCAGGATGCCCAGGCCGTACACGTCCGCGGACGGACCCGGCTCCTTGCCAGCCCGGTTCATCAGCTCCGGCGCCATGTACACCATGCCGCCCATGCCCATGAACACCTGGGGCATGCCCTTCGTCGCGTCCACCTCCACCACGCGGCTCATGCCGAAGTCGGCGAGCTTCGCGTTGCCGTACGCGTCGAAGAGGACGTTCTCCGGCTTGAGGTTGTGGTGCGTGAGGCCCGCGGCGTGCGCGGCCCTCAGGCCGTACGCCAGCTGCAGGAACGTGCGCAGCGCGTGCGGCACGTCGATGCCCTTGCCGCCGCTGGACTCCAGCTTCTCCTTCAGGCTGCCGCGCATCAGCTCCACCACGAAGTACGGCCGGGTGGACTCCACGTTCTGGTCGACAATCTGCACCACGCCCGGGTGGCGCACCTGCGCCTGCGCGCACAGCTCCTTCTTCAGCCGCTTGAGGACCTCACCGCGCTGGAGGAAGGAGAAGTAGCCGAAGATGTCCTTCAGCTCCTTGATGCAGATGTCCAGGCCCAGGGCGTTGTAGCGACCCTTGAAGACCGTGCCCAACGGGCCCGTGCCGATGGGGTCGAACTTCTGGTAGCGCAGGTCCAGGTCGCTGGAGCCCTTCGCCACCGCGGCGGCATTGGGGACCGGGGCTGCGGGGGCGGGAGTCGTGGAG
>NZ_RAWI01000033.1 GCF_003612125.1 Corallococcus praedator
GGGCAGGGCAGGGAAGTCTTTGCCCTACGGGTGGGGCCCCGCTCGATTGCAAGGACTGCCTCGACCCCTTTCATGTTCCGCCACGTCGCGCTTGGATGAGCACAGCGGCTGTTCCCACCCACCGCACAGCAGCTCACCGCGAAGGCCGGCT
This sequence comes from Corallococcus praedator, assembly GCF_003612125.1. Taxonomy (GTDB): domain Bacteria; phylum Myxococcota; class Myxococcia; order Myxococcales; family Myxococcaceae; genus Corallococcus; species Corallococcus praedator. Next base: position 152 of record NZ_RAWI01000033.1, read on the forward strand.
GAGCAGCGCACGCGGTTCGGGCCGGGCGTCAGTGGCCTGGGGGGATGACCTCGTGCTCCCGGCACAGCAGCTGGCTGTCCTCGCGTGACAGCGGCTCCTGCGTCAGGCCGCAGCGGAAGCGCCCCGGGCCTTCTCGCTGGAAAAGCTTGCAGGTGCCGCATGCGCCGAAGCTGCGCTGGGCATTCGCGGCCTGCAGGGAGCGCAACAGCCCGGTGAGCGCCTCTTCGAGCGCCGCGCCCTCGCCGGGCAGCTCCGTGAGGGCCCGCTTGAAGAGCTCGGGTGGCAGGGCCTGGGTCAGCACCGCGCGGCCCGCCTCCGTCAACAGCAGGTGGATGACGCGCCGATCCTCCGTATCGGCCTGCTTGCGCAACAGTCCCTTTTCCTCCAGCAGCAGGAGCGTCTGCGACACGGTGCCCTTGGTGAGACCCAGGTACTCCGTCAGCGCCGCGGGCGTGTTGCTGTAGCGGTTGCACGACTGCAGGTAGCGCAGCGCCTGCAGGTGCACCGGCTGCAGCCCATGTGGCAGCCCCGCCGCCCGCTCCTCCGTGCGGAGCAGGTTCCCGAGTCGCTCGAGCAACGCATAGAGGCGGTCGCCGGCCATGGGCATGAAGGTATCGTGTCGATACTGAGTTGACAAGCGGAGTCGGCGGGCGCATTTAGTATCGAGTCGATACCAGTCGATCGGCCGCGCACCCCGCTGTCCCCAGGAGCACCCCATGACGACGCCCACCATCGCCCCCGTTGGCCCCGCGAATACGCCTGCCGCCTCCGAGCCCACGCTCGCCGCCCTGAAGGCGAAGTTCGGAACCGTTCCGAAGATGTTCTCCACCTTCGCCCACTCCCCCGCGGCGCTCGACGCCGTGGCGGGCTACTTCAACGCCATGGGCGGCGCGAAGCTGTCGCCGCGCACGCAGGAGGCCATCGCCATCGCGGTGGCGGAGCTGAACCGCTGCACCTACTGCCTCTCCGCGCACACGGCGCTGGCGAAGGGGCACGGGGTGAAAGCGGATGAGCTGAGTGGCTTTCGCACCGGCCGTTCGGCGGACCCCCGCGAGCAGGCCATCCTGGACCTCGCCGTCGCCATCGCCCGCACGCGGGCGGCGGACGTGGGCCCGCAGCTCGCACAGGCACGCAAGGCGGGGCTGAGTGACGCGGAGCTGGTGGAGGTGGTGGCGGCGGTCGCGCAGAACGTGCTCACCAACTACCTCAACGTGGTGGCCGGCACCGAGGTCGACTTCCCCCGCGTCGCCTGAGCCTCCGCCCGGGGGGCGCCGGCGGGGTCGCGGCGCCCCTGGGGGCTTCAGTCACGCAGGGCGCGACTTCCAGCCGCCCTGTGCTGGTGTTGGCTCAAGGCTATAGCGCCAATACCCACCGCACCGCGCCGAGCACCGCCGAGTCCGCCTCCGCCACGTCGCGCCTGGATGCGCACAGCGGTTGTTCCCGCCCGCCGCACAGCAGGTGTCCGTTCGTCTTCTCCTCCACGGCCCATTGCGGAAGCGAACCCACCAGCCCCGCCACGCCCCACGGCGAAGCGCGCGAAGCCCCGTCGTCCCGCATCGAGTTCCCCCAGGGGAACAGCCGGCCATCCGGACCGCGCGCCGCCATCTCCCACGCCTCACCGGAAGGCAATCGCAGCTCCACGCCCTCAATCCGGGACAGCGCCGCGCAGACCTGTTCCGCTTGAGCCCACGTGCAAGGTGCGGCTTCCTCCGCATCCGCGCTCGCCGTCCCCATGGGTCCCTGTGCCGCCGCCAGTGTCCACGCCGCGGCCGCGCGACTCACCGGAACCCGCGCCACGAAGAACCCCGGCGACCGGGCCCGCCGCAACGTCGCGCCCGTCCCCAGCCAGTGCTCCACCGCCGGCACCCATCGTGCCTCCAGCCCGGAGCGCCGCAGCCGATACGTGCCCTCATGCGCCACCAATGCTTCGGGCAGGACATGCGGCGCACTGCCCAGGTCCACGGGCGTCGTGAGCGCATGCAGCAGCAGCGTGGGATCATCCAGCACCTCCGCCGGCCCTGACAGCGCGCGCAGCAGCGGCGCCATCCGTTCCCGCTTCGGTGAACCCTCCGGTGGCAGCGGCCGTCCTGCCAGCACCCCCGCCACCAGGTCCCGCAGGCCCGAGTAGAACAGCCGGTCCCGGGGATCCGCGCCCTCCCGCGTGGACGTGGGCATCTTCGCCGCGAGCAGCGCCGGAATCACCGCACGGGCCTGGAGCCGCGCCGCGGTCATCACCGCCGTCACCCGCACCTCCGCGTCCGCATCCACCAGCGCGGAGTTCAACACCGCGTCGATGTGCGGATTGGATCGCGGATGGTCCTGGATGAGCCAGCGCAGCACCTGCCGCCGCTGCTCCTCCCCCGGCAGGTGCGCGAACAGGACGGAGCGCTCCGGATGCGCCCGCTTCTCCGCCTCCAGCACCTGGAACGCTTCTGGCACCCCCGCTGGAACAAGCTGCGCATGCACGCGCTCGGCGGTGCGCGAAACGCTCTCCTCCGGATGGAAGCGCAGCGCCGCCACCCGCTCCAGCGACGAACGCTCGCGCAGCTCCCCGGTGGCGAGCAATCCCAGCAACACGTCCTTCGTCTCCCGCGACGCCAGCAACGCCGCGAGCGCCGGGGCGTCCAGCACCGGCACCTGCCGCCGCACCGCGTTCCAGCCTTCCACCGCGTCCCGCCCGTGGAGCTGGAGCACCCGCAGCCTCACCACCGGGTTGAACGAGTACTGAAGCTCCGTGCCCTTCGCGCGATGCACATACACCGCCAGCTCCGGTTCTCCGGGGATGAGCGGCGGTGTCTGGCTTTCGGACTGGAGGAACCAGCCCAGCCCCTCCAGCACGCGGTCCAGCGCCTCGAAGGTGAAGTCCGGCCGGGCGACCAGGGTAGGGGAGGGCATCACGCGGGCTTCACGCGTGAGTGCACGGCCTCCAGGACCTCCGCGACCGGCCGGTGCTCGAACCCGACGTGGAAGGAGCGAGCCGCCCAGAGCAGGTCCTTCCAGTCGAGCGTGTCCGCGGCCCGCTTCATGGGGAAGACCTCCGCGAACGTCTCCCACGCCGGGCGGACCTCCTCGGCCCGTGCCTGTCGCCGCTGTGCCGTCGCGAGGTAGCGGACGAAGCCCTGAACGTTGAACCCGAAGGTCTGTCCCGGCGTGAAGCTCTCGGGCAGCTTTCCCCCACCGACGAACCGGGCCGCGAGCTCCGGCAGCCCCTGGGCGAGCGACACCAGGCCACAGCGGTACGCCAGCACCTCGTGCAGCGTCCGGCGCGCCTTCATCAGCGCCTCCAGCCAGGACTCCACGGGCGCGCGGGCGAGGAGCCCGTCCACCTGCCCTGCACACTCCATCGCGTTCACGAACGACAGCACGTTGACGACCTGCTCGGGCCGCAGGTCGTCGAAGTCCTCCGCGACCTGCTGGAGCGCGGGGCCGGCCAGTCGCGCCAGCGGCTCCGCCAGCGCCCGGCCTTCGGTGGGGCCGCACAGCACGAGCATCCGGCTGAGCGTGTTGCTCAGGGGGCCTGCTTCCCGCACGGGGGCATTCGCGTTCGCCAACACGGAGGGCGTCAGCAGCTTGATCGTCTCCTTCGCGTCCGCGCCTTCGCGGCCCCCGGAGCCGAAGAGTGCGCTCCAGGTGCTGGGGTTGTCGTTCGGCTGGCCCGCCATGCGTCCTCCTTCGCCCGTCATCCCTGTTGCTTGCGTCGCTCGAAGATCGCGAGGTGCCGCTTCCGTCGCGCGCGGTACTCCTCTTTGACGTGCTCCGAGGCCTGTCGCAACCGCTCCGGCAGCGCGCCGCTCTCCACCTGGGCCTGGAGTTTGGGCAGGAAGCGCGACACGGCCTGGACGCTCGGGTTCTTGCGCCGCTTGAGCCGCTCCTCGTTGTCCCGGGCCCACTCCGCGCAGTCCAACCCTTGCGCCAGCTCCACCAGCGCGTCGATGTCCTGCTCGGTCAGCGTGAACTCCTCCAGGTAGTCCTCCGCCGTTCCGTAGGCCTTCTTCTCCTCCGGAAACTCCGCCGCGGTGAGCACCAGCCCCTTGGCCACGCCCTCGTCCAGCGGGGCAATGGTCTTCAGGGGCGTGTCGCAGAACGGGCACTTGTCCGGGTCCGGAAGCGTGAGCGTCTCACGCCGGGTCACCACCAGCTTCTGGTGCACGGTGAACTTCGAGCCGCACACGTAGCAGGTGACTGTTCTCGATGGTTGACCACGCATGGCGAGTCGTCCTCATGGGGGCCAGCGCCCCGGGAGCAGGTCGATGAGGCGCCGACCAAAGGTCTCCGCGTCCGCTTCAATCGGCTGCGAATAATAGCGCGCGCCCGCCTGGAAGTACGCGCCTCCGGAGCCCGGGAGGTTTCCGGCCCACGCCCCCGCGAGCGGGTGCGAGGAGCGCCCGAGCGACAACTGGTACGCCTGATACGCCTGATAGTAGTGCCGGCTCTCGTGGACGATGGTGCCAACGGCGTCGCCCACCGACAGCCCGGTCGCGATGACCAGCCGGCCCCGCTTCCGGTAGGGCCTCAGCCGCCCACTCCTGAGGCGCCGGAAGTTCCAGCTCATGTAGCCATAGTCCCCGCGCAGGTTCTTGAAGAGGATGTCCGGCCGCCTCGACTTGGGGATGCCCAACGCGTCCAGGGTGATCTCCGCCGCTTCCCGCAGCGCCTGTTCCCTTTCCAACGGGCGCAGCGAGCTGAACTTCCTCGGATCGAGTTCGGGAATCTGCTTGAGCCGGTCGCGGATCTCACGCAGCTGCACGCGCTCGAACTCCATGAACTTTCGCGCCGACCACTGCTGGGACAGGCTGATGTCGAAGCCGCCCCAGCCCAGCACCCCGACTCCCGGGACGACGGTCCGCACCCGGTGCACGTCCCCCAGGCCCGTCGCGGCGTTCGCCACGTCGCTCCCCGTCGGCGGCATGACGACGGGCGGTGGGCGCTCGAAGCGCGCGTCGATGCGCGTGATGGCGCCCGCGGTCGCAGTGGGATCCAAGCCCCGCACCAGGCGGGGCCGGGGCCCCGGGTCGATGCCATGCTTCGAGAACATCCCCGTCCCCGGGGTGGTTCCGTCCAGGGCGTCCTCCACGGCCTGGAGCGCCTTCTCCACCTCCGGGACACGTCCTGACTTGAAGGACGCCTTCAGGTCGCGCTTGAGCTGTTTGACGAGCGTCCGGTCCTCGATCCCCGGTGGAAGTTTCTGGGCGAGGAGATCCAGCTTGCGCCACGCGTTCGCGACGCGGTCGATGCGGGCGGCCAGGGACTTGCCAGGCATCTTCGTCCTGGGACCGATGCGCAGCTCAATCTGCACCCGCCACTGGTCAATGGCATCCTTGAGCTTCGCGACGTGCGTCGGGCCCAACTGGTGGAGACGGGTCCAGTTCTCGTTGTCGAGCGCCTCGCGCAACAGCTCCATGTTGCTCAGCAGGTTCTCTCCGACCGAGGTGAACTTGCGGAACTTGGGGTCCTGCTTGCCTCCCTTGACCTCCACGATGTGGATGTCGGCGCGGGTCGGGTTGACGCCGTCATCGAATTGGAACAACAGCTCGTCGAAGCCGCTGCCTTGCTCTCCCTTGGGTTTGAAGGTGACGCGCTGGAACTCCTTGCCCGGCCCCAGCCGGTCTCCCAGGATCTCCTCCGTCATCCGGCGCGAAGCGCCCTTCTCCAGCTCGCCTCCTTCCTTGTTGACGAACCCGCCGCGCTTCTCCCAGCGTGGGCTCTTGCGCGCGGAGAGGATCTCCTCGAACAGCTCCTTCTGCCCCTGCGCGTTGGTCTTCTCGACCAGTCGGTAGTAGCGCTTTTCTGAAACCCGCCGCTTGCGGTCGAACTTCAGCTCCTCCCACGCGGGGCCGACTTGTTCCAGGGACTCCCCGGCTCCCACCGGCGTGGTGGTGCGTTTGAGTTGCTCCTTCGAAAGCGGCGTGCGCTCCAGCGTCTGGATGTTCGGGTCGTCCACCTCCGGGCGCTTGAGGGAGTACGCGCCCACGTCCTGGTTCGGGTGCACCTGGGAGGTCTGGGGCCATGTTTCTGGCTTCACCTCCGGCGCCTTGGCCTCGGGCAGCTCGGGAGCCTGGGGCGGGACGGGGGGCTCCTTCTTGCTGAACAGCCGCGGCGGTTCGTTCAGGTACTGGGGCTTCGTGCGCGTACCCTGTCCGAACTCCGCGAGCTCCGACGGGGTGAAGGCGTCCACCTCTCCCAGCCGCTTGCGCAGGTTTCCGAGCGACCGTTCCCCCCGCTCGATGCGGCGCGCCGCCTCGCCCGGCTCCATGGACACGCCGCGCTTCGCCTCCAGCGAGGCGAGCAGCGACTCCTGCGCGTCGATCTCCAGCAGCAGCTTCTTGCGGTACAGCTCGAACTGCTTTTCGACGGGCAGCCGGTCCCAGTGCCGCAGCGCCGTTTCGTCCAGCGCTTGGACCAGTTCGCGCGTCGCCTTGTCGTGGCGCTGGAGCAGGTGCAGGCCCTCTTCGCCCAACGCCGCCAGGTCCGCGCCCGCCTTGAAGACGATGGTCGGCTTGCCCCGGCGGAACATCGTGACGGCCTCGGCGGACTTGCTGCCGGTGAGCGCCTCGAAGTCCTCCTTGGAGAGCATCTCGATGGGCGTGTTCGCGAACGCCTTGCGCTGCGCGGGCGGCACGTGCTCCAGCAGCTCCTTGCGCATCGTGCGCTGGAGCTGCTTCTTGTCGAAGTCGCCGGACATCTGCTTGAGCAGGCCGTCGTCGAACTCGCGCAGGAACTCCTTCATCCCCCCCGCTGGGTTCTCCACCTTCCACTTCTTGAACAGCGTCAGGCGCTCCTTCGGCGTGCCCCGGAAGGCGAGCAGATCGTGGGTGCGCGGCGGGGGCGCCCGGGGCTTGGAGATGCCCCCCAGCGCGCCCAGCCCTCCGGAGATGAGGGCGCCCGGCGCCGCCTGCATCGCGGTGCCCGCGAGCACGTTGAGCAGCGCGTTGCCGCCCTTGTAGTTCTCATCGTTGAGGACGTTGCCCAGGAACGCGGAGGGCACCGACTGCACCAGCCCCTCGGCGCCCTGCGCCAGGCCGTGCGCCGTCATGCGCGCCATCACTCCGCCTTCGCCGGCCATGCGCGCCAGGAACCCCATCTTGAGCAGCCTGGAGCCCATGCCCGCCGTCGCCACGGAGGTGAGGACGTCCACGGCGCCCACGCCCGCGTCGGTGGCCGCCTCCTCCCAGCCGTAGGCGGAGCCCTTCAGCGCCGCCTTCGCGAGCATCGTCACGGCGACGGTGGCCAGCGCCGTGCCCACCAGCACCGTGGAGCTGGCCATGAACGAGCCGAACGCCGCCCAGAACCCCACGCCCGCCGGTGGGGCGAAGATGCTCAAGAGCACGCCGATGACGACCGCGATCGCCATCACCGCCGCCGTGGCGATGGTCACGACGAAGTCGGTGACGGTGTCCACGTGCTCGCGGTGCATCGTCACCGCTTCGTCGGAGAGCTCCGCCTGGTGGTCGATGCGGACGGCCTTCTTCTCCCAGTCGTCCTGCCACTTGCGCAGCGTGTCCGCGTTGTAGTCCTTGTCCCCCGGCTTCGGCCGCCGCGACTCGTGCAGCTCCAGCGCCGCCACCTCGGCGTCGAGCGTGGCCGTCTGGTCGCGCAAAATCTTGAGCGCCGAGCGCGAGAAGATGTTGGACGAATCCAACTCGAAGCCTTCCCGGCGCTTCGCCCGGGCCAGCTTCTCCCGGGGCGTGACGGCCTCGCCGTAGTCCACCACGTCGAGGATGTCGAAGGCCTCGCGCCCGCTCAGCTCCGACTCGATGCGTGCGCGGAAGCGCTCGAACGGGGTGCGCGTGTCGCCGGCGTCGGGCGGGTTGTTCTTCGCCCATTGCTCCGCGATGGCGTTGATCTCCTCGCGGCTCTTGCCCGCGAGCACCTCCTTGAGGGCGTCCTCGTCGGTGCCGACGCCCTGGACCGCGAACTGCACGACCTCCGCGTCCGTGAGGTAGCCCTTGGCGAGCAGCGCGTCGACCGCGTCCCGGTCCGCGCCGGACGTGTCGAAGCGGACGGCCTGCTCGAACGTCATCTGGCCGGAGCCGGCGGTCACGTAGCTGGCGTCGTATTCCGCCGCCAGCGCCTTCATGTTCGCCTGGGCGTGCTCCTGAGCATGGGCCCTCGCCGCGAGGTCGACGTTCTTGCGCTCCTTCGCGAGGCGCGCCTGCAGCTTCTCCGGGCTCCACTTCTCCAGGAACTCCAGCTCGCTGATGAGTCCCTTCTTGCGGTCCGCGTCCGTGAGCGGGCCCTCGCTCGCGGGTTTGACCTTCGCCTCGTCCAGCCCGCGCTCGATGTCGATCCGCTCCTGGATGTCCAGGTAGCCGTCGCGGCGCTCATCGGCGATCTGCCGGCGGCCCTCCGCGGACATCGCGGTGCGGATGATCGTGTCGTCCGCGTAGAAGAAGCTGGTGTGCTCGATGTGGATGCGCGCGGCATCGACCTGCAGGCCCTTGTCGTCCCGCAGGCCCTCGATGAGCTTGAGCTCGTCGCCGCCCATCTCGTCGCGGTACGCGGCGCTGAGCGCGCTCTCGCCCGAGGCGCGCCCGGTCCAGTCCTTGCCGTACTGGCGCTCGTAGGCCGCGTCGATGTCCTTGTTGCGCTTGAGCAGCTCCGCCTTCAGCGTCTTGGAGTCCCAGCCGTACTGCTGCGCGTCGGCCTCCGTCTCCTTGCGGACGCGGTCGTAGACCGCCTCGATGCCCGCGCGGTCCGTGCCCAGGCCGAAGAACCACGAGCCGCGCATGGCGCGGTCCAGCTCGATGGCGCGCGCGTCCTCGGTGCGGCCCTCCACCAGGGCGTGCATCTCGTCGGCGTCGTGGGTCTTGAGCGAGCCGCTGCGCAGCTCGTCGTCCAACTGGGTGATGAGGTCGAGGCCGTACTTCTCCTTGTAGGCCTTCTTGATGGCGTCGACCTGCTCGGGCGTCTTGCCGCGCAGCAGGGTGAGGATCGCGGCTTCGTCCGTGCCCAGGCCGGTGCCCAGGAACGTGCCGTGCATCGCGTCGTCCAGCTCGACGGCGGCGGCCTTGGCGGCGTTGCCGGAGAGCAGGGCCTCCGCCTTGTCCCAGTCGTGCGTGCTGGTGCTGAAGAAGTCGTCCAGCTCGCTCTTCAGGCGCTCGCGCAGGTTCTCCCCGCCGTTGCGGGACGCGTAGAGCAGCTCGACGTAGTGGCCCTGGATGGGGGTGAGGTTGGCGAGCGCATCGAAGATCTTCTTCTCTTCGGTGCCCCACGTGTGGTTGACGCCCTGTTCCACCTTCCCGACGATGTTGAGGGCGTCGCTGCTGAACTGCGGCTTCTGCGCCTCCACCACCGTGCGGACGCGGTCCAGGTCGGTGGCGGCGAGGATCTCCTTCTCCAGCGCCTCCATGAGTGGCTTGCGCCGCTGGCCGGCGATGCGCACCGCCAGCCCCTCCGCGAGCGCCTGGACGGCGTCCTTGCCGCCCTTGCCGTAGTAGGTGACGAGGATGGCCTTCTGCTCCTCGCTCAGGTCCTGGCGCTTCTTGAGGGCTTCGGCGTCCAGCTCCTCGCCCTGGCGCAGGCGCACCTCCGCGAGGAACAGCATGTTCTTGTCGAGCGACGTCTTGTTCTCGGCGGAGACCGCGGCCTCCCACGCCTTGCTCTCGTCGTGGGCGGAGTCGAGCCAGTCGATGATCCAGCCGAGCAGCCGGTCCCAGAACCCGCGCTCGTAGCCGATCTGCTTCGCGTGCCAGTCGCGGATGACCTCCTTGGCCTCCTTGCCGGCCCGGCGCAGCTCGTCCTGGTAGCGCTCCACGCTCTGGTCGATGTCGCGTTTGGCCTTGCTGACGACGGCGCCAATCTCCTTGCGACGGTCGTCGAGCCACTTCTTCGTCGGGCGGTACAGCTCCGTGGCGGCCTTGAGCTTCGCCGGATCCTCACCGGCGTCCTTCTTGAGCTGCCATTCGTCCTGGAGGGCGGCGAGCTCGTACGCGCGCATCTGGTCGCTCGCGGCCTTGACGAAGGCTTCCTTGAAGCGCTTGCCGTTCTGGTCGTACCGGACGACCCAGCTGTCCACCTTGGTGTCGACGGCGGCGAGCAGCGCGTCGCGCTTGCGGCGGGCCTCGGTCAGGTCGACGCCGCCCTTGATGGCGGCGGCCTTGGCCTCCGCCTGGGCATCCAGCGAGGCGCGCACGCGGGCGAGCGAATCGTTGAATGTCTTTCCGCTCTCCTCCAGGCTCTGCTTCGCCTCCTCGTGGGCCTTGCTGAGCGTGGCGGTGGTGGCCTCGTGGGAATCGACGAGCGTCTTGCGGCGGGCCTCGACCTTGGCGTCCAGGTCCTCCTTCTTGATCTGCGCGGCGTCGGCGATGCGCTGGAGTTCGGCGGCGAAGAGGGGACGCTCCGCGGCGATGAGGCCCACACCCCAGGACGTGTCCAGCCCACCGGGGACATACGCCTCGCGGGCCTTCTGGACGGAGGCGTCGGCGTACCGGTCCGGGGCGGCGAGCAGACGCGCCAGCACGTCGCCAATGTCCACGCGGGCGAAGTCGGGGACGTTGATGGGCGCGGGCGCCGCCTCTTCGATGACGGTGACGCCCTTCGCGGGTTCCTTGGGGGCGACCTTCGCCTTCTTCTGCTTTTCGGCCGCGTCGGTGATCTTCTTCTCGAGGAGCGTCCAGTCCTTGAGCTTCTCCGGGTCGGTGGGCTTGGGGCCGCCGGGCTTGTAGACGAGGTCCCCCAGCGGGCCCTTGATGAGCAGGTGCCCTCCGTCGTCGCGGATGAGCTGCGCGCCAATCTCCGGCACGTGGCCCAGCGGACTCTTCTGAAGGTCGGGGAGCGTGGCTTCGCGGACCTCCAGCTTGCGGTCGCATTTCGCGTCGACGAGGGAGGAGGCCTTGCCGGTGGGATCATCCGGGATGGCCGGCAGGTCCTTCGGCTGCTTCGCCGGGGTGATGGCCTTCTTGCCTTCGTCCTCAAGCTGCTTGAGCCGCGCGGCGCGGACCGCGTTCGGGTCCACCGCGGCCTGTTGGACCTTGAAGGTATAGCGGGGCGCCGGAGGCAGTTGGGGTTGGGGGACCTTCTCGGTGGTGCTGGCGATGCGGCCCTTCCATGCCGCCAGGGCGCCCTCGTCCGCGCTGGGGCCCGGCCCCGGCGCGGGACTGACCGTCGCGGGCGCCTCCGCGATGGGCTCGGGAGGAGGCGCCGGGAGCACGGCGGGCGTCGTGGCTTCGGCGGGGAGGACGCCGCTGGTATCCGGCGCGGTCTGGAGGCCCTTCTGGACGCCCTGGACGCCCTGGGCGTGGGCCTCGGCCAGCTGCTTCGTCGCCGCCACCGCCGCGGGGACTTCCGCGGAGACGGCGGGAGGCGTCTCGGCGGTGCGGCCAGTGTCGGCGGTGGCGTCGGGTTGGGGGAGGGGCGGCTTCGTGGCGGGCGTGGGTCCCTTCGTGCCCGGTGCGGCCGGGCGGATCGTGATGCGCACGTCGCCCCGTCCCGACAGCACACTCAAGACGGTGTCGAGCCTGGCGACCTCGCCCATGCTCCCGGGCTCGGGCCCTGCTTCGAGGGGCGTGGGGGGCGGCTCGGGAGTGGTCTCCTCTCCGCCCACGCCCGGCGTATCGACGGTGGTGTCCGTGTCCGAAGCGGCAGCCGGTGACGTGCTGCCGCCCAGGCCCGCGGCGTCCGTGCCACCGGGCGTCGCACCCCTCGCGGAGACGTCGGCACCGGCCCCCGTCACGGCGGTCGCGCCATCGAGCGTCGCACCGCTCGCGGAGACGTCGGCACGGGCCCGGGCTTCGGCGAGCCACGCGGCGGTGTCCGCGAGTTCTTCCGCGGAGCCAGGAGGTAGCACGGCGGTGCGGGCCGCCGCGCGCCGTCGCGCCTCTTCCTCCTGCGCAGCGACGGTGGGGGCCTGGGCCGCACCGTCCGCCTCCGCGAGCCCGGTGTGCGGCTGGGGCGCGAGTCCGGCGATGCCCGCCTCGGCATCCAGGGCGCCCGGCTCGGACAGCAGGCCCACTTCGGGAGGATGCGCGGGGCACGGGTCGAAGAGGTGGGAGCGGGGCCCGCTCAGCGTCCGCCACGCCGGATCATTCACCCGGCGCCCCAGGTCGCGCGCCGTGTCGCGCAGCACCTGACCGGAGACACCGGGGCCCGTGCCCTTCAGCGAGGCGAGGCGGGACGCCAGCTCCCGGGCGGGGTTGGAGGACGCGGGCCCCCGGGGAACGACGCCCGGCTTGCGGGGGAGCGGGGACGAAGGGGTGCGTCCGGAAGTCTTCCGGGTCGCGGCCTTGATGGACGCCCTCGTACCCTGTTCACGGATGCGCACGGTCCCCCCGCACCATCAGTGAAGAAAACGCTAGGTCATCTCCACGTCCAGCACCAGGGAGGCCCGGATGGGATGTCCGTGACTGCTCCAAAAGCGATGGAGGAGGTCGAAGTCGTAGCTCTCCTGCACGCGGGGGGTGAGCTTGCGACCATCCAGCTCATGGGGAAGTCCGCGCGTGAGCAGTCCATGCAGGACGCCCAGCAGCTCGTGTTCCTCCTCGGCGCGGTTGGACCAGGCGGAGACGATGAGGCCCAGGCGCAGGGCCCCGTTCTGCGTGACGGCCAGCCGGTAGAGCGCGAGCGAGACCGCGGGCCGCTTTCCCGCCAGGGCCTCCCGGGTGGGAGAGCCGTGCAGGATGTGGATCTCCTTGAGGAAGTGTTGGCGAAGCTGCGTGTCCAGTGCCTCCTGGAACACCTCCGCCACGCGGCGCAGGCGCGTGCCCGCGTCGCCGGGGCTCTCCGCCTCCGGGCGCCGTGACAGCCGGCCCAGCTCATACAGCTCCAGCGCGACGGCGCGCTCCAGGTGGTCCTGGCACAGCGGGGCCCCGGCCTGCTCCGCGAGGAAGATGCCCTTGAGGGCGGCGTTGCGGATGTCCCCGCCCGCCAGCCGGTGCCGCTGGGCGAGCCCCGCGAGGTCGAGCGCTCCCTCGCGCGGCACCCCTTGGGGAAGCATCAACTCCCAGATGCGGCGGCGCTCGTCGACCTCGGGGAAGGGGAACTCGATGCGCGCGTGGAAGCGGCGCAGGAAGGCTTCGTCGATGGCCGTTTGCAGGTTGGTGGCCAGGATGATGAGGCCGTCGTGTCGCTCGATGCGCTGGAGCAGGAAGCCCACCTCCAGGTTGGCGAACCGGTCATTGGCGTTGCTGACCTCGGTGCGGGCGGAGAAGAGTGAATCCGCCTCGTCGAAGAACAGCACGGCGCCCGAGCGCTCTCCGTGGGTGAGGACCTCGTCGATGTTCTTCTCCGTCTCGCCCACGTACTTGCTGACGAGCCGGGACAGGTCCACGACGTAGAGCGGCCGGCCCACGGCGTGCGCGATGACCTCCGCGGCCAACGTCTTGCCCGTGCCGGAGCGGCCGGAGAACAGCGCCACGGGCCCGGTGTGGAGCCGGAAGCGGCGCAGGAGCCCGCGCTCCTCGGCGACGCGGTCGCGCTGGGCCACGTAGAACAGCAGCCGCTCCAGGGCCTCGCGGGTGGTGTCCCGGACCACGAGGTCCGCGAACGTCCGGGACGTCTCCAGCCGGTAGCCATGGCGCAGCGGCACCTGGACCCGCCGGGACGCGGCGGCACGAAGCGCCTCCGCATCCCCCCCGGGGGCCGCGTCGAAAGCGGCACGAACCTCCTGCCGTCCCCCCCGGAAGCTGGAAGCCAGACGTCCGGCGTCGGCCTCGTCCAATGACAGACCCCGCGCCAGGGCCTCCTCGCGCCACAGGGCCCGCCGCTGGGTGAAGCCCAGGGCGGGCGCTTCATGGTGGGGAACGGCGACGGGCTGGGCGGAATCACACATCACCAGCGCCCGGCCCCCGAAGCGTGAACACAGCCCTGAGAGGGTTTCCGTGACGGACAGCGCGAGACTCCGCTCACACCCGGCCAGGTCCACGGCCAGCACGACCCCACGCACGCAGGCCATGCGCCACAGGGCCCGAGCTGCCCCGGTGGACTCCAGGGCACCGGCCCAGCGGGCGACGACCAGGGAGGTGCCCGCGTGGGACGCGAAGTCCAGCGCCACGCCCAGGCGTTCCCCTTCGCCATGCACCACGGCGAAGGAACCGGCGCCACGCGGATCCGGTGGTTGAACGGGCTCCGTGTCGTGCCACTCCAGGGGCATGTCGCCCAGGACGGAGGGCCGGGGCAATTCCAGCAGCGCTTCGAGCACCTCCGGCGCCAGGTCCACGGGGCGGAGCAGGGGAGGAAAGGCGCCCAGGCCCGTCTGCAACAGCCCCCCGCCGACGAGCAGGCCGCTCTCGGTCAGCGACGTGTGCAGCCGCTGCGCGCGGGCGGGCGTGCGACCCAGGACGGTGAAGAGCAACCGCTCCACGTTCCATCCCTGGGCGGTGTCGTCCTGGAGCACGGCGAACAGGCGCGGGTAGCGCGGCTCCAGGTGCGCCGCGAGCAGGACGAGCAGCGCCTCCTCCTCCACGGCCTCCAGCCGCAGCGACGCCCGCAGCCGAGCGAAGGGCAGGGGAGGTGAGGCCGCCAACAGCGGCGTCTCTGGGAGCGCCGTGCTGAAGGCAAGCTCGGCGGAGGGCGTCCGCACGGTGGCGCGAACCGCGTCCCAGCCCCCTTCCGCCTCACCCCGGAGCTTCGAGGCACGTGCTTCCTCCAGGTCACAGACCTGGACCAGCAGCGCATCCAGACGCGTGAGCGTCTCCCCCCACGATGATCCCATCGGGCGCCTCCAACCCGCGAGCATACGGCGGGCCGCCCTGCCACCCCATTGGTATTCCTCCAATGGATTGGAGGAACTGCTGACCCGGTGGCGGTGCAGGTGGTAGAGACCAGCACATGAGTCAGAGCGGTCCTGAAGGGGTGTCGGCCCTGGACTTCCGGGAGGCGATGTCCCGGTGGGCGAGCGGGGTGGCGGTGGTGTCGGTCCGTGACGCGGAGGGTGTCGCGGCCACGACAGTCAGCTCCTTCAGCTCGCTGTCGCTGAGCCCGCCGCTGGTGGTGCTGGCCCTCCAACAGACGTCCCGGACCCTGAAGCGCGTGGAGGCCGCCGGCCGCTTCAGCGTGAGCGTCCTGTCCACCGCCCAACGGGAGATTTCGGTCCGCTGCGCGAAGGGAGACGCGGAGGGGCTGGCGTTCGACGAGCGGGCCTTCGTGCAGGACAGCCTGGCAGGCCTGGGCTGCGATGTGTTGGATGTGCACCGTTACGGCGATCACCTGTTGCTGGTGGGACGCGTGGTGGGCATCCAGCGGGGTGTGGAAGGGGATCCGCTGGTCTACTGGAACCGGGGTTATCGCGCGGTGACGGCGCATCCGGATCCGGAGCCGACGCGGAAGTAGCAGACGAACAGCAGCACATTCACCACATACCGAAAGGACGTACCCGATGCCGTTCACGTTGCCCGAGCTTCCGTACAAGAAGGACGCGCTGGCCCCTCACATCAGCGCGGAGACGCTGGAGTACCACCACGGCAAGCATCACAACGCGTATGTGACGAACCTGAACAAGCTCATCGACGGCAAGCCGGAGGCGAGCAAGTCGCTCATCGACATCATCCTGAGCAGCGACGGGGGCGTGTTCAACAACTCCGCCCAGGTGTGGAACCACACCTTCTACTGGCACTGCATGGCGCCCAACGGTGGCGGCGAGCCCCGGGGCGAGCTGGCGGACGCGATCAACGGCGCCTTCGGCACCTTCGCGAAGTTCAAGGAGGAGTTCGCCAACGCCGCCACGACGCAGTTCGGCTCCGGCTGGGCGTGGCTGGTGCAGGAGAAGGACGGCAAGCTGGGCATCGCGAAGACGGGCAACGCGGACCTGCCGATGAAGCACGGCCAGAAGGCGCTGCTCACCATCGACGTCTGGGAGCACGCCTACTACATCGACTACCGGAACCTGCGCCCCAAGTACATCGAGACGTTCCTCACGAGCCTGGTGAACTGGGACTTCGTGACCCAGAACCTCAAGGGCACGGAAATCTTCAAGGGCGACCGCTAGCTCAACCGTTGAAGAGAACCGCGCGGCCCGGTCGGCACGGTCCGGTGTGGCGCGGTTCTCCGCGGAAGGAGCAACCTGTCGGGTGGTCGAAATCCTGGAGGGCTCCTGTAGTGTCCGTTAATGAGCAAGCGGGAGAGCGTCAACAACAGCGCGAAGTTCCTGATGGATGGCGAAGAATTCTTCGCCACCTTCGTCAAGTGTCTGGACGAGGTGAAGCGCAGCGTCACCGACGGGGCGGATGTCCTGTCGAAGCCGGAGGACACGTCGAACGTCCCCGAGTCCGTGCCCGCGAACACCTACGTCCGGCTGGCCTACTGGGCGATGGAGCTGGGCGTCCCCCTGCGCAAGGACAAGCCCTCGCAAACACTCGAGGTGGAGCTGAAGGCGCTGGCGGACCTGGGCGTCCACGTGGAGATCATCCTGTGGGATCCGGACGTCGTGTCGGGGAACTACACTGGCGAAGGGAACTTCGCGGCGAAGGTGGCCCACGGGAACCAGTTGGTGGCGAAGGTCCTGCACGGCTACAAGGACAAGATCCTTGTCTATCTGGAGAGCCATCCGGCCCGGCTGAAGGGCGTGGGCCTGGGGTTGCACCAGAAGATGTCCCTCTTCTCCGTGCGGGGGCGGCTCAAGGCGCTGGTGGGTGGCTTCAACATGGAGGCGGAGTACTGGGACACGCCCTTTCACACCGGGAAGCATCCCATCACGCCTTCCGACAAAGTCCACACCCTCCACGACACCGCGCTGCTGGTGAAGGGGCCCGTGACGTTGGATGTCGAGGCGGAGTGGCTGCGCCGCTGGGACCGACAGGTCTCGTCCGACTCGTTCATGATCTGGAACGGGCCACCGCGCTACAAGGTCCGGGGTGCCATCAAGGGGCTCCTGAAGGACCAGCCCCAGACCGGCGATCTGGCGATCTCCGTGCTGACAACGGGTGTTTCCGCCTTCAGCACCGAACACAGCATCCGGGATGAAATCAAGGCGCTGCTCAAGGGCGCTACCTCGTATGTCTATGCGGAGAACTACCAGTTCTTCGAACCGGAAATCGTCTCGGAGATCTGCCGGAAGCTGAAGACGCAGAAGCAGTTCCACGTCTGTGTGGTGATTCCGGATCAGGCCTGCGACCCGGCACAGGCGAACACCCAGTTGTCACGCATCGCGTACACGCGGATGTTGGTGGCGAGCTTCAAGGACAAACAGGGGACCAAGGGGAAGCTTGATGACGCCCTGCGCGGCCTGCGGATCAACGATGTCCTCGAGCCGGTGAACCACGAGAACGGCGTGTATTACAAGGTCCTCGGCGCGAAGACGCCGAAGAGCTGGATGGAAGGCGCGAAACTCCAGAAGCGTCCCGCCCCGGTGGAGGGCCAGAAGACCGCGAGCAAGCCGCTGGAGGTGGCCCTGGAGTTGATTGAAGGTGTGGACCTGGTGGACGGCGAGACGCCCCGTGTCCAGTTCTACTGCCCCGTGCGGTTCCCGGCGGACAGCGACCAATATGGTGACAGCATCAAGATCTATGTCCATTCCAAGCTGATGCTCATCGACTCGCGCCACGTCATCGTGGGCAGCGCGAACTTTGGCCATCGCAGCATGGAGTATGACGGGGAGATGAGCCTTCACGTCCAGAGCGATGCCTTCGCGATCGAGGTGAAACGGAAGCTCTTTCCGCACTACAACGTGCACTCCCAGAAGGAAGTGCCCGCGGCGCTTCGTGACGACGCCCATGGCCAGTACAACCAGGTGCGGCTGATTCCCCGGAGTCCGGGGGACCTCAAGGTGGATAAGGAGAAGCTGCCGCCCTACCCGCTGGACTACAGCTGGTTCTGACCAGGGGCTGTCACCGCTCCCGCTCCAGGAGGAACAGCCGGGAGAGCGCCTCGCTGTAGCTGTACGTGTGGGCGCTGCCGTCCTCGGAGAGGGCCAGCGTCATGATGGAGACGAGTCCCGGAGGCGTTCCCCGGGCCGGCACGGTCAGGTGCGGCACGCTTGCGCCCGTGCGCACGTCGACCCGTGAAACCTGGACGGGCAGCGAGACGCTCCGCAGATAGAGGGCGTCACCGTTGACGTGCCAGCCGACCACCGACTGTCCGGCGAACGTGCCGGGCACGGTGCTGACAGTTTCACCCGTGTCGGAGAACACGCGGAGGCTTCCGGTGGTCGCATCGACCGCCGCGAGGCGCTTGCCATCGGAAGCGATGGTCGCTTCGAAGCCCATGCCTTCCCCGGTCATGGCCCGGGGCGCACCCGCACCTGGTTCAAATACCCACAGCCGGGCAGGCCTGCCAGCCTCGCTGCCGCGAAGGAGCAATCGCTTTCCATCCGGGAACCAGCGCGCGCCCAGCACCACGGCGACGGGAGCGAGGTCGAGCGTGCGGGACTCTCCCGCGCCCGTGGGCAAGAGGACGAACCCGGTCCGCTCCCCATACTTCGCCGTCAGCACCCACTTCCCATCTGGAGAGAGCGCCATGGGCAGGCCGTCTCCCAGCCGGATGGGAGGCGCGCCGTCGGTGGTCCGCAGGTAGGCGCCATAGGTCGGTCCCTCGACCTGCCCACCTTCCGCGAAGAGCACCGTCCGACCGTCGCGCGACAGGTCCGTCATGAACGAGGAGTCCGACCACGTCAGGTCCCGCTCTTCCCCCGCACGACCGAAGGCGAGGCCGGTCCGGATGACCGGATGGTCGACGAGCACCAAGCCATTGCTCGCGATGTCGTGAAGCACCATCCGCCCGGCGATCCGATCCACGAGCCGCGTCTTCCCACCCAGGTCCACGGCGAACAGCGCGGAGTCGGCATCCGTGCGCGAGGCGGTGAACCACACCTCGGAACCGTCCGGTGCCCACGCCAGCCCCCGGATGCTTCCCCACTCACCGGAGAGCTGCCGGGGGGCTCCCTCCTTCTCCAGCACCCACACCCCGCCACGGTCATCCTTGGGATGTTCATGGAACAGGAAGGCGATCCGCGCACCGTCGGGAGACACCCGGGCGTTGCTGATCCACCCCTGGGATTCGAACCGCACCGTCCCCGGAGGCTGTTCCAGGCGGAACTTCTCCCCGACCCGCCGCACCACCATGAGCGGCCCGTCCCTGCGTCCCCAGTCTGCCTCCAGCACCCCATCGAGCACGGCGCGAGGAGCGCCCCCCGACAGCGGCATCAACCCGAGCGTCCCACTGCCATGGTCGGCGTCGAAGAACCGGGGTTCGAGCAACACCGCCAGCTCGCCCTGGGGCGAGGCGGCGAGCACGTCGGCGGGGTGTCCCAGGGCCTGCGACAGGGGCCGCTCGGTGCGTGCGCTGTAGAGCTCCGCGCGTCCGCCCTCCCACGCCGCGCCGTAGAACAACGTGTGCCCATCCGCGGAGAACCGCGCGTTGAGCACATGTCCCCGGCGGAAGGTGACCGGGCGGTAGTTCAAATCCACCACCTCCCGCACCGGAGCGGGTGTCTCCCACGCGCGGCTGAAAGCAAACACGCCCCCGAGCGCGCCCAGCAGCAGCGCGACCCCCGCGACCGGGAGCAGGGCAGGGCGCGCAAGCGGAGCCCGATGCTTGGGTGCGCGCGCGGCGATGGACTCCAACGCGAACGCCAGGTCCTGCGCGGACTGGAACCGGTCCCCCGGCGACTTCGCCAGACACCGTGCGATGACCGTCCCCAGCTCGCCCGGCAGCGTCGGCGGATCATCGCGGAGCGCGGCGCTCATCCGCTCCACCGGACTGTCACCGCCGAAGGGGAGCTGTCCGCTCACGGCCTCATGGAGCACCGCGCCCAGCGCGAAGATGTCCGCGCGCGCGTCCACGGGCTGTGCGCGAATCTGTTCCGGCGCCATGTAGCCGGCGGTGCCCATCACCGCGCCGCTCTGGGTCAACGCGGCGTCCTGGAGGTTTTCGGTGAGTCGCGCGAGCCCGAAGTCGAGGATCCGGCCGTTGCCATCCGGACCGATGAAGAGGTTCGCCGGCTTGAGGTCGCGATGGATGATTCCGCGAGCGTGCGCGGCCGCGAGCCCGCGCGAGTACTGGATGCCCAGCCGCAGGACGTGCTCCCGCTGCAGTGGGCCCCGTAGCAATCGCTCTCGCAGCGTGACGCCCTCCAGCCACTCGGTGACCAGATAGGGCAGGCCCTCATGGGTCCCCACGTCGAACAGCGTGAGCAGGTGCGGGTGGGACAGGGCTCCCGCCGCGCGTGCCTCCTGGTGGAAGCGGGCCAGTCGCTCGGGGTCCTGGACGAACCGCGCCGGAAGCACCTTGAGCGCCACGTCGCGCCCGAGCCGTCCATCATGCGCCCGGTACACGTCGCCCATCGCGCCGCTGGCGGCGTGTCCGACGACCGTGTACGGGCCCACCTGTTCGCCATCGCTGAACGGACGCGGTGGCGCTGGCTCCACGGGCTGAAGCCGGCCCTCCGCGTGCCAGGTCCTGGCGACCGCGGCCAGCAGCTCGCCACAGGCGTCGCACCGGGAGACGTGGGCCTCGATGAGGGCGCGCTGCGGGGGCTGGAGCCGTCCCTCCACGAAGGCGAGAATCGTTTCCTCGGTGGGGCATCCCGTCATGGTCGGGCCAGGACTCTAGCGGTGGGCCCGCTCAGGGCAGAAGGGGCGCCGCCGGAGGCACCACGAGCCGGTGCACGCGGAACGGCAGGGACGGGACGCCCGGACTGCCGAAGAGGAACCCGAGCTGTCCCTCCAGCACCCAGGCGCCGCCCTCCGTGAGCGCGGCGGCGGTCGGCTCCACGAAGCCGTTGGCCAGGACCGCCTTCGTCGCGGTGCCCCCGCTGAGCGTCACGATGGACGCCCGGCCGGGCGCGTTCTCCACCACCAGCAGCCGCTGCGCATCCAGCCACTCCAACCCATCCGGTGATTCGATGGCCGGCGTCACGGGGATCGCCACTGGGACCCCGGCACTGCCGTCCGCCTGGATCGCGATGGAGAACAGCGTCCCCGTGTCGCTCTTCACGACATGGAGCCCGCCGGCCCCGTCGTAGGCGATGCCGTTGAGGGTGATGTCGCCCGGGGTGACAGGGTCGAACGCCTCATCCGTGGCCCACGTGGTGAGCTCCTTGCCGCCCAACGCCAGTCGGACAATGGCGTTCGCGAAGGAGTCGGTCGCGTACACGTTGCCTGCGGTATCGAGCGTGACGTCGTTGCAGAAGCCGCTGGGGCCGGGGAGGGGATGGCTCGCCAGCAGCTCCCCGGTGGCCAGCGCATACGCGGCGAGGTGCGCCGGCTGCGCGGGGGGCAGGGTGTCATCGTAGGTGCAGGCCCAGAGCGTGCCATGCGCTTCGTCCACCGCGAGGCCGTAGACGCCGAACGCGGCACGCCCCGGCACGAAGACGTGGGCCCCCAGCTCCCCCGGCCGTGCACGGGCGATGGCCCCCGTGCCCAGGCTTCCGGCGTAGAGGGTGCCGTCGGACGCGGCCGCGAGGCCCTCGGGATAGAAGTCCTCGCCGGGCAACTGGACCTCCGTCTGCCCGGGGTCGGCGTCCCGCGGAAGGGGTTCGCACGCGGTGACGGTGGTGGCGAGCGTGAGCAGGGACAGCCATCGGGTGGGGCGCATGGGGTTCTCCTCGGTGCGGCGTTGGGGGAGGGACCCGGAACGGGGCTCCCGACGCACTGACACCGGCCGGAAAAACCTTTGCAGCGAAAGTTCAGCCCCCGGTTCCGAGCAGGCGCGTCAGGCTGAGATCGACCTGGCTCACCACCAGGGCGGCGATGCTGTCCACCGACGACGCGCCGACGCCCAGGCGTTCGCACAGGTGCCGGGTGGTGGACTCCGCCACCTGCTCGCGGGCGCGGCTGAGCCAGCGCGAGACGGTGGACAGGTGCACGCGGTAGAGCGCCGCGATGGCGTCCAGCGACAGTGACTCCACGTGGTACAGACGCAGCAGGGTGCGGTCCCGGTCCGTGAGCTGTCCCAGGGCCGCGCGCACGGCCTCCGCGAAGGCCTCCCGGTAGCGCGAGCGGAGGTGGTTCAGCTCCGGCCCCAGGTCGTCGCCCATCGCGGACTCGATGGGCTCGCGGGCGGTGGACTCCGCGCGGGCCTCGGAGCGCTTGAGGTTGAGGGCGATCCGCAGCGCCGCCACCCGCACCCATCCGCCCAGCGCGCCGCTGCCCGTGAACTCCGCGATCTTCGGCTCGGAGCCCGTGAACAGCTTCTCGCGCAGGTGCTGCCGCACCTCGTCCACGAACGCGGGCGAGCGATCCACGCCGGACACGAACGCGCCGACCTCCCGCAGGTAGGTGTGCTCGAACAGTCGCAGCGCGACGGGGTGATGCCGCAGACACCCGAAGGCCAGATACAGCTCATCGGTGACGGAGGTGCTTTCCAGTGCCGCCCCTCCGGAGGCACCGGCTGGAAGCCGCTCCGCGATGAACCGGACGAACGGCACCGGATCCACCGTGACGCCGGGCCACCGGCCGCGCGCGTGCTCAAGGGCCCTGGCGAGGAGCGCTTCGAGTCGCTCCAGCTCGGGAACGGCTTCCGAGGTGTGCTCGCGAAACGCGGAAGCGAGCGGAAGGGTCGGACCAGTCACGGGCCGAAGGCTACCACCGCCCGGGTCTCCGCCCGTCAGTGCCCCGGGAGAAGATTGTAGAGGTGCTGAATATCCCCTCGGCCCCGCCGTCAGGAGCGCTACCCGACGGTGAGGGCATTCCA
The DNA here is from genome assembly GCF_003612125.1 of Corallococcus praedator. Classification (GTDB taxonomy): domain Bacteria; phylum Myxococcota; class Myxococcia; order Myxococcales; family Myxococcaceae; genus Corallococcus; species Corallococcus praedator. The sequence continues at coordinate 22,712 of NZ_RAWI01000033.1, forward strand.
GGCACGCGCTTGCAAGTCATTGCAGCGCAACGACGCAGCCGCGTCGGTCCGGCGATGCCCCATCACGTCTGGGAGAGGAATCCGGATGAGTCTGGGCCGGTCCGGTTCCTCATCGACAACAGGTACCGCATGACGCAACGTCGACGTTCCCATCCACCGCGCCGTTCCTCTCACACCAGCACCTCCCGGGTCCAATGGGCCTGGGCGCTCCTCGCCGCACTGCCTTTGTTCGGGTGCACCGGGGCGGAGCCGCCCGAGGCCTCCGCCAGCAAGGACAAGGACTTCTCAATCGCATCACAGACACTCCTGCAATCACCGCCGTCCGTCAGCGCCGGTGTTGTCCATGGCTGCGGGCTGACCGACAGCGGCCTGGCCATCTGCTGGGGCAACAACGACGATGGCAAGGCCACGCCCCCCGAGGGCGCCTTCACCCAGCTCAGTGTCGGCCTGCACCACGTCTGCGGCCTCCGTCCGGACGGCGGCGTGGCGTGCTGGGGGCTCGACAGCCATGGCCAGTCCACGCCTCCCACGGGCACCTTCACCGAGGTCAGCGTGGGCGAGCGCTTCAGTTGCGGCCTCAAGGCGGACGCGAGCCTGGAGTGCTGGGGCAACAACGACCGGGGACAGGCCACGCCCCCCACGGGCAGCTTCACCCGGCTCGACGCGGGGCACTTCCATGCCTGCGCCGTCACCACCTCGGGCGCGCTGGCGTGCTGGGGCGAAGACTCCTACGGCCAATCCACGCCCCCCACGGGCAGCTTCACCCAGGTCAGCGCGGCGGGAGATCACTCCTGCGCCATCACCGACACGGGCACCCTGACGTGCTGGGGGGAAGACTCCTATGGGATGAACTCGCCGCCCACCGGCTCCTTCACGCAGGTGAGCGTGGGTTACTCTCACGCCTGCGCCCTCACCGCCGTGGGCACCTTGTCGTGCTGGGGGGACGACTCCGTCGGACAAAGCTCGCCTCCCACGGGCACCTTCCGGCAGGTCAGCGCGGGCGGGGCGAACACGTGCGCGGTGACCATGGCCGGCGACTTCTCCTGCTGGGGGAGTGATTTCGCCGGGGAGTCCTCGCCCCCCCGGCGCTTCCGGGCGCTCGCGGCAGGCTATTCACACACGTGTGGCCTGCACTTCGACGGCACCGTCGCGTGCTTCGGGGACGACTCGTACAACCAGGCCTCGCCGCCCCCGGGCACCTTCACCCTGCTGGAGCTGGGCGTCGTGCACTCCTGTGGGCTCCAGTTGGACGGCAGCGTGGCGTGCTGGGGGCTCGACCACCTTGGACAGTCCACGCCGCCCACCGGCGCCTTCACCGCGCTCGGCCTGGGTGAGTGGCATTCATGCGGCATCCGGGCCGACGGCACGGTGGCCTGCTGGGGCGACAACACGCATGGGGAGTCCTCACCTCCGACGGGTACCTTCACCCAGGTGGGGGCGGGGAGCGGGTCCACGTGTGGCCTGCGGACGGATGGCAGCGTGTCCTGCTGGGGCCGTGACTTCGCCGGTTCGTCCACGCCCCCCACGGGGGTGTTCACCCAACTCACCATGGGCAACTCCCATGCGTGTGTCGTGACGGCGGCGGGCAACGTGTCCTGCTGGGGTTCCAACTACGCTGGGCAGTCGTCGCCTCCCGTGGGACTGCCCATCCAGTTCCTCCAGGTGAGCGCGGGCGCCGCCCACGTTTGCGCCATCGTCAGCGGCGGCCCTGGCATCGAGTGCTGGGGGGATGACAACTCCTACCAGGCCCGCCCGCCCTGGGGGGAGGAGTTCACCCAGGTCACCGCCGGGGCGAACCACACCTGCGCGTTGACGAGCCGGGGCCTTGCCCGGTGCTGGGGCTACCTCGGCGCCGGCGTGCCCTCGTCTCCCTGAGGTTGAACGCGGTGGGGGAGGGACGGCCTGCTCCCGGGCCCTCCCCCATCGCGGACTCCAGGACGGAACACTCAGCCGATGTCGGTCCAGCACCGGCCTTCGAGACACGACAGGCCGGTGCAGCAGGAGTCCGGTCCCTCGACGGAGCAATCCGCGCCTTCGGGGCTGCAGACAGGACCGGCATCCACATCGCCTCCGGTGCCCGCGTCCGCGCTGCCGCCATCCGATTCACACGTGCCACCGTCACTGGGGGTGCCACCGTCGTTGCCGCAGGCGCCCAGCGTGTCGCCGTGGCGCAGGTGGGCCGACATGGCGGGAAGCCCCACGGTCACGGTGTGGGCATTGGCGGGGTTGCCAGGGGGAATGTGACAGAGGGTGATCTTCCCGGTGCCGCCTGCAGCCGCGTCCGGCTCGGAAGGGTCCGTCGTGTCCGCGCCCAGGTTGTCGCCTCCCGTGTTGAGCGTGGGGTCGGACTTCTCGGTGCCGCCACACCCGGCGGCCAGCAGTGTGCACAGGGCCAGCCACACCACGGGTGACGCAGCAGGGATCTTTCGCATGGGCATCCTCCAGGGGGAATGAAGCGGAAGCGACGCCCCCTTCCCAGGGAGCAGCGCCTCCACGAGGAAGACCCCCAGGGCCCCGCACCGGCCACGGGCCCATTGATGCTTCGCCCAGGGCCGGAATTCATTCATCGTAGCGGTATGGAATCCACGCACGAGCGCCTCGCGGACCGCACGGGCCGGGGCAAGGGCCGCCCCCTGGAGAGCTTCACCCTGTGGGAGTTGAACGGCACGCGCTTCGCCATGGCGCTCTTCAAGATCATCGTTCCGCTGACCCTCGTGTGCTCCGTGGGCGTCGAGGCGTGGAGCTCCTGGCCGAGCTTCAGCATGGGGGGGCTCGCGGGCTTGTTGTTTGTGTTCGGCCTCTTCTTTTCGATGTTTGGAACGCTCTACCTGGTCTTCAAGGTGGATGCTCGGGGGTCGACCTATTGCAAGGATCCCGCGGTGCACCTGGAGCTTTCCGCGCACGACTTGATCGCGCGGGATGCGTCCGGAACGCTGTTGGGGGAGGTCTCGCGGGGCACCCTGCGGGTGCTGCGCGTGAACGTGAATCAGGGAAAGCGCGGGCTGGTGGGCGCGCTTCGACTGGATCATGCGAAGCGCTCGTTCTGGCTCAGCCCGCTCCCGCAGGTGGGCGCGTGGTCGGGCCTGCAGGCCGAGTCCTTCCACGAGACGCTCCACATCCTCGATAACTCCCAGTTCGATGCGTTGTTGCGACTCGCGGAGTGACGGGGTGACGAGGCAGTTCGTCTATCGTGGCGGCATGGACTCAACGCACGCGCGCATCCCGGAACCGGCGGACGACGAGAGGGGCCGGCTCCTGGCGGACGTCACCCTGTGGAAGCTGAGTCACGAGCAGTTCCTGATGGCGCTGGTGAAGATGACCGTGCCGCTGACCCTCGTGGCCTCGGCGGGGGTGACCGCGTGGACGGCCTGGCCCGGCTTCAGCTTCGCCGTCTTCAAGGGTGCGTTTCTTGGGATCGGGTTCTTCGTGGCCCTGGCCGCACTGCTTCCCCTGGTCTTGAAGGTGGATGCGCGCGGCTCCACCTACTGCAAGGTGCCGGTGGTGCGCATCGAGCGCTTCGAGCACGAATTGACCCTGCGCGACCCCGCGGGAGCGCTGCTGGGGTCACGCTCCCAGGGGACGCTGCGGGTGGCGCGCGTGAACCTGAAGTTGAGCAAGGGCGGCCTGGTGGGCGGGCTTCGCCTGGACCCCACGACCCGCTCGGTCTGGCTCATGCCCCAGCAGTCGGTGGGCGCCTGGCCCGGCCTGCGGGCCGAGCCTCCCAACATGGACATCCACCGCATCGACGACCCGTTGTTCGATGACCTGTCGCGGCTGGCGGAGTAGCGAAGCGGTCACGGTCCCGTGAGGGACGCGCCGAGGATGCGTGCGTTCTCCGCGCAGGCCGCCTTCACGGCGTTGTCATCTCCCGGAAGAACGACCTCCAGGATCTCCAACCGGTAGTCGCGGCCCGCCAGCAGCATGTCCGTGAGGGTGTTGTTCGGGAGCCCCGGGAAGTGGAGCACGTTGGGTGACGCATACAGTTCAATCCACGTGCTCCACACCTCCGCCGGGAACGGCGTCCCCAGGTGGTCATTCTGGCGGAAGTACACCTCCAGCCCGGCCAGCTTGACGAGGTAGTCCTCGAAGAACTCCGCCTCTTCGCAATACGGACGGGCGAACTCCCAATCGGCGGGCAGGGCGTCGAGGTTGTCGAGCGAGGCCTGTCCGCCGCTCACCTGCGACAGGGATTGATTGACGGCCGCTTGGAGTCCCCTCCAGAGCATGATCTCTCCGGTGTCCGGCTCGAAGAGGCCGACGGTGCTGCTGGCGAGCCACGCGTTCAGACTGTAGGCCCAGGCCCCAGGTGACGTCTCAGGGCGTCGGCGTGCCCGTGGTGGGAGGGAGGGCAGGGGTCCCTTCGATGTCCACCTTGACCTTCTCCAGGACGTCGGCGTGGACTTCAATCTTCGCCTGCGCCTTCAGGCTGGTGATGAAGTCCTCCAGCGCCTTGGCCCGGCGCTCCGCCATCAGCCGCCCCTCGATGCGCGACTTGACCGCCTCGAACTCCTGGTTCGTCCCGACCTGACGTCCCAGGAGCTTCACCAGATGGAAGCCCTGGTCCGTCTCCACCACCGGCCCCAGGTCGGACGCGTTCGCCAGCGCGAAGGCCGCCTCCGCCAGCGGCGCTCCCCACGCCTTCGTCAATTCCTCACGGGTGAGGAAGCCCAGATCGCCTCCGGCGCTCCGGGTGGCCGTGTCCGCGGACTGCTCCGCTGCCTTCAGCTCGAAGGCACTCTTGTTCGCCCCCGCCGACTGCGCCTTCACCTCCGCCAGCAGCTTCGTGGCCGCGGCCCGGACCTGATTGCGTTTGCCCACGTTCTCCTTCGGGGCCGCCAGGAACAGATGCCCCAGCCGCACCCGTTCGGGCCGGACGAACTCCGTCACGTGCTCGTCGTAGTACTTGCGCAGCTCGGATTCAGACAACGTGCCTGTTGCATCCTGTTGCTGGCGCAGCAGCTTCTGCACCATCACCTTCTGCAAGGTTGTCTGGATTTCCGGATCCTGCTCCAGGCCCCGCTTCTTCGCTTCCTGCGCCAGCAGCTCGAAGCGGATGAGGTTGTCCAGGAACTCGCGCTTCTTTTCCGGGGAGGCGTACCGGGCGCGAACGAAGGGAGGTTGCTCATTGAGCCGTGCCTCCAGCTCTGGCGCCGTCACCGGCTGGCCATTCACCTGGGCCACCACCGGCCCCGCCTTCTTCACGCCCTGTCCTTCTGGAGCGCGGCTTCCTCCCGAACACCCCACGGCGAGAAGGGCGGTCAACAGCAGGGGACGCAGGGACGGAAGAGGCTTGCTCATGGCGTGAACGGTGCGGCGGGAACCCGGCGCCTCGGGCAATTCCTGCCCTTGGGTCTGGGTCAACCCTGTCTGTCAGTGATTGAGGTGGGAGTGGGGCGCAACGGATTGAAAGGAGCCCTTGCACTATACGCAAGAGATCGATGAAAGTGTAAAACCCAACATCGGGTGGCCGGCCCATCGCAGGACCCGTCCGTACGCCGCGAGCCATGCCGCCCTTCAGAGTCCTCTTCTCCGCCCTCCTCATGTCCGTGATGGTTGCCTGCTCGCGGTCCCCTTCCGGGACGCCCGCGCAGGATTCCCACGCCGCCGTTGATGGGGGCCGGGTGGTGGGTCGCTATGACGGGGGCGTCATCACCGAGGAGGAACTCCGGGATGAGTCCTCCAAGCTGGTCTCCCCCCTGCGCGAGCAGTTCGAGAGCCCCGCCGGACAGCGCGAGTTCGTCCGCTCGATGATCGACAAGCGGTTGCTCGCCCAGGAGGCACGCCGCCGGGGACTCGATGGGACCCCGGAAATCCAGCGGCAGGTCCAGGCGCTGGAGGAGCGGTTGATCATCCAGGCGCTCCTGGCGGCCGAGGAGCGTGGCGCTCCCGCTTCCACGGAGACCGAGCAGCGCGCCTGGTACGAAGGGCACAAGGCGGACTTCGCGCAGCCCGAGCGCCTGCGCCTGGGGCGGGTGTTCGCGGCGGTGCCTCCGGGCGCCACGCCGGCCCAGCGCACCCAGGCCCGGTCTCGGGTGGAGCGGCTCGCGAAGCAGCTCCAGGCGGGAGCCCCGCTGGCGAAGGTGGCGGCCCAGGGGGACGGTCCCGAGCGGGCGCAAGGCGGGGAGCTGCCGGTGCTGGCACGGGGGCAGTGGCGGGGTGAGCCGGCCGTGGAGCGGGCGGCCTTCGCCCTGTCGAAGCCGGGCGAGGTCAGTCCCGTGGTGGCGGAGCCGGGTGGCTTCAGCGTGCTCCAGTTGCTGGAGCGCCGGCCCGCGCGCGTGCCTCCCTACGAAGAAATCCGCGGCGAGGTGGAGACGCGGATGCTTCCGGGACGCAAGCGCAAGCATTTCGAGGACCTGCTCACGCGGTTGCGGCAGGCGGCATCGGTCGAGGTCGACGTTCAACCCCATCCCTGACGGGGCTGGGCGTCATCAGTGGTCTGGAGGGGGCTGTGAACAGGTCCGTGTCATCCGTCGGGCGTATGGTGCTCGTGGCTCTCTGCCTGGGCTTCGCCCTCTCCGCGGGTGCCCAGTCAGGGGCCTCCTCGCCGGAGGTCTCCGCGACCTATCCGCTCTCGCCGCTGCGCCCGGGCGCGGTGCGCGCGGAGCTGGGGTTCGACATCGCCGGGCAGGTGTCCCGCCTGAAGGTGTCCGTCGCCGTGGGCTCCCCGGGGCAGACGCCGGTCCCCGCGCTGACCGATGTGGTGGTGGAGCGCGACTTCGCGGGGGCGGTGCCCTTCCACCTGCTCGTGCCGCTGAAGGCCGCCTTCCCGGAGGACGGCTTCCTCACGGTCACCGCCACGCCGGTGAACCTGGAGGGGGCCTCGGGCACGCCGCTGGCCACGAAGTTCGACGCCCTCGCGGGCGCGCCGGCCTTCGGGCCCACGCCGATGACCGTGCAGGCGACGCCGGACTCCGGGCGCATCGTGCTGGAGGTGAACTACAAGGGGAGCGTGAGCTCGGCGGAGGTGTCCGTGCTGGGCGCGTCCGCGCTCGCGCTGCGCACCGTCCACGGCGACCTGTCCGACGTGGAGCCCAAGGCCTTCGCGCTCGCGCGCGGCGTGTCCGCCAGGCCCCGGGCCAGCGCTCCTGGCCGCGTCAGCTTCTCCATCCCCACGGTGGGGGGAACCCTTCCCCCGGACGGGGTGATCATCGCGGACGTGGTGCTCCGGGACGCCTTCGGCCGCAGCGTCCACACCTCCGCGGTCGAGTTCACCAGCACCACCACCTTTGATCCGCTGTTGGACCTGCCGGTCGCGCCGGACTTCCTGCTGCTGCGGTCCGTAGGCGATTTCGCGAACCTCCAGGTCACCGGCCGTTTCGCCGTCGCTGGCGACGTGGACCTGTCGGGCGCGCGCCACGGTGTCTCCTATGCCTCCGACAACCCCGACATCGTCTTCGTGACCCGGGAGGGCCGGGCCACGGCGCTTTCGCATGGCGAGACCACGCTGCGGGTCACGTACGGCAACCAGACAAAGACGGTGCCCGTCAGCGTCACGGACACCGCGCACATCGACAGCGTGGTGATCTCCCCGGAGCTGACGGATCCTGCCGTCCCCCGGGTGGGCGCCACCCTCCAGCTCAGGCTGATGGGCGTCCTGGACACGCCGGACGCACGGAAGGTGGACCTGACGGTCTTCAAGGACCGCATCACCTGGCGCTCCTCCGATGAGGGCGTCCTCAAGGTGACCGATGGGCGCGTGACCTCCTTGCGGCCGGGCAGCGCCAGCATCGAAGCCACCTATGTGTGTGGCGACTGCCCGGGCGGGAGCCTGTCCGCCCCCTCCCGCAGCGTCCGTGCAGTCAATTACAAGCCGGAGATCCGCCTCGCGGCCCCGGGTTCGGTGACGGCGGGCACCTCCTTCGAGGTGAAGGCGCTCGCCAGCGATGACCACGGCATCCTGAAGGTCCAGTTCAAGCTGGGACGGGACCGGGTTCCCGTGGCCACGGACCTGGAAGCGCCCTACGTGCTCCAGGTCCAGGCGCCCCCCGTGGCGGGGACGACGCTGATCATCCACGCGGAGGTGACGGACCTGAGCGGCATCACGGTCGAGGCCGCGCCCGTGGAGGTGAAGGTCGTTCCGGTGGCGGGCCCCAGCACCAGGACGCTCGTGTACGAAACGCCCTCCACGGGGGCGAACCTCATCGAGGGACAGCCCCAGGTCCTCCGGGTGACGAGCGGCGACTGGACGGGCGGCGCGCTGTCCGTGCTGGACTTCCAGTCCGTGCGCTTCACCGTGGACGGCGCCCCCCTGGGCGTCGCCCAGACACCGCGCGTGGAGATCCGCGCCGTTCCCGACTCGAAGCCCGTGAAGCACGTGGCCGTCCCGCTCTGGGAGGTGACCTACGTGCCGCCTCCCGGCAGCGCGGGCAGCAGCGCGGCGCTGCGTGCCGTGGGCGTGGATTCGGGAGGCGCGCTGGCGCAGGGTCCCACGCTGCTCGTCAGCATCGTGAAGAATGCTCCGCCGCTGGTGTCCATCCGTCAGCCGCTGGGCACGCTGGTGGAGGCGCGCGCCGAGCTGCCGCTCACCATCAGTGGCATCGTGGCTGACGACGCGCTGTCGTTCGGCGTGAGGACCGCGCTGCTGGTGGATGGCAACGCGGTGGCCACCACCACGCTCACCGCGGACGGACTCGCGGGCTCCTCCACCTCGTCCAAGGACTACGCCTTCACCTGGACGCCTCCGGCGACCAGCGTGGACCGGCGGCACCGCATCGAGGTGCAGGCCATCGACAACGCGGGGCTGGAGCGCCGCACCGGCTTCGACCTGGCGGTGCTGAAGGACGCGGCGCCGCAGATCGCCATCCAGACCCCCACCCACAACGCCAACGTGGTGGCGGGCTCCACCCTCCAGCTCACGGCGAAGGTGATTGACGACAAGGCGGACCCGGTCAGCGTCTCCTGGTACGTCAACGACGCGGGCGTGGGCCAGTCCGCCACGCCTCCGTTCCTCGTGCGCTACGTGACGCCGGGGGAGGGCGGGACGCTGTCGGTGACGGCCCTCGCGCGCGACTCGCGCGGCCAGGTCGGACATTCGCCCGACGGCGGCGTCACGGTGCATGTCGAGCCGGACACCCAGAAGCCCACGGCCGCGTTCCTTGCTCCGAGGCCGGGAGCGAAGGTGGCTCCAGGCCAGCCACTGCTCGTCACGGTGGTGGGCACCGACAACGTCGACACGACGCGGGTGCGGCTCTCCATCATGAAGAACGATGGCCCGGACGGCCCCACCGTCTACGGCGCTCCGGAGCTGATCCACGAGGACCTGTCCCCCCTGGAGAACAACGGCATCCGAGGCTCGTTCATCACCCACGTGGTGGTGCCGGCCGCCCAGGTGATCGACGGCTGGAAGCTCTTCGTGGAGGCCTTCGACGCCACCGGCGTGCCCGGCACGGCCGAGTACAAGATGGTTCTGGGCTCCGATCAGCCGCCGACCGTGGAGTTCGTCTCCCCGTCGCCTGAGGACACCGTCACCGTGGGGTCCACGCTCCAGGTGCTGCTCAAGGCCCAGGACGACATCGCGGTCGCGGGGGTCGGGCTCAGCGTCAATGGTGTGCCCCAGACCGAGCTCACCTCGCCGCCCTACCGCTTCCTGGTGGAGGTGCCGGGCACCCCCGGGCGGATGACGCTGCGGGCGACGGTCCGGGACTCCTCGGGGACGCATGCCGTGGTGGAGCCGGTGCTCTCCGTGAACGTCGTCGAGGACACGGAGCGGCCCATGGTGGCCTTCCGCAAGCCCCTGGAGGGCAGCCGCCTCTTCACGGGAGACCCGGTCGACGTGGAGGTGGTGGCCGCGGACAACGTGGCCGTCACGCAGGCCACGCTCATCGTCAACGGAGACGCGGCCCATCCGCTCTCCGCGCAGCCCGTCGGTGGCACGGACGGGGGCCTGTACCGGGTGTTCCTCTTCCGCGTGCCGCACGCCCAGGCGGCCGCGACCGGCACCGCGATGACGCTGCTCGCGAAGGTGGAGGACGCCGCCCACAACAAGGCCGAGCGCTCCATCGAGTTGCCGGTGGTGGCCAACGCCCCGCCCCAGGTGACGCTGTACACGCCCGCCGCGCGCACCCCGGTGAAGGAGGGCGAGGACATCGCCATCACCTTCACGGTGGCCAATGACGACGGACCGGTGTCGTGGACGGGCCGCTCCGGCGGCGTGCCGGGCGCCTTCCCGCCGATTCCGGCGACGCAGGACCTGTCGAAGTTGCAGCGGGTGGTGGTGCGCGCGCCGGTCATCAGCGGCGACGCTGGATTGCCGCCCACGGTGGGCATCGCCGTCGTGGATGCGCACGACGCGGGCAGCTTCACCGACGTGGTGTTGGACGTGGCGCCGGATCTCGAAGCGCCCACCGTGCTGCTGGCCTCGCCGCTGCCTCCGCGTGAAGGCACGCTGGAGGTCGCGGTGGGGGGAAGCCTGGGCCTGCGCGCGGAGGTGTCCGACGACGTTCGCGTCACGCGCATGGGCGTGGTGGTGGATGGCACCTACGAGCTGGCGGAGGTGGCCGGTGACGCGCGGCTGCGCGTCTCACGCGAGGACTTCGAGGAGGTGCGTACGCCCAACCCGCAGGGCCCGGGCGACATCCTGCTCAGCCGTCGCTACGTCGGCAGTTGGGCCGGCACGGTGGCGTTCCCCTCGGCGGATTCGCGGCTGGGGCCCGGTGCCCACACCCTCCAGGTCGTGGGCTATGACGCCGCCGGGCACCGCCGGTTGAGCGAGCCCGCGGTGCCCTTCGAGATTGTCGCGCGGCAGGACAAGCTGCCCCCGGTGGTGCGCATCTCGCTGGCGGGCACCCCGGATGCGCGCACGTGCGTCGCGGGCTCGGAGCCCGTGCTGTTGGTGCAAGCGACGGACGACATTCCGTTCGACCCGCTCGACCCGCTCGAGCCGCTCAAACTCTACGTCGATGGCGAGGAGGTGACTCCCGGCGATCCCCGTCTTGGCGCCGGACTCGTCCTGACGCGCGGCGGTGCCAGCGTCCAGATCGCCGGCCCCCTGCCCATGCCCGCGCTGGATGCGTCGGGCCCGCGCACCGTGGTCCTGGAGGCGAGGGCGGAGGACTCCGCTCACCGCGTCACGCTGGCGACCCTCTCCTGCGAGCTGGTGGCGGACACCGCGCCCTTCGTGGCGTGGGTGACGCCCGACGCCTCGTCGGTGCTCGTCGAGGAGCAGCTCACCCCCGGCTCCCTGGAGCTGCGCGAGGACGTAGGGCTGAAGGCCCTGTGGCTCGCGCTGTCCTCCCGCAAGGTGACGGCCGCGACCGCCACCACGCTCCAAATCCCCTTCGAGACGGAGCTCGTGCCGGGGACCCGCCCCGTGCCCGCCGCGACGCTCGTGTTCGGTGAGGACACCGAGGCACCCCACGCGGGGTCGCGCTTCACCGCCACCGTGTCGCAGGACGCGCTCATGCTCACCCCGCCCGTGCGGCCGCGTGGCAACCGACAGCCCGGTGCGCTGCGGCTCGAAGTCCCCTCCTGGAACTCGGGACCGGGGGCGCTCGCGAAGGTGAAGTATGTGTACCGCCGGAAGAACACCACGGACGACCCCTTCTTCCTGGCGCACCCGAGCGGTGTCGCGACCCCGGTGACGCTCGTCGAGTCCGCCGGCCAGCGCATCGCCCAGCTCGACTTCCCCTCGGCCCTGATGGACCTGGAGGAGGTCGTCGTTGAACTGGAGGCGGACGCGGCGGGCAGCTCGCCCCTCGTGTCGCGCCTGGGCCTGCGCTACCAGGTCGGCGAGCCCTCGTCGCCGCCCCAGTTGCGCGTGGAGGCCTCGGGCGTGAAGGCAGCGGTGGAGTGGCTCGATGCGACGCTGGTCGCGGGTCAGGTCACCCCCCGTCCGGTGAAGCTCCGCCTGCCGGCGAACTGGGGCGCGAGCCTCGTTTCGGCCACGGCGGTCGCCGTGGACACGCGCGGCGTGGTGACCCGGGCGGAGCGCGGCTTCTCGCGCCAGACGGACGTGCAGCTTCCGCGCGTCGCCATCACCTCCGCCGGCAGGAACAACACCGCGGTCGCGGGCCGCGGGTTCCAGGCCCAGGTGACCGTGTCGGACAACGCGGGCCTCGCGAAGGTGCGGCTGTCCGCGCGGGGCGTGGAGGTGGGGGAGCAGTTGCTGGCGGGCGTGGGCCAGGTGGTGGACTTCACCGTTCCCTCGGCGCTCGTCACCGCGGGCACGGTGGAGCTGTCCGCGACGGTGGAGGATCGGGCGGGCCAGTCCGCCACGTCCAACCCCGTGTTCGTGCAGGTGCGGCCGGATGCTCCCCCGGCAGTGGAGCTGCTGGGCCTGACGTCGGCCGGGGAGTCGCTGACGCGCACGGAGCTGCGCAGCGGCTTCGTCCGCCTCATCCAGGGCGCCAACGCGGAGCTGCGCTTCGAACTCTCCGACGACGTGCTCGTGAAGGAGTACTGCATCGGGTTCGCCGCCAGCGCCTGCGAAGGCCCGGGCGGCCTGGATCCCGTTTCGGGGTTGCCCACGGGTTGGACTCCCGTTGGACAGTCCGGCCGCGCCGTCAACGTCACCTTCCGGCCCCCAGCGGGGCCCAACGGTGCCCCTTCGGTGCTGACCATCACCGTCCGGGATGACCGGGACGTGGAGACCCAGAGCCGGCTCATCATTGAACCGCGCGCGCCCCGTGCGCCGGACCTGGCCATGCTGGCGCCCGCCACGGACGCTGCCCTGGTGGAGGGCAGCATCCAGCTCCAGTTGGGCGCGCTCGCGGGAGACGACACGCGCATCCACCACGTGGAGTGGTGGATCAACGGCAACCGCGCTATCGACCAGGCGGAGAGCGTGGGCCGCCCCATCGAGACCTTCCGCGACGACGACGGGGTGCCCATCGCGTCGGATGCCTCGGTGCGCCTGGCGCTGGCGACCCTGCGGACGGCGCCGGAGGACTACGACCGCTTCCGCACGTACCGCACGAAGCTGTCGCTGCCCCCGGGGTTCGTGAAGCTGGATCCGAACCGCACGGAGGCCTTCCTCCAGGTGCGGGTGGACGCGGTGGACCTGGAAGGTCACCGCGCGTCCGTGGAGCGGCGCGTGCGCGTCGTGCAGGACACGGGGCTGCCCATGGCCAGCTTCCTGCGTCCCACGCTCGGCCAGGACCTGGTCGAAGGGACGCCGGTCCTCATCCAGGCGCAGGCCTCCGACAACGCCTTCGTGGACCGGGTGGAGCTGTACGCGGGCCCCAGCGCGGGTGCGCTGCAGCTCATCCACACCGCGGGCGACTTCCCGCCGGAGAACGCGGTCCCGGGCTCCGACTTCGCCGTCTACTCGCCCTTCATCACCTTCCAGCACATCGTCCCGAAGCTCGCGGCGCTGGGCGGCCTGGACACGGTGCCGTACTTCGTGGCGGTCCGGGCCCGCGACGTGTCCGGCAACTGGGGGGACCTGGAGTTCCAGCAGATCGACATCGTGCGCGACCGCGAACCCGCGCTCGCCATCGTGTCACCCGCGGACGCGACACCCGTGGTGGTGGGCAACCCCGTGACGGTGGTGATGGCGGCGGAGGATGACGTCGGCGTCACCAGCGTGCAGCTCTTCGCGGACAATGAGCCGGTGGGGCCGGTGCTCCACCAGCCGCCGTATGTCTTCGCCTACGTGCCGCCGGCCGGAACGCTGCCGGGCACGGAAATCGCCCTGCGGGGCAAGGCCATCGACAGCTTCGGCTTCGACCACGCGGTGTGGTCGCAGACGTTGAAGGTGGTGGTGAAGGGGGACGCGGTGCCGACGGTGGCGCTCGCCCAGCCGCGCAACGGCGCGGACGTGGTGGAGGGGCAGGACTTCGCCGTGCTGGTGGCGGCGCAGGATGACGTGCGGGTGGACTCGGTGGAGGTCTCCGTCGAGGGGACGGTGGATGGGACGCTGCACTTCGTGGGCACGGCGCGCCCGTATTCCTTCCGCGTTCCGCTGCCCTACGGCTCCGCGGGCCGCGAGCTGGTGATCCGCGCGAAGGCCTGGGACTCGGCGCGCCATGAGGTCTCCGCGCCGGAGGCCCGCGTGCGGGTCGTGCAGGACAAGACGCCGCCCACCGTCTCCTTCGCGTCGCCGGTGAACAACTCCCGCCGGGTGGAGGGCCTTCGCCTGGACGTGGAGGCCCGCGCCGAGGACAACGTCAGCGTCGCGGCCGTCGTCATCCGGGTGAAGGTGGGGAACGCCGACGAGGTGGAGGTGGCCCGGCTGCCCGCGCCGCCGTTCCGCTTCTCGTACGCCATCCCGAAGGGGCTCGCGACGCAGGGGCCGGTGCCGCTGGTGTTCACGGCGCAGGCCATCGACTCCAGCGACAACCGGAGCACCGCCCAGGTGCGCGTGGAGGCCATCGCGGACGCGAAGCCTTCCGTGGACGTGGTGGCGCCCGCGCGGGCCGTGGTGGGACAGCCCGCCCTGCTTTCCGCGACGGCGAGCGACGACGTGGCCGTGGCCCACGTCACCTTCCTGGTGGGCCCGAGCGAGGACGCGCTGGTGGAGGTGGGCCGGCGCTTCCTGTTGCCCTACGACTTCCGCTACGTCGCGCTGCCCGAACAGGTGGGCCAGACGCTGTGGATGCAGGCGAAGGTGGTGGACAGCGCGGGCCAGGAGACCGCGTCCCGCAAGGTGTCCTTCCCGGTGGTGGAGGACCTGCCTCCGTCCGTGAAGATGCTCAAGCCCGTGGACGGCGCCACCCTGCTGGAGGGCAGCCGGGTCCGCATGGAGGCGAACGTCGAGGACGCCGAGGGCGCGCTCGCGTCGGTGACGTTCTTCGTGGACGGCCGCAAGGTGGCCACGAGCACCGCTGCGGCCGGCATCCCCGGTCGTCCCAATGCCTACGTGGCCAGCTACACCGTGCCGGTGAACGGCCCCGCCTCGCTGCACTTCATGGCGGTGGGCGTGGACTCGGCGGGGCAGGAGGTGGTGTCCGAGGAGCACACCGTCAGCGTCATCCCGGACTCGGTGGCGCCCCAGGTGGAGCTGGTGGATCCGCCCGCGTTCGACGTCGTCACGGAGGCGGAGCCGCTCGTGCTGGCAGCGGCCGCGGAGGACAACGGCGTCGTCGACAGCGTCTCGTTCTACGTGGACGGTGTGAAGGTGGGCACGTCGGTGGTGCCCGTGGAAGGGCGCGCGGGCCGTCCGCTGTACCCCTTCACGTGGCTGGTGCCCAACTCCGCCGCGGGCCAGATGCGCACCCTGGACGCCCGGGCCCGCGATCTGTCGTCGCTGGAGGCCATCTCCCAGACGGTCGAGGTGGAGGTCGGCATGAGGCCGGGCCATGCACCCGCCCCGTTCTTCGGCGTGGGGACCGCGAGCAACGCGCTGTTGTCGGCGTTCGCGCTGGATTCGCGGACCTCGCGCGGCATGGTGGGCGGCACCAACCTGCCGCGGGGCGCGCTGCCGGATGATGCGCGCCACGGCGTCCACTTCTTCACCCTGGGCGCGGAGGGCGTGGTGCTCGCCGCCAAGGTGCCCCTGCAGGCCGCGCCCCTGGCGTCCGTCTTCCACGGGAACCTGGCGCTGGTGGTGGTGACGGGGGACCTCGTGTCCGGGCGCCTGCCCGAGCTGGTGGTCCTCGACGTGACGAACCTGTCCATGCCGAAGGTGCTGGGCTCCGTCGACCTGGCGGGCCCCCGGGCCCACGCGGTGACGACGGAGGGGCACCTGGCCTTCGTGGCCAACGGTGAGTCCGGTGTCGTGGTGGTGGACCTGAAGGAGCCGTCCCAGCCGCAGCGGCTGACGGTGGTGCCGGTGGCCGGCGACGCGCGCGACGTGTCCGTCGCGGGGGACCGCCTCCTGGTGGCCGCGGGGGCCGGGGGCCTGCGCGTGCATGATCTGTTGGATCCGTCGCTCGGGGAGCAGGGCTTCGTCCCGGTGCCCGGGGGCGCGGAGCAGGTGTCCGTGGTGGGAGCGCGGGCGCTGGTGGGCTGCCAGGGCCCGATGGCCGCGCTGGCGGTGGTGGACGTGGGCGTCAGCCCGCCCCGGTTGCAGTCGGTCCTGTCGCACGCACCCGCCCGGCAGGATCTGCTGGCCACGGGGCAGCGCTCGCTGGCCGTCACCGGGGGACTGGCCGTGTCCACCGTGCAGCTCGTGAACCCGTCCTCCGAGCCGCAGAAGGGCATGTTGTCGGCCTCCGTGATTCCGCCGGATGGCTTCGCGAAGACGTTCGTGCGCGCCAACCTGCCGGCGGCCCGGGACGTGGCCCTGCACGACAGCCGCCCCTTCGCGCTCTTCGGAGACCAGGGCGTGGTGGACTTCAACCTGCCGCGCTTCCTCGTCACGGACGTGCTGCCCGCGGACGGCGCGGATCAGGTCGCGCCGTCGGGACGCGATCCGAAGGTCGTGGTGACGTTCACATCGCCCATCGATGCCACGTCCATCCTGCCCACCACGGCGGTGCTGCGCGCGGGCCGACAGATGGATGGCGCGGTGATTCCCGCGACGGTCACCGTCGGGGATCCGGACATCGCCGATGTGAATCAGCGCAACCCCCGCCAGCTCGTCTTCACGTTGACGGGCAGCAGCCCGAGCCTGCCGCTCAACACCGACATCCACGTCGTCATTTCCTCGGCCCCGGCGGATGCGCTGAAGTCCGAGGACGGCGCCGTACTCGAAAGCGGCTTCTCGTCGCGCTTCCGCACGCGCTCCTCCGCGGGTGTCCCGCCCGCGATCGTGCGCGTGGAACCCCCGAGCGGCCCGGAGCAGGGCGGCACGCGGGTGCGCATCCACGGCACCGGGCTGCGTGCTGGCGCGCGCGTGTTCTTCTCCAGCGAGGAGGCCACCGAGGTCGGGCTCGATCCCACGGGAAGCTTCCTGACCGCCCTGACGCCGCCCCAGTCCCGGGGCCCGGTGCGCGTCCAGGTGGTGAACCCGGAGGGCCTCCAGTCCAGCCTGCTGGGTGGCTTCGTGTACCTGCCCACGTTGCAGGTCACCACCGTGAGCCCGGCCACCGGCAAGCTCGCGGGTGGCGACGTCGTGGAGCTGTCCGGCGCGGGCTTCCAGGTGGGGGCCACCGTGTCGTTCCGGGGCGTGGCGACGGTGCGCGCCGCGACGGAGGTCCGGGTGCTGTCACCCGGGCGCATCAGCCTGAAGACGCCCCGCGGGGACTTCGGCCCGGCGGATCTCCTGGTGGAGAACCCGGATGGCCAGCGCGCGGAGGCGCCCGGGGCCTTCCTGTACAGCGACCTGGACACGGCGATGGTGCTGAACCGCTACGACCCGCAGTTGGGGGACGGCACGGGACGGCCGAACAACAGCCTGCCGCAGGGCATGCCCGGAGCGCTGGTGATGTCCGACCAGCGGGTGTGGATGCTGTCCCGGGCCACCGTGGCGTCGGGCGCGACGGCGGTGGAGGTGTTGAAGAAGAGCGTCCAGGGCGCGCTGTCGCTGGTGGACGTCCGCGTTCCAAAGCAGGCGAGCGTGACGGGCGGCGTGTCGTTCCCGCCGCCGTATCTGCCGCGAGCGCTCGCGGTGCGGGGGACGACGGCGTACGTCGTCGCCGACGCGCAGGAGCTGGACGGGGTGGAGCTGCAGGGCGAGGGAGGACCGTCACTCCTGGTGGTGGATGCGACGGTGCCCACCGAGCCCCGCTTCGCGTACGCGCTGCCCTTCGAGGGCACGGCGCTGGGCGTGGACGTGGTGGATGACCTGGCGCTGGTGGCGGCCGGCGAGGGCGGCCTGGCCGTCTTCTCCCTGAGGGACCCCCTCAAGCCGATGCTGCTCGACTCCGTGCGCTCCTTCCTCCAGGGCGGCGTGCAGGCGCCTTCCTCCATCACCCGGGTGCGCGTGCTGGGACGCCATGCCGTCCTCTCCGCGCTGCGCAACAGCAGCGTGGCGACGCTCGTGGTGGACCTGGCCCGGCCGGGCTTCCCGGTGGTGGGCGAGGTGTCCCCGGGCTTTGGCGACCTGGGCATCTCCGGTGTGTCCGCGCTGGCCGCTGGCGCGAGCGGGGTGAGGACGGTTTCGCTCGCCCGGCCGACCCAGCCGCGCGTGCTGGCGACGGTGCCCTCGCTGGTGCCGGTGCCGCAGACGCTCGCGGACCTGGGGCCCCACCTGGGTGTCAGCGCGGGCGGAGGGCTGGTGCAGCTCGGCCTCGTGTCGGACCTGACCGCGCCGTTCCCGGTGGACGCGGTGGACCTGCACCCTGGCACCTCCATCGCCGACGTGGCGGTCGAAGGCTCCGTCATCGCCGCCTCCATCGACGCGGTGCGGCCGTATTCCAAGGCGTTGGATGGCCTGGCACTCATCGAGGTGCCGTTCCCTGTCGTGGTGAAGAGCCAGCCGCGCGCAGGTGACACCGGCGTGCTCGTCACGACGTCCATCGAGCTGTCGTTGAGCACGCCCTTGAAGGCGTCCCCGAACGCGTCGGTCCGGCTGATGGAGCTGGACGGATCCGCCGAAGGGTCGCTCGTGCAGGCGAAGTGGTGCGTGGACAGGGCGGGCCAGCTCATCACCCTCCAGCCGACGGGCCTCCTGAAGGGGAGGACGTCCTACCGCGTGGTGGCCCAGGGCCTCGTCGCGGCGAACGACGCGGTGATGCCAGGCCGCTTCGTGGCCGAGTTCGAGACCGGCTCGCCCGAGGCCCAGGTGCCGGTGACGCTCGCCTGCCTGGCGCCGGGCGCGGAGGGAACCGACTGCATCAGCCCGCGCGAGGGCTCCGTCCATGGCGGCACCGTGGTCAAGCTGAAGGGCACCGGCTTCAAAACCGGGCTGGAGGTCCGCTTCTCGGGCACGCCGGCGACGGACGTCGTCGTGTCCCTCGACCGGACGGAGGTGACCCTGACGACGCCGAAGGGCGCGGCGGGCGCGGCGACGCTCGAAGTGCGCAATCCCTCCGGCGGCACGCTCACGCGGGTGGGCGCGTTCCTCTACACGGAAGCGCTGTCCCTGGCCTCCGTCACGCCGGATCGCGGTCCCACGTCGGGCGGTACGCGCGTGGTGCTGCAGGGCACGGGCTTCTCCACGGACCGCCCCATGGAGGTCTACTTCGGAGACCAGCGCGCCCTGCGGGTGCGCACGCTCGGCATGGGCCGCCTGGAGGCCTATACGCCCAACGGACCTCGCGGCCCGGTGAACGTGAAGGTGGTGCGGTCGGATCAGCCGGGCACCTTCGCCACGAAGTCGGGTGCCTTCACCTACGACCAGCCCACGGATTCCGCGGTGGCCTTCGGGGGAGAGATCCGCGACCTGGTCGTCATCGGTGACGCGCTCTACACGGTGGGCGCTGGCGGCCTGAGCGTGGTGGACCTGTCCAACCTCTACACGCGCGGGTTGCTGGCGGGGACGCCCATCCCGCCCGAGCGCCGCACGGAGCTCATCGACGAGGACAAGGATCGCGTGGACGACCGCATCCTCGGTCAGTGGAGCTCCGGGGGCCTGGAGCTGCTGTCCGTGTCGTATCCCCCGGAGGGTGGGGACCGGCTCTTCGTCGGCGGTGGTCAGCGTGACAAGTCGGGCAAGTACGTCAGCGCCACCGTGGTGGAGCTGGACATCTCCAATCCGGCCCGCCCGTTCGAGGTGAACTCCACCCGCGCGGGTGGGGCGGCGGCCTTCGCTCTGGACGCGCGCGACGACCGGATGCTGGGCGCGATGGGCGCGGACGGCCTGCGGGGCTACGACATCTCGCACGCGCCGTTCCTCCTGCACACGCTCAAGGACTTCCCGTCCTCGGATCCGCTGTCCACGCAGGCGATGGCGTTGGCGGTGGAGCAGGGCAGGGCGGTGATGGGCACCGGCGTGTGGCAGCCGGGGCATGTCTTCACGCAGGGCCAGCTGCATCTGGTGGACGTGCAGCAGGCGCCGGTGGCGAAGGCCTCCGTGGCGGTCAGCGTCCAGCGGGTGCGGCTGTTCCGTGACCTGGCGGTGGTGGCGGCCGGTGACGAGGGGCTCGTGCTGGTGCGGATGGTGGGGCTGGACTCGCTCCAGGTGTTGCCGGGCAAGGTCAGCAAGGCCGTGCTGGGAGGCTTCGCGTCCGACGTGCGGATGGTGGGCAGCCTCGCGTACGTGGCGGTGGGCGAAGCGGGCGTCGCGGTGGTGGACCTGAGCAATCCGGAGTCTCCGCGGCTGCTCCACCACGTGGGCGGAGCG
>NZ_RAWI01000340.1 GCF_003612125.1 Corallococcus praedator
ACTCATGGCCCACCCCTCCGAGCACGACGCCGTCGCCTCCTCCACCCTTCCCCCCATGCCCTCGGACGTCCAGGTGACGCCCGTGCGCGGCGCCGCGGACCGGATGGCCTTCATCCGGCTGCCGTACGGCCTCTACCGTGACGACCCGAACTGGGTCCCGCCGCTGGAGATGGAGCGCAAGGACTTCCTGGACCCGAAGAAGAACCCCTTCTTCGACTACGCGGAGGTGGAGCTGTTCCTCGCGCGGCGTGGCGCGGAGGTGGTGGGCCGCGTGGCCGCCATCAAGAACCCGCGCCACATGGAGGTCCACGGCACGAAGGAGGGCTTCTTCGGCCTCTTCGAGTGCGTGAACGACGCGGGCGTCGCCCGGGGCCTCCTGGACGCCGCCAGCGCGTGGCTGAAGGCGCGCGGCATCGACCGGGTGCTGGGGCCGGCCAACTTCTCCTCCAACCAGGACTGGGGCCTGCTCGTGGAGGGCTTCGACACGCCCCCCGCGCTGATGATGCCGTACAACCCCACGTACTACCTGGGGCTGCTGGAGACGTGCGGCTTCACCAAGGCCAAGGACCTGTGGGCGTGGGAGCTGTCCTCGTCCGCGGAGCCGCCGGCGAAGGTGGCCCGCATCGCGGAGAAGATCCGTCAGCGCGAGGGCATCACCGTGCGCCCCGTGAACCTGAAGGACTTCCCCGCGGAGGTCGCGCGCATCAAGGAGATCTACAACTCCGCCTGGGAGAAGAACTGGGGCTTCATCCCGTTCACCGAGCGCGAGTTCGACCACATGGCCAAGGAGATGAAGGCCATCGTCCGCCCGGAGCTGGTGCTCATCGCGGAGGTGAAGGGGGAGCCCGTCGCCTTCTCCATGACGCTGCCGGACGCCAACCCGGCCTTCAAGGCCGCCAACGGGCGCCTCACCACGTTCGGCCTGCCCATTGGCCTGGTGAAGCTGGTGCTGGCCTCGCGCCGCCTCAAGCGGCTGCGCCTGCTCACGCTGGGCATCAAGGAGGGCTACCGGCGCCGCGGCCTGGACGCCATCCTGTACCTGGACACGCTGCGCACCGCGAAGGCGCTGGGCTACACGGGTGGGGAGGTCTCCTGGACGCTGGAGGACAACCACCTGGTCAACCGCGCCATCGAGTCCATGGGCGGCCAGCGCTCCAAGACGTACCGCGTGTTCCAGCGGCCCGTCTGAGCTTCATGGCCCCCTGAGGACGCTTCCGCCCGGGCACGCTGGCCCGGGCGGACACGCGCCCTGCCCTGCTACTTCGCCTGGGGGGCGGCGCCCGTGGTGCTGGCGGCGGTGTCCTTCACCGAGGCCGCGCTCGTCTCCGCGTTTTGCTTCTCCAGCTGGGCGCGCTTGGACTTGAGCGTCGTCAGCAGGCCGTCGAAGCCCTTCGTCTGGAGGATCTTCCGGAACTGGCCGCTGTACGTCTCCACCAGGGAGACCTCGTCGGTGATGACGTCGTAGATGCGCCAGTCCGTCTTCGCCGAGGCCCGATAGAGCTTGTAGTCCACGGGCACCTGATCCGACTTCACGGTGAGCTTCGTGTCGACCGTGGCCTCGTTCGCCTGCACGCTCTCCTTGCCGTAGACCACCTCCGCCTTCGCCTGCCCGATGGCCTTCTGGGCGTACGAGGCGCGCAGCAGCCCCGTCATGGTGTCGGTGAAGTCCTTGCGCTGAGCCGGGGTGAGGCCCTCCCAGGCCTTCTCACCCATGGCGCGCTTGGCCAGCTCCCCGAAGTCGACGAACTTCTCCACGACGGACGCGAGCGACTGGACGGTGGCGCCCGGCGCGTTGGCGGCCTTCTGGACGTCCGCGTTGCCCGACTTCACGACATTGAGCGGAGTCACGGGCGCGGCGGCAAGCAGCGTGGCGGCAAGCAGGGAAGCAATCATTTTGATGAAGCTCCGGGTTGAGGGACGCGTGAAACGACGCGTTAGAAGACTGGCGGCCTGGAAGGGTTATTCATCCGAGGCCGGGACGGCACCCGTCACGCGCGCCAGGGAGGCCATCCCCACGCGCACATCGAACCAGCTCTTGCCCCGCTCCGCCGACGCCTGGGCCAGCGCGGTGAAGGAGTCCACCAGTTCGCGGGTGTCACCGGTGCCCAGATCGAAGGCCGCGTAGGCGGCCGTGGCCCAGCGCTTCGCGTTCTTCTCCGCCTCCGTGAAGGACTTCGCCCGGGCGTAGGCCGCGACGAGCTGGCCCTGCACCTGGGTAACTTCCAACTGGATGCCGGCCTTGAGCGTCTGTTCCTGCGCGCGCAGCTTGTCCAGCTCCGCGCGGGCCTGATCCAACTGCGCGTCCTTGATGGGGATGTCGAAGGTGCCGCGCACCACGAGGCCCAGGCCCACGGTGCGGTCGTTGTACGGATCGTACGCGAAAGGGCTGCGCTGGCGCGTGGCACTGCTCGTCCAGCGCAGGTCGTAGAAGCCCGCGAGGCCCAGGTCCGGGTAGAAGCTGCGCTCGCGGATGAGGACCTCCTGCTCGCGCGCGACGATGCCGGCGGAGATGGCCTTGAGCTCCGGACGGCGCTCGCTGGCTTCCTTCAGCGCGGTCTCCAGGTCGGGCACCTTCACGTCCTCGCGCAGCGGCAGCTCCTCCTCCACCACCTCCACTTGATCCTCCGGGGCGGCGCTGGCCAGCAGCCGGATGGCGGTGAGCGCGAACTGCTCCCCCTGCAGGGCGCTGGCGCGCTGCCCTTCCACGAGCTGGCGGAAGTACCCCACCTTGTACGTGTCCAGCTTCGACACCTGATCCGAGTCCTCCTTGAGCAGCGCGTCGATGCGGTCGCCCGCGTCCTTGAGGCGCTTGGCCACGTCCTCCAGCTGCTTCAGGCCGGTGCGCGCCAGCTGATAGCCGTAGTACGCCTGCGCGGCCTGGAAGCCGGCCTCCGCGCGCACGCGCTCGCGCAACGCCGCGCCGACGATGGGGCCCTGCGCGCCCGCCTTCTCCAGGGCGGTCAGCTTGCCGAACGTGTACAGCGGCAGCACCGCGTTGCCGGTGGAGAACACCGTCACGCCCACCTTGCCGAAGTTCCAGTCGCCCTCCAGCGACGCCTCCGTGGTGGGCGGGCCGCCCAGGCCGTCGTTGCGCGCCTCGGGGACGGGGCCGCCCGCGCCCAGGGTGATCTCGAACCGGGGGAACCAGGCCCACTTCGCCTGCTGGTGCAGCGCCTGGAACTTGCGCAGCTCCGCGCTCGCCTCCGCCACGCGCGCGTCCTGGGTGCGCGCCAGCGCCACCAGCTGGGCCAGGGTGATGGGGCCCTTGGGCGGCTTCGTGCCGGCGACGGCTCCCGGCGCCTTCCCTGTCGCGGACGTACTGTCTCCGGGCGGACCGTTCCCGGGGACGACACCGCCCGGAGCGTTGGCCCCGGCGCCCGCGCCTGGCGTGGTGCCGACACCCGGGACACCCGTTCCCGGGGCACCCGTCGTGGGGGGGACACCCGCGCCTGGCGGGGCACCCGCGCCCGGCGTGCCCTGCATCGTCGTGGACGTCTTCGGCGCGGTGCTGGTGGCCCGCTGGGCGGCGTTGCCTGCCTCGGCCGCCTGCCCCGGGTTCAGCGGCGTTGGCCCGGGTGGCAGCATCGAACCGGTGCCCGAGGCGGGGTTGCCGGAGGAGGCCCCCGTTCCGGAGGTTCCGGGCATGCCCGGCGTGCCCGGACTTCCCGAGGCGCCCGGCGAGGGAATGGTGGCGGGTGACAGGCTGCCGGGAGAGGGGGCCGCGGTGCCCGGAGCCCCCGTTCCCGGGGCGTTCGAGGGAGCGGTCGTGGGGGAGAGCTGCGCGCCCGAAACACCGCCCGTGAGCATCATTGCCACTGCGACGACCCTGCCGACTTCTCTGCCCATGCTGTGGTCCGCCTCGTGTGCGGCGGGCATATCCGGAAGCCCGCGCCGGTGCAGCATTTCTGTGCTCCGGCGCGCAGCGCCAGATGTCTGCTTCCGCCCAGTCCCGCCCGCGCGAGGAGGCCCCGTAGCGCGCGTGACAATCGACGACATTCATTTCAGACAGTGCTTGGTCGGCGCGCGGAGGGGTCGCAGAATCCCGCGCCGAGTTCGACGCCTTCCTTCAAGGAAATCCCCATGGCATACACCGACCGCGTCAAGCAGATCCTGTCCTGGTACCCCTCCGACAACCCCGGCACGCTGACGAACCTGGCGCGGCTGCTGAACACCGGCACGCTCGCGGGCACCGGCAAGCTCGTCATCCTCCCGGTGGATCAGGGCTTCGAGCACGGCCCCGCGCGCTCCTTCGGTCCCAACCCGGCCGGATATGATCCGGACTACCACGTGCAGCTGGCCATCGAGTCGGGCTGCAACGCGTACGCGGCGCCGCTGGGCTTCCTGGAGGCCGTCGCCGGCAGGCTGGCCGGTGAGATTCCCCTCATCCTCAAGGTGAACAACTCCGACTCGCTGGCCAAGACGGCCGCGCCCATGTCCGCGGTGACGTCGTCCGTGAAGGACGCGGTGCGCCTGGGCTGCGCGGCGGTGGGCTACACCATCTACCCGGGCTCGGCCGCCCGCAACGAGCAGTACGAGGACCTGCGCGACATCATCGCGGAGGCCAAGTCCTACGGCCTGCCCACCGTGCTGTGGGCCTACCCGCGCGGCGCCCTGTCCAAGGAGGGCGAGACGGCCATCGACGTGGTGGCGTACGCGGCGCAGATCAGCGCGCAGCTGGGTGCGCACATCATCAAGGTGAAGCCCCCCACGGACTTCCTGGAGCAGGCCGAGGCGAAGAAGGCCTTCGAGAAGGCCAACATCCCCACCAAGACGCTGTCGGACCGCGTGCGCGAAGTCGTGCGCTCCGCGTTCAACGGCAAGCGCATCGTCATCTTCTCCGGCGGCGAGGCGAAGGAGACGTCGGCGCTCATCGACGACATCAAGCAGATCCACCAGGGTGGCGGCTTCGGCTCCATCATGGGCCGCAACGCGTTCCAGCGTCCGCACGGCGAGTCCGTGAAGCTGCTCAAGGACGTGATGAACATCTTCGCCGGCAAGTAGTCGTCGCATCCGCGCCCCTTCCGACCTCCCCCGCGAGGTCCGGGAGGGGCGCCCCCTCCCCTGTCCGGTCGATGGCCATGATGGAGGTCCGCCTGGCGGGTGGGCGGCCCCGCGTCCGGCCTCCTTCCGTGGCACCCGGGCAGGGGCTCCATTACGGATATACCCATGATGCGCCGACTCAGGATGCCCTCTCCTGACAGTCCGGAGCCGCGCCCCGGGGAGGCGTCCCTGGGCGACGAGGCGCGTGCGGTCCACGAGGTCCTCGCCGGGGGCGGTGACATGGGCGCCCTGATGCGCTCCATGGACTGGTCGAAGACGCCGCTGGGCCCGGTGAAGGATTGGCCGCAGTCGTTGCGCACCTCGGTGAGCACCTGCCTCCATTCCCGCTTCCCCATGCTGGTGTTCTGGGGGCCGCGGCTCGTGAAGCTCTACAACGACGCGTACCGCCCCATGCTGGGCGGCAAGCACCCGCAGGCGATGGGGCGACCCGGGCGGGAGGTCTGGACGGAGATCTGGCCCATCATCGGCCCCATGCTCGAACAGGTGCGCATCGACGCTCGCGCCACCCTGTCGGAGGATCAGCTCCTCTTCCTGGAGCGCCAGGGCTTCACCGAGGAGTGCTACTTCACCTTCTCGTACAGCCCCATCCGCGACGAGACGGGCGGCGTCGGGGGCGTGCTCGACACCGCGGTCGAAACCACCCATCGGGTGCTGGACGCGCGCCGCCTCCGGACGCTGCAGGAGCTGGCCACGCGCACCACGGGGAGCCTCCGGGTCCACGACGCGCGGGACCGGGCCATGGAGGCCCTGGCCTCGAACCCGGCGGACCTCCCCTTCGCGCTGCTGTACCGGCTCGACGAGGCGGGCGCCGGGGCCTCGCTCGAGGCCTGGATGGGCCTGGAGGCGGACAGCCCCGCCGGTCCCGCACGGATGATCCCGCGCCCCGGAGCCCCCGCGCCCTGGCCGCTGCCCCAGGGGGGCCGCTCCGGGCAGGCCGAGCGCGTGGGCGGACTGGCGGAGCGCTTCGGCGTCCTGCCCCTTCGCGAGGGCGTGCCCCCGCCGGACTCCGCGCTCGTCCTGCCCATGGGCGGCTCCGGCGAATCCGGCGCGGCGGGCCTGCTCGTCCTGGGACTGTCCCCCCGGCTCTCCCTGGACGCGTCCTACCGCTCGTTCCTGGAGCTGGTGGCCAGCGGCCTGGGCTCCGCGATCGCCAGCGCCCGCACCCTCGAAGAGGCCCGGCAGCGCGCCGACGCGCTGATGGAAGTGGACCGGGCGAAGACGGCCTTCTTCTCCAACGTCAGTCATGAGTTCCGCACGCCGCTGACCCTGCTGCTGGGTCCCTTGGAGGACGTGCTCACGGACGCGGAGCACCCGCTGGAGCCCCGGCAGCGGGAGCGGCTGGAGCTGGCGCGGCGCAACGGCCAGCGGCTGCTCGGGCTGGTCAACAGCCTGCTCGACTTCAGCCGGCTGGAGGCGGGCCGGATGCAGGCCTCCTTCGAACCCACCGACCTGGCGGAGCTCACCGCCGGACTGGCGACGGCCTTTGACGCGCTGATCGCGAAGGCGGGGATGCGGCTGGTGGTGGACTGCCCTCCCCTGCCCGAGCCCGTCTGGGTGGACCGCGAGCTCTGGGAGAAGGTCGTCCTCAACCTCGTCTCCAATGCCTTCAAGTTCACCTTCGAGGGAGAGATCTCCGTCCGGCTGAAGTGGCGCGGCGACCGGGTGGAGCTGTCCGTCAGCGACACGGGCACCGGCATCCCCCAGGCGGAGGTGCCCCGCGTCTTCGAGCGCTTCCACCGGGTGGAAGCGCTCCGGGGGCGCAGCCATGAGGGGAGCGGCATCGGACTGGCCCTCGTCCAGGAGCTGGTGACGTTGCATGGAGGCACGGTCCGCGTGGAGAGCACGGAGGGCCGGGGCAGCACCTTCACGGTGTCGCTGCCCACGGGTACGGCCCGCCTGCCGCTCGACCTGCGCCGGGACCGTCCGCGGGGCATCCCCAGGAACGCGACGATGGAAGCGCTCGTGCGGGAAGCGTCGTCGTGGCTTCCCGCCTCCCCGGAGTCCTCCTCAAGCGAGACCTCCGCTCCGCCCCGGGAAGCCCCTTCCACTTCCGGGGCCCCGGAGGGCCACGTCCTGCTGGTGGACGACAGCGTGGACATGCGGACCTATGTGCTGCGGTCGCTTGAAGGCCGCTTCACGGTGGAGGCCGTGGCGGACGGGCAGGCCGCGCTCGCCGTGGCGCGGGAGCGGCCGCCGGACGTGGTGGTGTCGGACGTGATGATGCCGGGGCTGGACGGCTTCGGGCTGCTGCGTGAGCTGAAGGCGGACGCGCGCACGGCCCACGTCCCGGTCATCCTCCTGTCGGCGCGGGCGGGTGAGGAGGCGAAGGTGGAGGGGCTCCAGGCCGGCGCGGACGACTACCTCGTGAAGCCCTTCGGCGTCCGCGAGCTGGTGGCGCGACTGGAGGGAACGGTGAGGGGCGCGCGCGCCCGCGTCCAGCGCGAGCACCTGCTCCAGGCCCTCGAGCTCTCCGACACGCGCTACCGGCTGGCCACCCGGGCCACGAAGGACGCCATCTGGGACTGGAACCTGCGCACCCGTGAGATCACCTGGAGCGAGGGCGTGCAGACGCTGTTCGGCTACGCGAGCGACGCGGTGCGGCCCGAATCCACCTGGTGGAGCGAGTGCATCCACCCGGATGACCGGGACCGCGTCGTGAACAGCATCCACGCCATCATCGACGCGCCCGGCGGCAGCGAATGGTGGAGCGAGTACCGGTTCCGCCGCAAGGACGGCACGTATGCCCTCGTGGAGGACCGGGGCTGGGTGGTGCGTGACGGCGCTGGCAGGGCCCTGCGCATGGTGGGCGCGATGCACGACGTCACCGAGCGCAAGTCCGCCGAGGAGACGCTCCGCCGCAGCGAGGAGGAGTTCCGCACGCTCGCGGAGGCCCTGCCGGAGGCGGTCTTCACCGCCGGGCCCGACGGCGACATCACCTACGTGAACGACGTGCTGCCCCGCTACACCGGCACGCCCGCGGCGGGGCTGCTGGGCGACGGCTACCTGGACATCATCCACCCCGAGCAGCGCGACCAGGCCCGGGAAGCGTGGGCGACCGCCCAGCGGGAGCGGACGCTCTACCAGGAGGAGCACCGGGTGCTCGGCCGGGACGGCACGCACCGCTGGAACCTGGTGCGCGCCCTGCCCCTGAAGGACGCGGAGGGCCGGGTGCTCAAGTGGGTGGGCACCTCCACGGACATCCACGAGTTGCACGAAGCCCAGGCGCAGACGCAGCAGCGCGCGGACTTCGAGCAACAGCTCATCGGCATCGTCAGCCATGACCTTCGCAACCCCGTGAGCGCCATCCTCCTGGGCTCCGCCAGCCTGATGCGCCACGAGGAGTTGGACGCGCGCAGCATCAAGGCCGTGAGCCGGATCCAGACCGCCGCGGAGCGGGCCCACCGGATGATCCGCGACCTGCTCGACTTCACCCAGTCCCGCCTGGGGGGAGGCATCCGCATCCAGCGGCGTCCCTCGGATCTGCATGCGGTCCTCCATGGCGTGCTGGAGGAGATTGAAGCGACGCACCCGGATCGGGAGCTCCACAAGCGCACCACGGGCGACGGTCACGGCGAGTGGGATCCGGACCGGCTGGGACAGATGGCCCAGAACCTGGTGACCAACGCCCTCAAGTACAGCCCCCGGGACACCCCGGTCGACATCACGACCTGGGCCGACGACGACAGCGTGACCCTGTCCGTCCACAACCAGGGGACGCCCATCGCCCCCGAGCGGCTGGGGCGGCTCTTCCAACCCCTCCAGCGCGCCAGCAGCGACGGGGACAACAGCGGCCGGAGCATCGGGCTGGGGCTCTACATCGTGAAGCAGTTGGTGGAAGCCCACGGCGGCACCGTGGGGGTGGAGTCCACGGCCGACGCCGGCACCACCTTCACGGTGCGGCTGCCCCGTCACGCGCCCGGTGTGCCTCCAGGCAAGGTGGGGAACGCGCTGTAGCAACCCCCTCGCGCGGGCCACCGTTCCGGCGATGCGCGGCCCGAAGCTGGGGACGAGCCCGCAAAGCAAAAGGCCCGCGAGATTTCTCTCGCGGGCCTTTTCCATTTCAGAGTGGAGCCAACCGGGATCGAACCGGTGACCTCCTGAATGCCATTCAGGCGCTCTCCCAGCTGAGCTATGGCCCCTTCTTTCCTGCGTGCTGCTGACACCGCTTGTGGGGAGCGGTTCCGCCCTGCGAAGGCGGCGCACTTCTACCGTTTCTTCGTTCCAGTTGCCACAACTGTTTGAGGCCGCGCGACACTTTTCGCGACCGGAGGCTTCGACACCTTCAACCGCTCCGCGGCCTCTTCTCCTTCCCGGAGCAGATCCGTGAGCTGCGCGGCGTGATCCGCGGACGCCTTCTCGGCGGCCGCGATGGCCGCGAGGAACCGGTCGAAGCCCGGGGGCAGCGTCAGGCGGCCCTGCTGGATGCTCTGCCAGACGGCCTCACCGAACTCCCGGTGCGTCTGCTCCTTCTTGTCCTTGAGGAACGCGGCCTTGCCGTTGGCGCGCGCCAGCTCCGTGTTGCGCTCGACGGCCTCACGCAGCTTGGCGAGCTTGGACTCGGCCGCCTGGAAGGCCTCGTTGATCTGCTTCATCACTTCGGACTGCTTCGGGTCTGCTGCCACGGCTGTCACCCTCAGGAGAAGTCGTTCGTGCGTAACGTGGCGGCTCGCCGACTGTCAACCCGGCTTGCGGACGAGGCGCGCGGCGAAGAAGCCCCCACCGGGGATGCGGGGCGGCAGGGCGCGCAGGTACGGCCCGTCCACACCCACCTGGAGTTCCGGCGGCCACCCCTCCCCCACCGGCTCCAGCGCGAAGTCCGGATGCTTCGCGAGGAAGCCCTCCACCACCCGGTCGTTCTCCTCCGGCAGCACCGAGCAGGTGGCGTAGACGATGCGCGCCCCGGGCTTCACCTTCGCGGCCACCTCCGCCAGCAGCGCGGACTGGGTGGTCTGGAACTCCTTGATGGCCTTGGCGGTGAGCTTCCACTTCTGATCCGGCTCGCGCGCCAGCGAACCCGTGCCGCTGCACGGCGCGTCCACCAGCACCACGTCCACCGCCTCCAGTGGCACCGGGTGCGGGAACGTCACCTGCTTGAGGCTGAACTCGCGCACCCGCTCCCGCGCGTCCGCCAGCCGCCGCTTGGAGCGGTCTCCCGCGAGCACCCGCCC
>NZ_RAWI01000341.1 GCF_003612125.1 Corallococcus praedator
CCTCCCCTCCCCGCCGGGTGATGCGCCCTGCCCCACGCCTCAGCGCCGCGGCGACCTCCGCGTGGCGCGCGTGCCTGTCCGCGAGGCTCGGATCCGCATGACGCGCTCCAGCACGCGTGGCGGATGGCGCAGCCCGGCAAACGGATCCGCGCCACATGGCCCGTGGCGTCATGGGCCGACGTGGATTGCAGAAGTGAAATGGACTCCACCGCCTGGACCTCGGAAGGGACGCGGGCGTGGAGGGCGCGGCGGCCACGGACTCAATCCCCCCTGGCATACCTCTCAGGGATGAGCTGGCCAGGGAGCGCGGCGTGGAGTGGAAAAGAAGGCGGCCCGGCACCCGTGAGGGTGTCGGGCCGCGGGTCTTCTCAAGGTGACACACCGGAAGTGCTGAAAGGGTGGGGGGGAACCACTTTCAGCCTCGCTTCGATGCGTCCCGGACCTAAGCCTTAGCAGGTGCCATGCCAGCCGCTTCAGAAGGCGAAACTCTAGAGTTCTCAGGCACTTGGACGACAGGGCAACACTGCGCTCCCCTCCTCCGAGCATTGCAGGGCTGAAATCGGGTTTCAGATCTGAAAAGCCCGAGCAAATCCGGGGGTTTGATTTTTTCAACCTTGAACGGGTCCGATTTCGGATCTGAACCCACCCGGAAGGGGGTGGGACACGTCCTGGACACCGACCCCAAGGGTTACCTGCACCTACTCGCGCGGGGCGCCGGCGGGGGGCCGGAGGTTGAGCCGCTTCATCTTCCGCCACAGCGTGGTGGAGGAGACGCCCAGCTCGTCGGCCACGCGGGCCAGGTCCACGCCGTGGCGCTCCAGGGCCTGGACGATGGCGCGGCGCTCGGCTTCCTCCACCACCTCCGCCAGCGTGGGGCCGGAGGCCTCCGGGCTTCCCGGGCGGGCGTCCGTGGGCGGCAGGCCCGAGGCGGCCGCCGGCAGCACGCGGGACTGGGGGCGCAGCGGGAAGTCCTCCGGGAGCAGCTCGTCCGCTTCCGCCAGCGCGGCGGCCTGCTCCACCAGGTTCTCCAGCTCGCGCACGTTGCCGGGGAAGTTGTACGTCATCAGGTGCTCCAAGGCGGTGGCGGACAGGCGCCGGGCCCGGGGGCTGCGAGCGTTGGAGCGTTGCAGGAAGTGCTCCGCCAGCGCGGGCACGTCATCCAGGCGCTCGCGAAGGGGTGGCACGCGCAGCATCACCACGTTGAGGCGGTAGTAGAGGTCCTGGCGGAAGCGCTTCTCGCGCACCTCCAGCTCGATGTCCCGGTTGGTGGCCGCGGCGATGCGCGCGTCCACGCGCATCGCGGTGGACTCGCCCACGCGGCGCACTTCTCCGTCCTGCAGCGTGCGCAGCAGCTTGGACTGGAAGGCGGGGCTCGTCTCCGTCACCTCGTCGATGAAGAGCGTGCCGCCGTCCGCTTCCTCGAAGAGGCCCCGCCGTGTCTTCACCGCGCCCGTGAAGGCGCCCTTGGCGTGGCCGAAGAGCTCGCTCTCCAGGAGCGTCTCGCTGATGGCCGCGCAGTTGACGGGCACGAAGGGCCGGCCGCTGCGGCGGCTGTGCGCGTGGAGGGCGCGCGCCACCAGCTCCTTGCCGGTGCCGCTCTCGCCCTGGATGAGGACGGTGGCGTCGCTCTGCGCGACGCGCATGAGGCGCGTGGTGAGCTCCCGCATCGCCTGGCTGCGCCCCACCAGCGCGGACAGGCCGTGGGTCTGGTAGAATTCGGTGGCGAAGTTGTCCACCGCCATCTGGAGCTTGGAGCGCTCCAGGGCGCGCTCCACGCGGTAGCGCAGCTCGCCCTCCTTGAAGGGCTTGGTGACGTAGTCGTACGCCCCCAGGCGCATGGCCTCCACGGCGCTCTCGATGGAGCCGAAGGCCGTCATCATGATGGCCTGCAGGCGCGGGGAGACCTCCAGCCCGCGCTTGAGGAGCGTGAGCCCGTCCATGGGCTCCATCTTCAGGTCCGTGAGCAGCAGGTCCACCTGCCCCTTCGCGAGCACGCCCAGGGCCTCCTCGCCGGTGGCGGCCTCGGACACGGTGTAGCCGTCATCGCGCAGGAGCATCGCGGTGGTGGCGCGCATGTTGCGCTGGTCGTCCACCACGAGGATGCGTCCTCGGGGAACTGGCGTGGTTGCGTCGGTCATGGAAAGGACAGGGGCTGCGTGAGCGGCAACCGGAAGATGAACGTCGTACCGCGTCCCGGCACGCTCTCCACGGCGATTTCGCCGCGGTGATCCTCCAGGATGCGCTTCACCACCGCGAGGCCCATGCCGGTGCCCTGGGCCTTGGTGGTGAAGAAGGGTTCGAAGACGCGGTGGAGCAGCTCGGCCGGGATGCCCGGTCCCTGGTCCATCACGTCGATGCGCAACTGTTCGCGGCCGCCGTGCGTCTCGCGGCGGGCCTTCACCTGCACCTCGCCCCCATGGGGCATGGACTGGATGGCGTTGACGGCCACGTTGAGGATGGCCTGGCGGATGAGCCTCCGGTCGATGAGCACCGGCGGCATGCCGGGCTCCACCTCCGAGGAGATGCGCACCGGACGCTCCGCGCCCCCCTGCACCTTCGCCGCCTCCACCGAGTCCTGGAGCACGCGCAGCAGATCCTCGGGCTGGAGCACCGGGTTGCGCGGGCGGGTGTAGTCCAGCAGGGCGCCCACCATCCGGTTGAGGCGGTCACTCTCCTCGCCCACGATGTCCAGCAGCATGGCGGCGTCCCCTTCCGGCTTGAGGATCCGCCGCAGCGAGGCCACCGCGTTGAAGATGACGCCCAGGGGGTTTCGCACCTCGTGCGCGACGATGGCGGACAGCTCGCCCAGGGCCGCCAGCCGCTCGCGCTTCACCATCTCCGCGCGGGTGGCGGCCAGCTCCGCGTAGCTGGCCCACAGCGATTCGTACAGCCGCGCGTTGGCGATGGACAGCGCGAGCTGGCCGCACGTGGCCTCCGCCAGGTCGATGAGCTCCGGGCCGAAGGGACGCGGGCCGCGCACGTCGTCCACCATCACCACGCCGATGAGCTCCTCGCGCGAGGTGAGCGGCAGGCCCAGCAGCGCCTTCTCCCCCAGTTGTTCGACGAGCGCGGTGTCGGCGGACGAGCCGCCCTGCCGCAGGTCCTCGATGGCGATGGGCCTGCGCTCGCGGGCCACGCGCGCGGCCAGGGAGGCGCTGTCGAGCGGCACCACCACCGTGCGGAACAGGTCCCGGTGCGCCTCGGACGCGGCCGCGCCCCGGAGCACCTTGGCCTGCTCGTCGTAGAGCAGGATGAAGCAGTTGGACACGTCCAACAGGTGCACCAGGAAGTCGGACGCGACGTCCAGGATGCTCGCCGTCTCCAGCACGCCCGACGTGGTGCGCGACAGGTCCAGCAGCAGGCGCGTCTCCGTGAGCTGGCGGGCGGACTCGGCCCGGAGGCGGCGCTGCTCCAGGAGCGTCACCAGCAGCTCCGCGAGCGTGGCCAGCAGCCGCGCGTCGCGCTCGTCGAAGGGCTTCTCCTTCGGGCGCAGCGCCTGCACCGCGCCCACGCCCTCCCCGCCCCGGGTGAGCCGCGCCGCCGTTCCGGCCCCGAAGCGGCCCTGGGACACCGACTCCAGCGCGCGATTCTGGGCGTACGAGGACACCACGCCCCCGTCCGTCCGGAGCGACGCGGGCAGCAGCACGCCGGTGATGCGCTCCGCCTCGCCCCCCGAGAGGCTCCCCTCCTCCAGGCCCACGTGCGCGACGAGGCGCGGAGGCTGGCCCGGCTCCGGGGCGACGTGCAGCACCACCGCCTGGGCGTGCAGCAGGTCCGCCACCCGGGCGAGGAACCGCTCTGGCGGCGGGGGGACCGGCTGCGCCACGAAGCGCGCCATCTCCGCCACCGCCTCCACCTCCCAGCGGCTGCGCGCGCCGTCCGCCTGGAGGTGCGCGTCCGCGAGCGCCGCGCCCACCACCTTCGCGAACAGCGTCAGCACCGAGCCGTGCCGAGGCGCCACCCACGGCCCCGCCACCCAGAGCACCTCCGACTGCGGCCCGCCCACCGGCAGGTACGCGTGCGTGGGCTCCGCGTGGTCCGCGCCGCCGAACACCGGCCGCCCGTCCGACAGCGCCTCCAGCGCCAGGTGCGCGTCCACCGGCGGGGACACGCCGTCACGCACCACCAGCCGCGTGCCCTCCCAGCGCAACAGCCGCGCCCGGAAGCCCGCGCCCTCCAGGCCCGCCAGCGCCACGCGCCGCACCGCCTCCTCCGAGCGCGCGGACACCAGCGCCGCGGACGTGTCCACCAGCCGCTCCGCCACCGCCAGCTCCACCGGCCGCTCCGCCTGGACCAGGCAGTTGAGGAGCAGGCCGTAGCCGCCTCCCTCCAGCATCAGCTGCGAGGCCTGGACGGAGACCTCGTGCGTGCGGCCCTGCGCATTGGCCACCCCGTAGAGCTGCGTGCGCCCATCCAGCGGCGAGCCCGTGGCCAGCCGGCGGTAGCGATCCGCCAGGCGGCTGCGCTCCTCCGCCTGCACGAAGTCGAGGAAGGAGCGGCCCTCCACCTGTTCGCGCTCCAGGCCCAGCAGCCGCACGTACCCGTCGTTGGCCACGTGCACGTGGCCCTCCCCGTCCAACACCAGCACGGGGTTGGAGAAGGGCTCCACCAGGGCGCGCAGTTCCTGCTTGCTGTAGGCCTTGGGACTCATCCTCGACGCAGCACCCTTTTGTCACCCACCCGCAGCGTCACCTTCTCCCGATCGAAGTACTCCGACAAGGGGATGATGAACTTGCGGCTCTGGCCCACCAGGTCCTTGAAGCCCTGGGTGGTGATTTCCTTCTGCTCCCGCAGGTGCGTCACCAGCCGCTCGCGCAGGCCGCCGAGCGCGTCCGCGTCGAAGCACAGCTCCTCGCTCACGCGCACCCCCACGCCCTGCGCCACCAGCACCTTCAGCAGCTCCTGGAGCTTCGCGGGCGGCAGCTTCAGCTTCTGCGCCAGCTCCGTGACGGTGGGCGGCGCCAGCCCCGCCGCGGACAGCTCCGCGGACAGGCGCGTGCGCGCGGCCTCGTCTCCCAGGGTGAGCGTGCGTCCCCGGCCCTGCAGGCGCACCACGTCCTTCTCCGACGCTGCCTTCCCCGCGTCCACCAGCGCCTGCACCACGCGCTGGAACAGGCGCGCGTCCAGTTGCGCGGAGAGCCGCTGGCGCAGCTCCTCGCGCGACAGGCCCTCGCGCATCGGCTCGCGTTCGTGGAACGCGGCGAGCAACGCGAGCGAGCGCTGGCGCAGGCCTTCGAACACGTCATGGGAGACGTAGAGCCGCCGCTCCCGGTCCACCAGCAGCACCTGCCCCTTCGCGCCCAGCAGCTCCAGCGTGCGCGCCAGCACCCTGGGCGAAAGCCCCGAGCGGCCGAACAGCTCCGTCTGCGTGAGCCCCGCGTAGCCCGCCTGCCGCAACAGCCACGCCACCTGCCCGGCCGCGTCCGCCTCCAGCAGCGGCCGCACCACCCCGGACGCCCCCCGGCGACGGCGCGGCGGGGTGATGGACAGCACGCGGCCCCCGGCCACCGTGGCGCCCCGGCCCGGCAGCGCGCGCGAGCCTCGCAGGATGAAGCGCTGTCCCACGAGCGCGCCCACCGGCGACGCCAGCCGCAGCTGCGCGAGCGCCGTCTCCCCGGGCGCGAGCGTGTCCAGGTCCAGCAGCGCCACCGTGGCCTCCACCTGCGCGGTGCCCAGGTGCAAGAGCAGCTTGCGGCGCTTCGGGAGCGGGGACTCGGCCGCGGGCAGCAGCGTCAGCTCCACGTCCAGCATGGACGTCTGTGGCAGCTCGCCCTCGCGCGCGAGCACCATGCCCCGGTGCACGTCCTCCGTCTCCACGCCCGTCACGTTCACCGCCGCGCGCTGCCCTGCCTCCACGCGCGCCACCGGCTGCCCGTGCACCTGCACGCCCCGCACCCGCAGCGGCCCCGGCCGGGCCCCGGAACCGGAGGGCAGCAGCGACACCGCGTCGTCCACCGCCAGGGAGCCGGACAGCAGCGTGCCCGTCACCACCGTGCCGAAGCCCTTGATGCTGAAGGCCCGGTCCACCGGCAGGAACGCGGGCCCCTCCGAGGGGCGCGCCGGCAGCGTGGCCCGCGCGCGCCCAAGCGCCGACTTCAGGTCCGCGAGGCCCGCGCCCGTCCTCGCGGACACGGGCACCACGGGCGCCTTTTCCAGGAAGGTGCCGGTGGTGAGCGCGGCGAGGTCCGCCTCCACCAGCGCGCGCCAGTCGTCGCCCAGCGCCTCCAGCAGGTCCGCCTTGGTGAGCGCGATGACGCCCGCCTTCACGCCGAGCAGCCGGCAGATGTCCAGGTGCTCGCGCGTCTGGGGCATGACGCCCTCGTCGGCGGCCACCACCAGCACCGCCAGGTCCACGCCGCCCGCGCCGGCGGCCATGGCCTTCACGAAGCGCTCGTGGCCGGGCACGTCCACCACGCCCGCCACGTGTCCATCCGGCAGGGGCAGGTGCGCGAAGCCCAGCTCCAGCGTGATGCCCCGCCGCTTCTCTTCCGGGAGCCGGTCGGTGTCGATGCCCGTCAGCGCCTTCACCAGGGACGTCTTGCCGTGGTCGATGTGCCCCGCAGTCCCGATGATCATCGCCGCGTCAGCACCCTTCCGGTGTCCCGCGGACTCAGGCGCCGGCCTTGTCCGGGTCGTCGTCGAAGTGCGCTTCGCCCATCCCGGGCTCGTAGTCCCAGGGGAAGACGAAGAGCGAGTCGGTGGACATCCCCGCGTGGTCCGGCGTGAAGCCCTCCGGCCGCGCCACGAGGCACGCCGTCTTCACTTCCTTCGCGCCCACCTTGCGCGCGAGCGCCGTGGCCAGCTCCAGCGTGTCCCCGCTGGACGCGATGTCGTCCACGATGAGGACGCGCAGGCCCTTGATGGCCAGGGGCATCTCCTCGCTCACCTGGGGGTCCAGCGCGCGGTTCTTCGTCCGGTCCGCCTTGTCACGGCTGCGGCGGCTGATGCGCACGGGGAAGAACTGAACGCCGAGCGCCCCCGCGAGCGCCCCGCCCACGTACACGCCTCCGTGCGCCACGCCCACCACCGCCTGCGGCTCCCAGCTCTGACGGATGGTGCGCGCCAGCTTCTGCACCGAGCGGTCGAACTCCGCCCACGACAGCTCCACCACGCCGTTGGGCTTCTGGCGGGACTGGTCGCGGCCGGTGGGTTGGCGCGGGGCCTCCACCTGGGGCGCGAGCACCAGGTCGTTGGGAATGGAAACGATGCGCTCCGCGCCCTGCTTCTGGGCGTCGGACGGCGAGGGGGACTTCGGGGAAGGGTTGCGCTGGTCCTGGGACTTCGGCCCAGGCGCTGCCCGCTTGGTGGCCACGGCGAAAGCTCCGGGTGAGGTGCGGTCCTGTCATATCCCGAGCACCGCGCCCTCGCCACAACCGCCGCGCCTGCTTCCTCGGCGGATGTGACGCGCGGAAGACATCCCCCGGTGCCGCCAGGATGTCTGTCTTCAAGACAGGAGGCTCAGACGCTGCCTTCGGCCAGCATCTGGGAGATCTCCGCGCCCGGGATGACATAGCGCGTCGTGCAGAACTGGCAGGTGGCCTCCGCCTGGCCTTCCTTCTCGAGCAGGTCCTGGAGCTCCTCCTTGCCCATGGCGAGCAGCGCCAGCTTCACGCGGTCGCGGCTGCACGAACAGGTGAAGCGCAGGGGGTAGCGCGACATCACCTCCAGGTCCGCCTCCGGCACCAGCGAGCGCAAGAGCGTGGTCGCCCCATCCTGGGCGTGCGCCTGGACCGCCGTCTGGAACTGCGCCTTGAGGCGGTTGCCCAGCGCCTGGAAGGCGTCCTTGTCCCCGTTGGGCAGGGGCTGCACGAGCAGGCCCACCACGGTGCCCAGGGGGTCCTCCTTGCCGTCCACCACGCCCGGAAGCTGCGCCATGAGCAGGTGCGAGGGCACCTGATCCGACTGATGGAAGTAGCGCTCCAGGTCCGCCACCAGGTCGAAGTGCTCCAGCTCCACGGACGAGCGGTAGTACTCGCCGCCGCCCTGGTCGCGCAGCACGGACAGGAAGCCGTGGTTCCCCAGCACGGGACGCCAGTGGTACTTGCCCTCCGTCCCCACGTACTCCACCAGCGTGTTCTTCACGTAGCCGCGCACCACGCCGTTCGCGTCGCCGTCCACGAAGAGGCCGCGCAGGGGGCCGTCGCACTCCAGTTGCAGGTTGATCCGGGAGTCCGTGCCCTTGCGGAGCGCGCCCATGAGGGCGGCGGCGGTGAGGCCCTGGGACAGGAGGGCGGCGGAGGCCGGCATGCTCTGGTGCGCGGCGCGGGCCTGGCGGGACAGGACGCTGGTGGTGGCCAGCATCAGCCGCAGGTCCGACGCCTTCAACAATCCACTGACAAGCTCATCGGGCATAAGGGGGCTTGTTAGCGCGCCGCACCCGTCCGTGCCCACCGATGAAAGTGGGGCGGGGACGGGACGCCCGCGCGCCTGCCAGCAGCCGGGCCAGGGGGATGGCATCGGCGGGGCTTATGAGTCGGTGTTCCCCGGCTGCCACGCCCGGGCACGCTGGAATGCGGAAGAAATCCAGCCCGCGCTACGGAACAGCTATAAACCGCCTCCTGGCCGTCGCACCTGGCCCTGACTTGGGCGCGCGGGGGCTTCCACCCCACCATCCGCGTGCCCGCGCTGGAGACTCGATGAGCACCCAAGCCACCGCCGAAGCCATCACCGACCGGACGCCCTTGTTGAAATCGCGGCTGGGTTCGTTCCTCGCCGTGGTGCCCCTGAGCATCTGGGTCATCAACCATCTGTGGGACAACCTGTCCGCCTTCCGCGGCGCGGCGGCCTGGCAGGAGTCGGTGACGCAGTACGCGAACCCGTTCGCCCAGGCGTTCACGTTCATCATCGTGATGCTGCCCCTGCTCATCCACACGGCGTGGGGGCTGGTGCGCATGTTCAGCTTCAAGCCCAACAACCTGCAGTACAACAACTACGGCAACCTGAAGTACCTGGTGCAGCGCGTGGCCGGCCTGGGCGTGCTCGCGTTCCTGGGCGCCCACATCTGGCTGGCCTTCCTGCACCCCCGGCTGGTGGAGGGCGGCGCGGAGCCCTTCGCGGACATCGCCCGGGAGATGCACCACCACGGCCCCACGCTGATGGTCTACCTGCTGGGCACGCTGGGCACCGCGTACCACCTGGCCAACGGCCTGCAGACCTTCGCCATGGGCTGGGGCATCTTCGCCAGCGACCGCTCCATGCGCCGCTTCGAGCCCTTCTCCATCCTCATCTTCCTCATCCTGCTGGCCATGGCGTGGGGCAGCATCTACGCCCTCTACACCGCCGGCGCGGCCTTCAGCCCGGAAGGCATGGACGTCGGAAGCTGAGCAGGACGTCGCCTTCGGACCCCGGAAACACGACCGGCCGCCCCTGACTTCCAGGAGCGGCCGGTTCGCTTTTCAGGGGTGCCTACCAGGGCGTCAGAACGGGATGTCTTCGTCCGCGCCGCCGCCGTGGTTGCCACCGCCCATGCCGCCGTCGTCCATGCCCATGGGGGGCGGCTGGCCGTAGTCGTCCCCGCCGCGCGAGGGGGCGCCGCCGCCCTGCGACCGGCGTCCGCCACCAGCGCCGCCGGAGCTGGCCCCGCCGCTGTAGCCCTCGCCGGCGTCACGTCCGCCGAGGAAGGTCACGGAGGTGGCGACGACCTCGGTGGTGTAGTTCTTCTTGTTCTCCTTATCCATCCACTCGCGGGTCTGCAGCCGACCCTCGACGAAGCACTGCCGTCCCTTCTTGAGGTACTCGCCGCACAGCTCCGCGAGCTTTCCCCAGACGACGATGCGGTGCCACTCGGTGCGCTCCTGCTTCTGGCCGTTCTTGTCGTTCCAGCTCTCGCTCGTGGCGATGCGGAAGTTCGCCACGGCCTGACCGCCCGGGGTGAAGCGCACCTCGGGGTCCGCGCCGAGATTGCCGATGAGAATGACCTTGTTCACGCCTCCAGCCATGGTTCCTCCCTACCGAGACCTGGCCCACCAAGGGCCAGGTACAACCCGCGAGGACACACGCCCCGACAGGTCCTTCAGCCCATAGCATCCACCACTGACATTCCCCGGGCCAGAAACCGGCCGGAGAACGCGCGGACGCCGAGGTGCGCTTCACCCCGGGCGGTCAGGCCGTGGCGAACTTCCGCATCGCCACGAGCGAGAGCTGGAACGACAAGAACGGCCAGAAGC
>NZ_RAWI01000342.1 GCF_003612125.1 Corallococcus praedator
CTCCGGCCCTGTCCCTCATCCCGGCCCGGGCGGTGCCTTCCGCCATCCCGGCGAGCGCGGCCCCGCGGAGCGCGGTCCCCGCGACGCCGGTGGCGATGGGCGCACCGTCCACCAACCACCTGCGCCCCACCGAGGACGCGCTCTTCGATGCGCACGCGGCGGTGCTCGCGGGCTCCACCCACTCCTTCGTGGAGGGTGAACACCGCGTCATCATCCACACCGTCGAAGGCCAAGTGAAGCGCGGCACCATCCGCGACGCGGACCTGCTCGAGGACACCATCTCCCTGGAGCAGCAGAGCGGCTTCGCCCCCGAGCGCATCCCCGGCAAGCGCGTGAAGGCCATCTTCTTCATGCTCGCCGCGGGCGCGCGTCAGCCCCAGGCGGAGGGCTCCAAGATTCGCGTCACCTTCAACGACGGTCGCCAGGTCGCCGGCTTCTCCCAGGACTTCAAGGGCCCCACGCCGGGCTTCTTCGTCGTCCCCGCCGACAACCGCACCAACACCGCGCGCATCTTCATCTACCGCGCCAGCGTGCAGGCCGTCGCCGAAGGCTAGTGCCCCGGGGCGGGCCCCCCCCGCCCCCACGCTTCGCGCACAAAAAAAGAGGGGCCTCGGTGACGAGGCCCCTCTCTTCATTTCACCGTCCGCAAAGGGTCGGTGAGAGGACGACTACTTCGTGTCCTTGGCCGCCGGAGCCGCCGCCGCGTCGGCCTTCTTCGTGGCCTCCAGGTCGAGCGTGATGGTGACCTCGTCGCCCACCGCGAAGCCGCCCGTCTCCAGCGCCTTGTTCCAGGTCAGGCCGAAGTCGCTGCGCTTGATCTTCGTGGTCGCCGTGGCGCCACGGCGCACGTTGCCCCACGGATCCTTCGACTCGGCCGTCGGGCCGTCCACGTCCAGCACCACGGGCTTCGTCACGCCGTGCATCGTCAGGTCGCCCGAGACCTTCAGCTTGTCCTTGCCGGCCTTCGCGACCTTCGTCGACTTGAAGGTGATGGTCGGGAACTTCGCCGTGTCGAAGAAGTCCGGGCTCTTCAGGTGCTCGTCGCGCTTGGGCTCGTTGGTGTTGATGGTGGTCGCGTCGATGGTGGTCTCGATGGTGGACTTGGTGATGTCCTTGTCATCGATGTTGATGGTGCCCTTCACGTTGCTGAAGGCGCCACGCACGGTGGACACCATCATGTGCTTCACGCCGAACTGCGCGCTGGAGTGCGACGAGTCCAGCTCCCACGTGGTCGCGAAGGCGAACGAGGGGGCGGCGACGGCAATCAGGGCGATGGCGGACTTCAGGGACATCTTCATGGTGTGGACTCCTGGAGACTGCGGACTGCGAGGTTCAAGCGCGCAGCGCGAAGCTGCGCATGGACAAGGTTCCGTGATGGAA
Organism: Corallococcus praedator; assembly: GCF_003612125.1. Taxonomy (GTDB): domain Bacteria; phylum Myxococcota; class Myxococcia; order Myxococcales; family Myxococcaceae; genus Corallococcus; species Corallococcus praedator. Next base: position 1,381 of record NZ_RAWI01000342.1, read on the forward strand.
ACCCTCGAACACCGGGGTGAGACGGTCCTCGGCGAGGGCGGCTCCGAGGACGAAGTAGATGGGCAACCAGTGCTCGGGAGATGGATGCGCGACCCGCGCATTCGGTGCGTCCCCCCACGACTGAAGCCCGACGAAATCACGTGCGGCAAGTTTTCCGGCGACCCACGCATCGAACTCGGCGGCCCATGGCTCCACGGACGCCAGCTTGGATCTGAAATTCACCCGGCGCAGGTTGTGGACCACCCCGCCGCTGCCCATCAGTAGCACGCCGTCCGCGCGCAGCGGGCGCAAAGCCTCGCCCATCTTCGCCACCGCCGAGGGGGTGGCATCCGCCGGCAACGCCACCTGGATGACGGGCACGCGCGCCTCCGGGAAGGCATGCCGCAAGGGAACCCAGACGCCATGATCCAATCCGCGCTCGGTCTCCGCCACCGCGGGTACGCCCGCCGCCGTCAGCCTCGCCACCACGTCCGCGGACAGGTCCGGCGCGCCGGGCGCCGGATAGCGCAGCCGGTACATCTCCTCCGGGAAGCCATGGAAGTCATACACGAGCGGCGGCGCGGCCATCGCCGTGACATGCACGCGCGCGTCCGTCTCCCAGTGCGCGGACACCACCACCAGCGCCTTCACCGGGCCCACGCCCTCGCCAAAACGCTTGAGCGCCTGCGGGTATTCGTCCGAGTCCAGCGCCGTCATGGGCGAGCCGTGCGACACGAAGAGCGCCGGCGCCACCTGCCGGGCGACCGTGGGCCCGCTGCCCATCACACCCGCCACCCCGGCGGCCGCCACACCCTGCAGCACTTCGCGTCTGTCCACCCCGGTACCCATCGTGAGCACCTTCCAATGCAACCCTAGGACCACCGCACCTGACACGCCAAGCCACTGGAATCACAGGGCTTCAAATTCCGCCCCTGCAAAAGCACTCTCAGAATGATAGAGAACCCCCTCAGTCTGAACGGATTGGGGAGTCAACGTGGCCGGGCTGGAAGGGCTGGACCTGAGGGAGCTGCTGGCGTTCGAGCCGAAGGGTGGCGTCATCCACTTCGCCGGGCAGCGGGCGCTGCTGATGGATCCGGTGGCGCTGGGGCTCCTGCGCACGGAGATCGTCGGGATGATGGGGATGACGGCGGCGCGCGGCATCTTCACGCGGCTGGGCTACGCGCACGGCTGGCGCACGGCGGAAGCGATGCGCACGGCGGTGCCGTGGACGGACGAGTCCGAGTGGCGCCGCGCCGGGGGACGACTGCACACGCTGATGGGCCAGGTGCGCGTGGAGCGCATCGAACGGACGGAGAAGGACGGGCCGGAGCCCTTCGCCGAGGCGCAGTGGCGTGACTCCTATGAAGCCGAGCAGCACCTGCTCCACCTGGGCCAGGCGGATCAACCGGTGTGCTGGAGCCTCACCGGCTTCGCGTCCGGCTACCTGAGCTACTGCAACGGCAAGCCCATCTATTGCGCGGAGATGAAGTGCGTCGGCAAGGGGGACGCCCTCTGCCAGATTGTGGGCCGGCCCGCGGAGGAGTGGAGCACCGAGTGCGCGGAGGTGATGCGCTTCTATGAGACGCAGTGCATGGAGGGCGTGCTCGGGCAGGTGACGGAGGCCTTGCGGCAGGCGGAGCGCAAGCTGCGCGCGAAGCGCCAGTCGCTGGCGCGGGTGTCCGGCGTGGCGGAGGACCCGGCGGGCATGGTGGCGCGCGCGGACGCCATGCAGAAGGTGCTCAACCTGGCCCGGCGCTCGGCGAAGGTGGACACCACCATCCTCGTCACCGGCGAGAGCGGCGTGGGCAAGGAGAGAATCGCCCGGCTCATCCACGACGAGTCCGGCCGCGCCCACAAGGCCTTCATCGCGGTCAACTGCGCCGCGGTGACGGAGAGCCTGCTGGAGAGCGAGCTGTTCGGTCACGCGAAGGGCGCCTTCACCGGCGCAACGCACGACCGGCCCGGCCTCTTCGAAGCGGCCCATGGCGGCACCCTCTTCCTGGACGAGGTGGGCGAGGTGCCCCCCGCAATGCAGGCCAAGCTGTTGCGCGTCCTCCAGGAGCGCGAGGTGCGGCGCGTGGGTGAGAACCTCAGCCGCAAGGTGGACGTGCGCGTGGTGGCCGCCACCAACCGCGAGCTGACCGAGGAGGTGCGCCTGGGCCACTTCCGCCAGGACCTCTTCTACCGGCTGCGCGTCATCGAGCTGCGCATCCCGCCCCTGCGCGAGCGCAAGGAGGACATCCTCCCCCTGGCCCGGCTGCTGCTGGCGGAGGCCGGTGAGCGCCTGGGTCGCCGCGTGAGCGGCCTGTCCCCGGACGCCGCGGATCAGCTCCTGCGCTACCCCTGGCCGGGCAACGTGCGCGAGCTGGGCAACGCCATCGAACGCGCGGTGGTGCTGTGCGAGGGCCCCCGCGTGGAGCGCGAGGACCTGCCCGAGGAGGTGCGCGCCGCGCCCCCCAGCATGGTCCCCACCGGCAGCCCGCGCCGCCTGGAGGACATGGAGAAGGACTACATCCTCGCGGTGCTGGCCCAGAACGGCGGCAACCGCTCGCGCACCGCGGAGCAGTTGGACATCGGCGTGGCCACGCTCTACCGCAAGCTCAAGCAGTACGGGCACCCGGAGGCCGCGCACTAGCCACGAAAGCGAACGGGCCCACCGACGCTTTCGCGTCAGCAGGCCCGTGTCACGACGCAACGAAGGCGGTTCAGTTGAGGAACTGGTCGCGGTCGGGCGGGCGCTCCTTGCCCACCACGCGCAGGTGCTTGGAGCGGTCGCGCAGCTGGCGCTGCAGCCGCCAGTGCTGCAGGTGGAGCATGAGCCGCTTGGGGCTCGCGCCGCGCACGTAGGCGAACACCAGCACCAGGCTGAACAGCTCCGGCGCCAGGAACTGCCAGGACGGCGCGGTGAGCAGCCGCAGCACGGTGAAGCCCGCGCCAATGGCCGCGAACCAGTTGCCCGTCAGCGGGATGCCCCAGAAGTTCGCCTGCCCCCGTCCGATGACGAGCCCGTACGCCACCCAGAGCACCGTGGTCATCACCGAGCCACCGGCGTAGGCGCTCGCCATGGGCATCACCAGCGCCAGCAGCACCGTGAGCAGGCCCGCGAACACCGTGATGCCCACCGACGCCATCAGCAGGCGCCGCGAGCCCCAGGTGGACTCCAGGAAGCCGCCAATGGACCAGATGATGATGCCGCCGAAGATGATGCCCAGCGGGTCCGGCGCGATGAACGCGTAGGTGAACAACTCCCACACGCGGCCGCGCAGCACGTCCGTGGGGTTGAGCAGCAGCAGCACGCCCTGCCCGCCGCGCGTCGCCAGGAACAGCGCGGAGAAGGCCACCAGCGCCACCGCCAGCTTGGCGGCCATCGATTCCAGGCCGACGAAGCCGCCGCCAAAGCCGCCGCCTCCGCCCCTGTTGAAGCCCCGCATGGGTCGCATAGAGGCCCAAAGGTGGTGGAACACCGCCCGGTCCGCAACCCCAATCGCAGAAACGATGAAGGGCGCCCCACCCTGATGTCTCCAGGGAGAAGCGCCCTCACCTCCATCCACCTTCACGCGCCGGTCGCGGGACTCAGACCTTGTGGCGGTAGAAGAGCGTGATGGTCAGACAGTGAAACTCCTTGTCCGAGGACTGCGTGACGATCTTGTCCACGATGTCCACGCCGGAGTTCTCCTTCAGCCACTTGGTGATGTTCTCGCCCATGTTCTCGCGATCGCGCGCGAGCGTGGTGGAGAACACCTTGACTCCCGTGAAGCTGATAACGCCCATTCCAACCCTCGTGTCACCAGAGATTACGAACGTTTACCCCGAGTCGCGGGCGCCATCAAGAAACGGGCCCGACAATCCGGCCCGGCGCTGAGCCGAGGGGTCCGCCCCCTGGGCCTCCGGGGTGAGGCTGAAGCCACCGTCCTCCCGCCAACACTCGAGGTGGCGGGGGACGGCGGCATGGCTGTCAGCGACCCGCGGCGGCGCGGCGGGCCTGACACGTCACCTCGTCCTTGCAGGCGGGACCGATGCCTTCGGGGTGGGCCGTCAGGGGCGTCTTGTCGCTCTCTTCCACGCCACACACCACGCAGCGGCGCTTGCGGTTGCGGCGCTCGGCGCGGCGCTGCTCGGCGATGGCCTTCGCCCGCTCGCGGGCCGTCTTCGCGTCCACCTCGTTGCTCATCTCACGTCCCATCCGGAAGTCGTCTGCCCCGTCCCCAGCTGGCGCCTAGAGCGCCTCGACCAGCACGGCGATGCCCTGGCCGCCACCAATGCAGGCAGAGCCGATACCATAGCGAGCGCCCCGACGCTTGAGCTCGTAGGCCAGCGTCATGGTGATGCGCGCCCCGGAGGCCCCCAGCGGGTGGCCCACGGCGATGGCGCCGCCGTTGACGTTGGTGGCGTCGCGTGGCAGGCCCAGCTCCTTCTCCACCGCCAGGTACTGGGGCGCGAAGGCCTCGTTGACCTCGAAGAGGTCCACGTCGGACAGCTTCGCGTCCGCGCGCTTGAGCAGATTCCGGATGGCCGGCGCCGGGCCAATGCCCATGATCTTCGGGTCGCACCCGGACACGCCCCAGTTGACGAGCCGCGCCACCGGCTTCAGGCCGTGCTTCTCCACGAAGGTGCGCGTGGCCATCACCATGCTGCCGGCGCCGTCGCAGATGCCGCTGGCGGCGCCCGCGTGCACCACGCCGTCCTTCTTGAAGACCTTGGGCAGCTTGCGCAGGGTCTCCACGGTGGTCTCCGGACGGTTGTGCTCGTCCTTCGCCACCACCGTGTCGCCCTTCTTGCCCTTGAGCGTCACCGGGGCGATTTCGTCCCCCAGGCGGCCGGCTTCCTGCGCGGCGGCGAAGCGCTTCTGGGTGAGCACGGCGTACTGGTCCACGTCGTCCTGGGTGAGGCCGTAGTCCACCGCGAGCTGCTCGGCGGTGAGCGCCATGGCCTGGCCGGTGTAGCTGTCCGTCAGGGCCGTCCAGAGCATGTCCTCCAGGCCGCCCTTGCCCAGGGGCAGGCCCCAGCGCGCGCCGCGGATGACGTGGGGCGCCTGGCTCATGGACTCGGTGCCGCCCGCGAGCACGCACTCGGCGCCGCCGGTCAGCATCATCTCCGCGGCGGTGACGAACGCCTGGAAGCCGGAGCCGCACAGCCGGTTGACGCCCAGGGCGGGCACCGGGACGGGCACGCCCGTGCGCAGGCCCACGTGGCGCGGCAGGTAGATGGCGTCCGAGCTCGTCTGGACGACGTTGCCGTACACCACATGCTCAATCAGTTCCGGGGACACGCCCGCCTGGGCCAGGGCCGCCTTCGCGGACTCCACGGCCAGGTCGGTGGCGCTCAGGTCCTTGAGGCTCCCACCGTAGGTACCGAACGGGGTGCGCTTGCCGGACAGGAAGTAGATTTCCTCGTTCTTGGACACGCTCTTCATGGTGCTCGTCTCCCTACTCTTCCGGGGCGCGCGGTGCACGCATGACGTGACGGGGAAAATGCAGGGGCGGCCTCAGCCCGCGCGCCTGCCCAGGAAGGCGCCCGCGACGATGGCAAGCGCGATGGCCGTCCACAACAACCCCTGGAGGTTCTGCCGGCGGATTTCCTTGCGGCCAAGGCCCTGGTACCAGGACCGCCCGGCCTGCACCCGGCCCTCCCAGGTGAAGGCGCCCGGCTCCGCCCGGTCCAACCCGTCCAGTCGGCGCACATGTGCGCGAAACAGGCGCTCGGGGGAGGCCCCCTCCAGGGAGCCGGAGCGGTAGCCGGGCAGGTCCAACGCGGGGCGCCGGTAGCCGGCGGTGACGACGAAGCCCCCGGAGGCCAGGGGGGTGAGCAGGTAGAGGCGGGGCAGGTCGTCCCTGCCCAGGTACAGGGTCGCGAAGACGCGCTCGCCGGGGTGGGCCCAGTCGTAGGAGCGGGTGGCCTTCTGGAGGAGCGGCTTCTCCTCGTGGCTGCCCAGGGGGGTGAAGCCCAGCGCCTGGAGCTGTCCTTCGAGGGGCGCGAGCGCCTCCGGCAGGTCCATCTGGTCGGCGGGGGCCTCCGGTTCGATGCGGACGGTGCCGGGGAAGAGGAAGAGCAGCGTGCGCCAGAAGTTGAGGAACAGCAGCACGCCCGCGAGCACGAGGCTCGCGACGACGAATCCCAGCTGACCGAGGACGTTCATGGACCGGGGGCCTTCGGTGCTTTAGCGGCGCGACGCGGTGGAGGGCAGGTGCTGCCAGCGCGCCAGCGCCTCCGGGGTGAGCGGGTCGCGCCCCTCCAGGTAGCGCTCCAGGTGGCCCAGCGAGTCCACGCCCCAGAACATCTCCCCGTCCACCAGCACGGAGGGCACGCCGAAGGTGCCCAGGGCCAGCGCCTCGTCGGTGTTCCTGCGCACGCGGTCCTTCACCTCCGGCGTCACCGCCCGGGCAAGCAGCGCCTTCGCGTCGAAGCCGGCCTCTTCCAGCACCGCGCCCACCTGCTCCGGCGTCTCGATGCCCCGGCCCTCGCCCCAGGCCGCCGAGTAGAGCGCGGTGACGAGCTTCGTCCGGGCCTCCACGTCGTCCACCGCGGCCGTCACGCGCAGGGACAAGAGCGGGTTGAACGGGTGCGAGGGCGGCAGGGTGAAGGGAGCGCCCTGCTCGTGCGCGATGCGGAAGGTCTGCTTGAAGACGTAGACGCGCTTGGCGGGAATCTCCGCGGGCCCCACGGAGCCTACGGCGTTGAGCAGCCCCGCGAGCAGCACCGGCACGGGCTCCAGCGTGCGGCCGTGGCGCGCCGCGAGGGCGGGCATCCGCAGCCAGGCGAGGTAGGCGTACGGGGACAGGTAGTCCAGGCAGAAGCGCAGGGGGGAGGGGGCCATGGGGCCATCCTACCCAGGACACCGCCTGTCAGGCGCTTCGCTTGAGCTCTTCCAACTGGCGCGACAGCGGGCCGCGCAGGGAACTGGCGAGCGACTGGAGGTGCGTGGCCTTCGCGTTGCCAAAGGCCCGCTCGGCGATCTCCAGCTCCAGCATCACCTGCTCGTGCGTGCCGTGCCGCTCCGCGTGTTGCAGGTAGACGAGCCCCATCTGCAGCACGTTGCCGGTGGCCTCCGCCAGGATGAGCGCGTGGCGCAGGTGCGCGTCCCCTTCCGCCTGGGGCACCAGCGGCGCCAGCGCGCGGCGGGCCAGGATTTCATCCCACGGGTTGGCGAGCACCGGATCCAACGCGCGGGAGAGCGCCGTCTGCGCGGCGGCGAGCGCGGCGGGCAGCCGGCCCTGGTCGCGCTCGAAGCGCGCCTGGTACACGTGCACCAGCGTCTCCATTCGCAGGCCGCCCTGACGCGCGGCCTCCAGGGCTCGGGGCAGCGACTCGCGCGCGGCGGCCGCGTCCTCGAAGAGCACGTCGCGGCACGCCTGGTACACCTGCACGTGGGCCTGCAGCCAGCGGTCCTGGGGCAGCACCCGCGCCAGGGCCTCGCCGCGCGCCACCACCGCGGCGACCAGCTCGTGCTCGCCGCGCTCCAGGTAGTACGGCGGCGTGAAGAGGGCCAGGTTGCGCTCCATCAGCCGGGGGCTGCCCAGCCTGCGGATGAGCTCCGCCTTCTGCGCCAGGGCCGGCGCGAACGCGGCGCCATCCCCGGTGAAGGCCGCGCGCGTCACCTTCGCGAAGAGGTGGTAGGCGCGCACGTCGGTGAAGCCGTGGGCCTCCGCCACCGCGAGCCCGTCGCGCAGCACGTCCTCGTCCAGCGCCTCGCCGCGCAGGGCCAGGTTCACGTTGAGCAGGTAGCCGCCCATGCCCAGCGCCCACGCCAGCCGCCGGGGCGGACGCCCCACCGCGTCCCGGAAGTCGCGCAGCCGCGTCACCTGCTTGCGCTGCTCGGACACGCCTCCCGACCAGCGGCCGGTGTACGCGCTCAGCGTCGCGCGGGCGATGGACAGCCCGGCGAGGTAGGGCGAATCCTCCGGGTGCTCGGCGGACGCGCTCGCGATGAGCGTCTCCATCTCCCGGGTGCGTCCCAGGATGGCCAGCGACATGGCCTGGAGGATTTGAAGCTCCGAGCGCTTCCAGAAGACATCCACCGGCAGCATGCGCTCGCCCGCCGACACCTCGCGGAACAGCGGGCAGAGCAGCTCCTCGCGCTCCTCCGGCGTGGCCGTGCGCGCGGAGGCCAGCCGCTGGGCCGCCTCGCGACGTCCGGACGCCACGTCCACGGTGGACTCCCAATACGCGAAGAGGCGCTCCGCGTACGCCACCGACGTCGGCGGGTCGCTGGAGTAGCCCACCTCCACCAGCGACACCCACGTGCGGATCAGCTGGTCCAGACGCCCCGGGAAGTCCGGCGCGGACTCCAACAGCCCCGCCGCTTCCTTCAGGAGCAACGTGGCCTCCAGCAGCGCCTCCGCCTCGATGGCCGCCTTGCCCGCCTCCAGGAGCGGCTGGATGGCCTCCGCGGGCGCGTCCGAGCGCGCGTAGTGCCAGCCCACCGCGCGCACCAGCCCGGCGCGTCCCGCGGGCAGCGCCTGGAGCGCCCGCGCCACGAGGCCGTGGTGCCCGCGGCGATCCATCTCCGGCGTGCTGTCGTAGACGGTCTGGTGCACGGTGTCGTGCGTGAAGACGTACCGGCCCTCCACGTCCTGGAGGAACTGCCGCTCCACGATGCCGTCCAGCACCGCGAACAGCTCCGCCTCCGGCAGCCCCGCCAGCGAGCGCACCAGCGGCAGGTCCAGCATGCGGCCCGCGGGCGCGAGCTTGCGCAGCAGCGCCACCTGCTCCGGGGGCGCGCTGGCGAGCCGCACCAGCACCGCCTCCTGGACGC
>NZ_RAWI01000343.1 GCF_003612125.1 Corallococcus praedator
CTTTCACGGGGGGCGGGCTCAAGGGCACCGCCCTTGGGCGCACGGGGGGAGGACGATCAGGATGGAGCGCACGGAAGAGGACCCGTCCAACGAGGTTGGAGGGAGCGCGTACCACGCGGGCCAGCGTCGTCCGGGAACCGTCCGGCGGGAAGTGTCGGCTTGTGCGCGCCCCGCGGCCCCCAGGTCGCCCCGGGGCCTAGAAGGCTCCGGACACGCCCACCATCTGCCGGCCAATCGAGGGGTTGAGCGACAGGGACGACACCCGCTTGGACGGGTGCGCGGAGTCGTCGGCGCGGCCGTGGAGCAGCAGGGGCACGGCCACGCCGAACGCGGAGCCGATGACGGCGCCGGTGAGCACGTCGGACAGGTAGTGCTTGTCCGCGCCCATGCGCAACAGGCCCACGGACGCGGCCAGCGGCAGGCCCACGCCCCAGATGAGGGCCTGGTGCTTGTAGCCGCGCAGCGCGGCGACGGTGCCGGCGGACACGACCAGGGAGAAGGCCAGGTTGGTGTGGCCGCTGTAGAAGGACAGGTTGTTGTCGGTGGGGTGGGTGGTGAGGCCCTTGTCGGCGTCGGACAGCACGTGGACGAAGGGGCGCTCGCGGCCCACGCTGAACTTCACCGCCTGGTTGACGACGGAGGCGATGACGGCGGTTTCAATCATGATGGTGGCGTCCTGGGCGAAGTACTCGCGGGACGCGCCGGAAGCGTGGCCCGCGGCGTACTGCGCGCCGAGCAGGCCCAGCGGCAGGCCCGCGAACCCGATGACGTTGCTCCAGGTGTCCGCGCGCTTGCGGGACGCTTCGGTGTTGCCCGCGATGCCCCGGCCCCAGAGGTCCAGGCGGTTGAGCGTGTCGGTGCCATCCGGGGCGCGGTCGCACCAGCGGCACTGCGCGGGGGCGAGGTCGTCCTTGAACACGGTCTCGCTGGAGATCCACAGCGCGCCCGCGGCACCGGTGATGATGCCGTCCCGGGTCCAGTTGAAGCGCAGGGCGTGGGGCGTGTCGGAGGCCGTGTCCTGGGCGGAGGCGGGCGACAGCGGCGCCAGCGTCAGGAGGAGGAGCCAGAGGGCGGAGAGGGTCCGGAAGGAAGCGGGCATATGGGGCGGCGGAGCATAGAGGCGCTCCGCCCCCGTCCGGCAACCCCCGGTGCCCCTCGTTCAGCGGTTCGCGGCGGCGTCCTCTTCGACGAGTCGCGCCAGGAAGTCGCCCAGGGCCTTCACCTTGGGCGGGGTGCGTCGGGTGTGGGGCCACACGAGCCACAGGGCGCCGCGCTCCAGGGAGTGCTCGCGCAGCACGGGGCGCAGGGTGCCGGCCTCCAGCTCCGGGCGGACCATGAGCTCCACGAATTGGGCGATGCCGAACCCCGCCCGGGCCGCGTGGGTGACGGCCTCGCTGTTGTTGAAAACGAAGGTCTCCGGGATGCGCGGGGCGGGAGCGCCCGGGGGCTGGCGCAGGGCCCAGGTCTCCACGCGCCCGGTGGACACGAAGCGGTAGCGGATGCAGTCGTGGTCGCGCAGCGCGTCCAGGGAGCGGGGCGTGCCGTGGGCCTGGAGGTAGGCGGGGGACGCGCAGAGGATGAAGCGCTTGGGGCCCAGGCGGCGGCGCATCAACTGGGAGTCGCCCAGCTCCCCGGCGCGGAGGGCCGCGTCCATGCCGTCCCCGACGATGTCGGCCACGTGGTCGTTCACGTCCATGTCCAGTTGCACATGGGGGTATTCGCGGCGGAAGCGCTGGAGGTTGGGGATGATCCACCGCAGCGCGAGCAACTCCGAGACGCTGACGCGCAGCCGGCCCCGAGGGGTGCGCACGGCGTGGGCGATCTCGGACTCCGCGTCGCGCAGCTCGGCCAGGGCGCGCTGGCAGCGCTCGTGGAAGCGGGCTCCCTGTTCGGTGAGGTGCATGCGGCGCGTGGTGCGCTGGAGGAGGCGCGTGCCCAGGCGTTCCTCCAGCCGGGCCACGCTCTTGCTCGCGGCGGACGGGGTGATGCCCAGCGCGCGGGCCGCGGAGGCGAAGCTGCCGGTCTCCGCGACGCGGGCGAAGACGCCGATGGCGGACAGGCTCTCCATGCGTTCCTCCAGGTCCCGGTGATTCAGGACACGGGTGTCCCGGGTGAAATGTCAGACACCACCGTTTCGCGCACGGCTTTTCCACCGCATGAATGCTGGCGAAAGGAAACGCTGTCATGTCCACGTCCCCGGAGACTCCGTCGTCCGACGTCCCCTGCTCCGCCCCGGCTCACCGTGTCGCGCCGTCCGACATCTCCCCGCCGTCCTTCTTGTCCCGCCGCGCGCTCATGACGGTGGGCGCCGCGCTCACCTTCGTTGGCTGCGCGGCTCCCTCCCAGGGGGTGTCTTCGACCTCCGGTGCGGGCGCGGCGACCAATGGCGCGCGCACGGACGCCTTCACGCAGCACCGGTTCACCTCCGCCGACGGCACGTCGCTGTCCTACTTCCGGCAGGGGCAGGGCCCCGCGCTCGTCTGGGTGTACGGCACCTTGAGCACCTGGGGGGATTGGCGGGATGTGGCTTCTCGCCTGTCGCCCCACTTCACGAACTTCGTGCTGGAGCGGCGCGGTCGCGGCAGCAGCGCGGATGGGGCCACGTATGCCCTGGAGCGGGAGGTGGAGGACGTGCTCGCGCTGATGCAGGAGGCCGGCCCGGGAGCCTCGCTGTTCGGCCACTCGCTGGGCGCCATCCTCGCGCTGGAGGCGGCGGCGCGGCGGCCCCCGGCCCGGCTGGTGCTCTACGAGCCTCCGTTTCCCATCTCCCAGCGCATCGCGCCCGAGGCCGTGGAGACCGTCCGGAGCGCCTGGAAGCAGGAGGGCCCGGACGCGGCGCTCGTGGCCGCGCAGCACCACATCTTCCGGATGCTCACGCCCGAGCAACTCGAGACCTTCCGCCAGACGCCGCAGTGGGCGAAGCAACTGGGCATGATGGAGACCTTCCTGCGCGAAATCAGCGCGGTGGCGGACCTGCCCCTGGGCCTGGAGCGCTTCCGTGCCATGGCCATCCGCACGTTGGTGCTGCTGGGGGACCAGAGTCCCCGCGTGCTCCTGGCGGAACCCGCTCACGCGTTGACGAAGATGCTCCCCCACGGCGCCTTGCACGTCCTGCCCGGACAGGGCCACGTGGCCCACGTCACCGCACCCTCACTCCTGGCCCGCGAGGTGGACACCTTCCTGACCGCGCCTTGAGGACGGGCGGTCCAGGTCGGGTGGCAGCCCCGCGACAACGGACTTCCCGGGTTCCGGAGGACAGCAGGCGGGCGGCCAACGGGCCAGGGTGTGGGAATGCGACGAAAGGAGCATGAAAAGGGCGCCCCTGGCCGTTCTAGAGTCCTCGCCCCGCATGTCCCGCCCTGGCCGCACACTCCATGTCTATCCCGATGCCGCGCGCCGTCAGGCCGCGCTGCGGGCGGAGCGGCGCGTGCGGGGCATCTCCCTGGGGACCCGCCTGCTCACGTGGGACGACTTCGTCCACGCGCTGGGTGGGGCGGGGGAGCTCAACCGGCGCCCCTGTCCGGCGACGGCGGCCCGCGCGGTGGTGGCCGGGCTGGGGGGCGCGCTGGGCACCACGCCGTTCGGCGACTACGTGCGCGAGCCCGCGTTCGCCCGGGCCGCGGCGGACGTGCTGCTGGACTTGAAGGCGGGCCGCCTCTCCGCGCGCGAGCTGCAGGACGCCGCGGAGGTGCTGCCGCCGGAGCGCCGCACGCGCGTGCGCGTCCTGGCCCGGCTGTACCACCTGTACGAGCAGCGGATGGCGGAGCTGGGGCTCGCGGACCGCGAGGACGTGCTCCGAGGCGCCCGTGAAGCGCTGGACCGGGGCGCATGGCCCGCGGGCTGGGACGAGGTGACGGGGCTGGTGCTCCACGGCGTCTACGACGTGCGGCCCTCGAAGCTGGAGCTGCTGTTGGGGCTCGCGGCGGCGTGCGAGTCGCGTCGGGTGTCGCTGCGCGTGGAGACGCCGGTGGGTGGCTCGCCGGTGGCGGACGCGGCGCTGGCGGCGCTGTTCCGCGCCTTCGAGAACCGGGGCGAGTCCATGCCCCATGTGGACCTCTTCAAGGCGGACGTGACGTTCGAGGGCCGGCCCTTCACGGACCTGGGAAGGCACCTGTTCTCACCGCGCGCCGCGCGCGACGTGTTGAAGGACGCGGTGGACGGGCTGTCGGTGTGGAACGCGACGTCCGCGCGCGAGGAGGCCCGCATCGTGGCCCGCGACGTGCGGCGGCTCATCGCGGCGGGCAGCGCGCCGTCCGACATCGCCATCGCGTACCGGGACCTGGGCCCGGAGGCGGGCTGGCTGGCGGAGGCGCTGGGAGAGCTGGGCGTGCCCGTGCGCCTGCCCTGGGGCGAGCCGCTCGCGCTCGCGGGGCCCGTGCGGCTGGCGCTGGAGCTGCCGGTGCTCATCGAGGACGGCTTCCCGGCGGAGCGCGTGGCGGAGATCATCGCCAGCCGCTACGTGCCCTCGCTGTCGCGCGGAGGACCGGACGCGCCCGCGGCGCTCCTCGCGTTGGCGGCCGCGCGGGATGACCGGCTGGGCGCGACGCGAGGCAAGGGCGCCTATGACGTGCGGCTGGATGACCTCGCGCGCCGGATGCAGGCCCAGGGCGGCCGGCACAAGGAGGACGCGGTCAAGGTGATGGCCGTGCGTGCGCTGCGCGACCGCGTGATGCGGCTCATCAACGAGTGCCGCCACATTCCGAAGGAGGGCACGGCCGCGGAGCTGGTCGCCGCGTGGTGGAAGGTCGTGGAGCGGCTGGGCCTGCTGGACTCCGCGGGCAAGCAGGAGCCGCGCGAGGAAGGCACCCTGGGCGCGCGCATCGAGGACGCGAGGGCCCGGGACGACGCGGCGCTCGCGGCGTTCCAGCAGCGGATGGAAGCCCTGCTGCGCTCCCTGCGCGCGGTGGGTGGCGGACCGGACATTACCCGGCGCATGTTGGGGCGCTGGCTGGCGGATGCGCTGCGGGACGTGCACCTGCCCGCGCGCGGACCGAGCACGGGCGCGGTGGAGGTGCTGGACCTGGGCGAGGTGCCGGGCCGCACCTTCCGCCACCTCTTCGTCGCGGGGCTCACCGAAGGGCGTCTGCCCGGGCGCGACCCGCCGTCGCCGCTGTTGGGGGACGCGGAGCGCGTGGCGCTCAACCAGCACCTGAGCCGGGACGTGTTCCGGCTGACGGGCGGCGAGTTCGATGACCGCGCGCCCTGGAGGCTCACGGAGGACCGGCTGTTGTTCGCCAGCGCGCTCGCGGCGGCGGAGTCCTCGTTGAGCCTGTCGTTCGCGGTGAAGGCGTCGGGGGGCCAGGAGCAGGTGCCCTCGGCGTTCCTGGAGGAGGTGCGCCGGCTCACCGGTCATCTCTGGCGCACGCGCACGCTGCCGCCGGTGCTGCCGTTGGACGAGGTGCTCACGCGCACGGAGTTGCGGCGCACCGTGGCGCTGGAGGCGCTGGCGGGACAGTCCTATCCCAGCCTCCGCGTCACGGAGCCGGATCCGGCCGGGAGGATCCTCAAGGATCGCTTCGGCACGGAGGACTGGTTCCGGGGCGCGCGCGAACTGGCCCACATGGAGGCCGCGCGCCTGCGCTTCTTCGGCAGCGAGGAAGAGGCCACGGGCGAGTTCACCGGCGGCGTGCAGGGACCGGCGCTGGAACAGAAGCTGCGCGAGACCTTCCACTTCGGCCTGGAGCGGCCGCTGTCCGCGAGCGCCCTGGCGCGCTTCGGCAACTGCGGCTTCCAGGGCTTCGTCGCGTACGGCTTGAAGGTGGCGGAGCCGGTGGTGCCCGGCGAGGAGTTCGACGCCCGGGGACGCGGCACGTTCTGGCACCGCGTGATGGAGGAGGTGTTCCAGGCGCTCAAGGACGCGAAGCTCCTGGGGCAGGCGCCGGAGGACATCCCCAAGGAGGTGCTGGAGAAGGCCGTGAAGAAGGCCAGCAAGCACTTCGAGGAGCTGCACCACGTGGGGCACCGCGAGCTGTGGAAGCTGGCGGGGGAGAAGGCCCACGCGATGGTCCGGCGCATCCTCACGGATCAGGGCCGGGGGCTGCCGTTTGATCCGCTGAAGCCGGAGGGCTTCGAATTGAAGTTCGGCCCCGCGGCGAAGGATCCGCGCTGGAGCGACGTGAAGCTGCTGGTGGCGAACGACGCCATCGTCTTCGAGGGGCAGATCGACCGGCTGGACACGGCCGGCGTGGAGGTGGGCGTCATCGACTACAAGACGGGCCGCCTGGACAAGCGCACGCTGAAGGAGAACCTGCTGCGCTCGGACTTCCAGCTCCCGCTGTACCTCTACGCGGCGCGCGAGAGCGGCCACGTGGGAGCGCGCAACGCCGCGTGGTTCTCACTGCGCACGGGGGCCAGCATCCACCTGTCGGACGTGATGCCGCCCGCGGAGCTGGAGGACCTGCTGTCCACCGACCCGGAGGTGCGTCAGCGCGTGGCGGAGGCCCAGGGGCTCAACCTGCCCAACGCGGTGGAGACGCTGGTGACGCGCCTGCGCAAGGGGGACTTCCCGGCGCGGCCCAACGACTGCGGACGGTGCGGCTACCGCGCGGTGTGCCGCATCACCGAGCGGCGCGTGATGGACGAGGGGAGCGGATGAGCGACACCGCGCCCCACATGCTCGCGCTGGAGAAAAACCTGGCCCTGATGGCCGGCGCCGGCGCGGGCAAGACGTACAGCCTGGTGACGATGACGCTGCACCTGTTCGCGGGAGCGCGCGAGGCGGCCGCCGCGCTGCGGCCGTCGCGGCTGGGCATGCTCACGTTCACGGACAAGGCCGCCGCGGAGATGCGCAAGCGGGTGCGCGAGCGGCTGGACGCGCTGGCCCAGGGGGATGTGCCCCTGGACGCGGAGAAGGACCTGCGCGCGTCGCTCGCGAGGCTGGAGCGGCCGTTCCCCACGCAGGACGAGTGGCGCAAGGTGCGCGAGGACCTGGGCGCCGCGACGGTGGGCACCTTCCACTCGCTCTGCGGACAGATCCTGCGTCGCGCGCCGCCCGCGGTGGGCATCGATCCCGCCTTCGAGGTGCTGGACGAGCTGGAGTCCTCGGGCCTGCTGGAGGACGTCACCGAACGCGTGGTGCTGGACGCGCTGGAGGGCGGCGACGCGAAGGTGCGCGAGCTGTGCGCGGAGCTGGGCTTCTCCGGTTCGGGCTTCTCCGACGGACTCGTGGCCGCGCTGATGGATGTCTACCGCACGCTGCGCGAGGAGGGCCTCAAGGCGGCGACGGCCCGCGTGGGCGACGGCGCGGCGGACAAGGTGCAACTCGAAGGGCTCATCCAGGACTGCCGCCGGCTGTGCAACGAGGCCCGGGCGCAGGACGCGAAGGGCGAGTGGAGTCCCCTGCTGTCCGTGTGTGAGCGGGCGCTGGAGGGGATGACGCCGGACACGTTCCTCCAGACGGAGCGCTTCCCCGCGCTGCGCAACGCGCTGTTGTCGGAGCCTCGCAACCTGGCGAACCTGCGCAAGGGCGCGGGCGCCTGCCTGAAGGAGCTGCTCTGGAGGGTGAAGGGCAAGAGCGACGGCTCGGTGCGGCGGCTGGAGGACGCGTACGCCGCGTGGCGCACGGCGCCCTTCGAGGAGACCTTCCGCGACCTGCTGGGCCAGTTGGAGACGCGGCACGATGCGGAGCTGACGCGGCGCAACGTGTTCGACTTCACATCGCTGCTGGTGAAGGCGCGCGACCTGCTGCGCGACCATCCGGAGTTCCGCCAGCAGATCCAGGAGCGGCTGGGCGCGCTGCTGGTGGACGAGTTCCAGGACACCAACCGGTTGCAGTTGGAGCTGGTGCTGCTGTTGTCGGAGCGGCGGGAGGGCGGCCCACGCGAACTGGCACCGGGCGCGGACCTGGTGACGGCGCTGCCCCTGGAGCCCGCGTTCCTGTGCGCGGTGGGTGACCGCAAGCAGTCCATCTACGAGTTCCGTGGCGCGGACGTGTCCGTGTTCACGGTGCTGGCGGACAAGATTGAAGCGGAGGGCGGGGCACGCGGTTTCCTCCAACACAACTACCGCTCGCTGCCGGGCGTCCTGTCCTTCTTCAACCGCGCGTTCGCCGGACTGCTCGTGGCCAGGGAGGCGACGCCCCGTCCCTTCGAGGTCGTCTACGACGCGGCGACGGACGACCTGTCCCCCACGCGCCCGGAGCTGGCGGACGGTCCGGTGGTGGAGCGGTTGACGCTGCCGGAGGCCGACACCGCTCCGGAGCTGCGCGAGTACGAGGCGGACGCGGTGGCCCGCAGGCTGCGGGTGATGCTCGCGCCCGGAGCGCCCGCGACGGTGATGGCGGAGGACCGCAAGGGGTTGCGTCCCGCGAGGGGCGGAGACGTGGCCATCCTCTTCCGGACCTTCACGCACCTGGAGGAGTACCGCACCGCGCTGATCCATCACGGCGTGCCGCACCGGGTGCTGCGCGGGCGCGGTTTCTACGGGGCGCAGGAGGTGCGCGACCTCGCCTCGTTGCTGGCGCTCCTTTCGGACGCGGACGACGCGCTGGCCTTCGCCGCGGTGCTGCGCTCGCCGCTGGTGGGCCTGTCGGACGCGTCGCTGTTCCGGCTCGCGGGGGACCTGCCGCTGTCGCTCGGTTCACCGCGACTGGTGGACGCGGACGTGCGCGCCGCGATGTCCGCGCGCGAGCAGACACGGCTGACGCGCTTCCTGGACCTCATCCCCGTGCTGCGAAGGGAGCGCGACCGACTGGGCGTGCATGTACTGCTGCACGCGGCGCTGGAGGCGACCGGCTACCGCGAGGCGCTGGCGGGCTCCCCATACGCGGAGCAGGCGAGCGCCAACGTGGAGAAGCTGCTGTCGCTGGCGGCGCGCAGGGACGAGCGGGGAACGGGCGGCTGCGTGGCCTTCGCGCGCGAGCTGCGCCAGCTGGCGGACTCCGACCCGAATGAAGCGCAGGCGGACCTGCTGGATGAAGGCGATCCGCGCGCCGTGCAGTTGTTGACCATCCACCGCGCCAAGGGCCTGGAGTGGCCCGTGGTGGTGGTGCCCGGCATGGGAGGCCGCAGGCGCACCACTTCGGCCCGCGCGTACTTCGAGCGCTCTTTCGGTCTGGCGCTGCGGCCCTGGATGCCGGACTCGCTGGACACCTTCACCTCCGAGCGCTTCGAAGCGGTGCGCGCGGAATTGAAGGCCCGCGAGGACGCCGAATACCTGCGCCTGCTCTACGTGGCCCTCACCCGCGCCAAGGACCTGCTGGTGTTGTCGGGCGGAGAGGAGAAGCGCGCGGGCACCGACACATGGTGGCACCGCGTGGACCGGCGGCTGGACGCCGATGCACAGCTGCGGGCGCTCGCGAACGACGTGGACGTGGAGCGGTTGCCACCGCCCGCGGATCCGGAGCCCCCCACCGAGGAACAGGAGGCCCATGCCCGGGACCGTGTCGAGTCCGCGCTGGCCCGGGTGTCCGGGACGGCATCCGATGATGGATCCGACGAAGCGGACGCGGCGTTCGACGAAGCGCCGGTGATTGCCTCCGTGCGCGCGGTGCAGGACTTCCTCACGTGCCCGCGCCGCTATCACCACCTCCACCGGTTGGGGCTCGCCGTCGGCTCGGAGCCGTGGGAAGCGCCCGCGCGGTTGGCCCCGCTGCTCGTGGAGTCGGAGGGATGGCTGCCCGTGGAGCGTCCGGATCAGCTGGTGACGCGGCTCTTGCGCGAAGTGGACCTGTCCCTGGCGGGGCCGGACGCGGAGGCCTCCGAGCGACGGGCGCACCTGGAGCAACTGCTGCGCAGCGCGGGCCGGGATCCGGAGGAAGAGGGCCTGGGCGACGTGCTGGCCACGGCGGAGCGCTTCCTGGGCACGGCCTTCGCGAAGCGGCTCGCGGCCACGCCCGCGTCCAGCGTGCACCGGGGGCTCGACTTCGTGCTGGACCTGGAGGACGGCGCCTCGCTGGAGGGCGTGGTGGATCTGCTCTGGGAGTCGCCGGAGGGGGAGGCCGTGGCGGTGCTCCTGCGCCCGGGCGCCCGCCATCCCCTGGGACCGGCCGCGTGCGCGCATGAGCTGGCGGCCCTGTCCCTGGCGGCGTCGCGGATGGTGCGTGACGGGGTGCCGGTGCGGGTGGGGG
>NZ_RAWI01000344.1 GCF_003612125.1 Corallococcus praedator
GCGGGGAGGGGAGGGGCGCCACCCACCGGCGACTTCCGCGTAGGGGTTTGCCTGCCTTGCCGCCCCGCAACGACAACGCCCGCCGGGCCAGGGGCCGCGACGGGCGTCGGGTGCGACGTGCCGCTGTCCGTGGGCTACTGACCGAACAGCGTGCCCGCCTGGGCGAGCCAGTCCGTGACGTGGCCGGGGAGGATGCCCAGGAGCACGACGGCGACGGTGGAGATGACCAGCGCGGCCTCGGTGCCCCAGTTGCGCTCCAGCGGCTGCGCGCCCTCCGGGACGGGGTGCATGAACATGTAGACGACGACGCGCAGGTAGTAATACGCGCCCGCCGCACTGGAGAGCACCGCGACGATGGTGAGGCCCACGAGGCCCACGTCGATGGCGGCCTGGAAGATGAGCAGCTTGCTCATGAAGCCCACCGTGGGGGGGATGCCGCCCAGCGACAGCATGAAGGCCGCCATGGCGAACGCGTAACCCGGCCGGCGCTGCGCCAGGCCCGCGAAGCGCTCCAGGTCCCACGCGGTGCCCTTCTCCTCGTCCTCGCGGCGCTCCAGCGCGGACACCATCGCGAAGGCGCCCGCCGCGCTGAAGGTGTAGGCCAGCAGGTAGTACAGGATGCCGCGCAGCGCGTCCGAGCGGGCCACGTCCAGCGGCGTCCCACCCGACAGCGACGACGCGGACAGCACGCGGAAGCTCTCGCCCGGCGCCGCGACGAACAGCGCCGCCACGCCCAGCAGCAAGTAGCCCGCGTGCGCGATGGAGGAGTACGCCAGCATGCGCTTCACGTTGCGCTGCGGAATGGCCATCAGGTTGCCGGCCACCATGGTGAGCAGCGCCAGCGTGGCGAACAGCATCAGCGGCAGCTTGGGGTCCATGCCCTTGCCCACCGTGAGGAACACGCGCACCAGCGAGGCGAACGCCGCCGCCTTCACGCCCGCGCTCATCAGCGCCGTCACCGGCGTGGGAGCCCCTTCGTACACGTCCGGCGTCCACATGTGGAACGGCACCGCCGCCACCTTGAACGCGAAGCCCGCCGCGATGAGCACCGCGCCCACGTACACCAGGGCCGGGTTGCCGTTGAGCGCCTGCTGCAGCGGAACGACCATGTCGTTGAGCTTCGTCGTGCCCGTGGCCCCGTACAGCAGCGCCGTGCCGTACAGCAGGATGGCGGACGAGAAGGCGCCCAGGATGAAGTACTTGAAGCCCGCCTCGCTGGGACGCGTGCCCCGGCGCAGGTACGCCGTCAGCGCGTACGTCGCGATGGAGAGCACCTCGATGTTGACGAAGATGGTGATGAACTCCGTCGACATGGCCAGCAGGCTCATGCCCGCGGACGCGAAGAGCATCAGCGCGTAGAACTCACCGCGCTCCGCCCCGCGCTTGCGCAGGAAGCCCACCGCGCTCAGCGCCGCCAGTCCCAGGCCCACGCTCACCACCAGGGTGAGGAAGCTGGAGAAGGGGTCCAACACGCCGAAGCCCAGGAACACCTCCTGGGGCGGCTCGAACATCAGGCCCACGGCCACGGCGCCGCTGGCCGCCGCCGCCACGACGGTGAGCACCGCCTGGTAGCCGCGGGACGCGGTGGCGGAGAGGAACACCTCCGACAGCAGCAGGACGGAGGCCGCCACCACCATGATGATGGCGGGCAGCAGAGGGAGGAAATCCGCCAGGGTGAGGTTTGGCAGGTTCATGGAGTCTTTCGGGGCCTACTCGCGCACGGCGAGCGGCGCGGCGGGAACGGAGGGGCGGGCCGCGGCGGCGGTGGAGGGCAACGACATCACCTCCACGCGCAGCTGGTCGTCCTTCGCCTGGGTGGCACCCGGAGCGCCCACGCTGGCGCGCGCCACGTAGCGGTCGGTGGACGGGGCGATGCGCTCCAGGAAGGGCTGCGGCATCAGACCCATCACCGCGACCAGCACGATGAAGGGCGCCGTGGTGAGCATCTCGCGCAGGTTCATGTCGCGCAGGTGCTGGTTCTCCCGGTGGGTGATGCCGCCGAAGAAGACCTTCTGCACCATCCACAGCATGTACGCGGCGCCCAGGATGACGCCCAGGGTGGCGAACGCGCCAAAGCCCAGGGGCAGGGTGCTCTTGAAGGTGCCCATCAGCACCAGGAACTCACCGATGAAGCCGTTGGTGCCCGGCACCGCCACCGACGAGAACGTGATGATGACGAACGCCGCGGTGAACACCGGCATCACCTTCGCGATGCCGCCGTAGTCCGACATGAGCCGGGTGTGGCGGCGCTCGTAGAGGAAGCCGAACAGGAGGAACAGCGCGCCCGTGGAGATGCCGTGGTTCAGCATCTGGTACGCGCTGCCCGTGGCGCCCTCGCTCGTGACGGCCAGCAGGCCCAGCATGCAGTAGCCCAGGTGGCTGACGGACGAGTACGCGATGAGCTTCTTGATGTCCCGCTGCGCCAGGCACATCAGCGCCCCGTACACGATGCCGATGACGGCCAGCACCGCCAGGAACGGCCGCGCGGCCTGCGCCGCCACCGGGAACAGCGGAATCGCGAAGCGCCAGAAGCCGTAGGTGCCCATCTTCAGCATCACGCCGGCAAGAATCATGGAACCCGCCACCGGCGCCTGCACGTGCGCGTCCGGCAACCAGGTGTGCACCGGCCACATCGGGACCTTGATGGCGAACGCCAGCGCGAACGCGGCGAACATCCAGGGCCCGTACGTGTGCAGCGTGGCGGCCAGGCCCGTGAGCGACGCGCACGCGCCCTCCGGACCATTGGTGCACGCGGCGAGCTGCTGATTGGCGGCGAGCAGGTTGTTGTAGAGCGTGCCGTAGTCGAACGAGCGCGTGCCCGGAGCCCCGCTCACGAAGTACACCGCCACGATGGCCACCAGCATCAGGAGCGAGCCGACCAGCGTGTAGAGGAAGAACTTCACCGCGGCCATGCGCCGGTCCTCGGCGCCCCACACACCCACCAGCAGGTACATGGGGATGAGCATGGCCTCGAAGAAGATGTAGAAGAGCAGGACGTCCATCGACGCCAGCGCGCCCAGCATCGTCGTCTGGAGCACCAGCAGCGCCAGATGGAACTCCTTGATGCGGTGGCTGATGTACGTGGTGGAGGCCAGCACCACCAGCGGGCCCAGGAACACCGTCAGGAGCAGCAGGCTCACCGCCAGGCCATCCACGCCCAGGTGGTAGCTCATCCCGAACTGCTGGAACCAGGGGACGCGGTACTCCATCTGGAACTCCGCTCCGGAAGGCTCGAAGCGGAGGTAGGCCCAGACGCCGAACGCCAGGTCCAGCAGCATGCCCACGAACGTGATGGTGCGAACCTGCCCGTGCTCCGTGGAGGGCAGCATCAGCACCAGCGCCGCGAACACGAGCGGCAGGTAGATGACGACGTTCAACAGGTGGGTGTCGAAGAAGCTCATGAAAGCACCTGCAGGAGGGCGTAGACCGCGCCGCCCAGGATGGCGAGCGCCATGATGGCGGCGTAGGCCTGCGCGTCACCCGTCTGGAGCCGGCGCAGCCCGAGGCCCACCTTCTCCGTCACGTAGGCGGTGCCGCGCACCAGCACCGTGTCGATGACGAGCGCGTCCACCACGCGGAAGAGGATGAAGGCCACGAACTTCACCGGACGGATGAGGATGAACTCGTACAGCTCATCCACGTAGAACTTGTTGTGGGCCGTGCGGCGCACCGCGCGGGCGAACGCCGGCACGGGCTTGCCCACCTGCGCGGGGAAGTACTTCAGGTAGAGGAACGCCGCCGCGGCGCCGCCGGACAGGGCCACCAGCCACGCGGTGAGGTAGTCCAGGAAGGCCGGCGTGCTGTTGTCCAGGGCCACCGTCTGGGCCGCGCGGGCGACCGCTTCGGCCGGACGCAGCACCGGGGAGAGGAAGTTCTCGAACACCGGCTGCATGCCGCCACCCGTGCGGGGCATCAGCGGCAGTGCGTACACCAGCGTCACGATGCTCAGGAACGCCAGCACCACCAGGGGCAGCGTCATGAACCAGGAGCTCTCGTGCGCGTGCGCCACCTTGGCTTCCGGGGAGCGCTTGCCGGTGAAGGTCAGCAGGTACACGCGCGACATGTAGAACGCGGTGCACGCGGTGATGAGCAGGCCCATCGCGTAGACGAAGCCGGACACCCAGTGCAGGTCATGCAGGTGGTTGTGGTGCACGCCGTGGAAGACGGCGTCCTTCGAGAAGAAGCCGGACAGCGGGATGATGCCGGTGATGGCCAGCGTGGAGACGAGGAACGTGGCGTGCGTCCACTTCATCTCCTTGTACAGGCCGCCCAGCTTCTTGATGTCCGTCTCGTCCCCGTTGCCGTGCATCACGCTGCCGGCGCCCAGGAACAGGCAGGCCTTGAAGCAGGCGTGCGTCAGCAGGTGCAGCGCGGCCGCCCAGAAGACGCCCATGCCCACGCCCATGAACATGATGCCCAGCTGCGACACCGTGGAGTAGGCGAGCACCTTCTTGATGTCGTCCTGCGCGAAGGCGATCAGCGCCGCGAGCAGCGACGTCAGCGCGCCCACGATGGCGATGGTCGCCATGGCGGTGGGGCTGAGCACCAGCAGCGAACTCATGCGGCAGAACAGGTACACGCCCGCCGTGACCATCGTGGCGGCGTGGATGAGGGCGGACACCGGCGTCGGGCCGGCCATCGCGTCCGGCAGCCAGACGTACAGCGGCAGCTGCGCGCTCTTGCCCGCCGCGCCCAGGAGGAACAGCAGCATGGTGGCGGTCATCACGCCGCCGAAGGTGTAGCCGGCCAGGGGCCCCGCCTCGATGGGCGTGGCGAGCGACACCGCGCCGCCCGTGCCCTCCGGGAGGGCCAGGGCCATCTTCTCCAGGCCCTTGAAGGTGACGGGGCCCTTCTCCAGCAGGCCCTGCGTGTAGCGCGCCCGGGAGCTGCCCGCGGAGTTGAAGTCGCGCGGGTCCGCCTGCTGGCTGAAGGCGTTCACCGTCAGGATGAGCAGGAACGTGGCGATGAGGAACGCGAAGTCACCGATGCGGTTGGTGACGAACGCCTTGCGGCCCGCCCACGCCTTCGCGCTGTCCGTGTACCAGAAGCCGATGAGCAGGTAGCTGGCCATGCCGACGCCCTCCCAGCCCACGAAGAGCAGGACCAGGTTGTCGGCCATCACCAGCGTCAGCATCGCGGCGACGAAGAGGTTCAGGTACGCGAAGAAGCGCCAGTACCCGTCGTCGTGCTCCATGTAGCTGGTGGAGTACAGGTGGATGAGGAAGCCCACGCCGGTGATGACCAGCAGCAGGATGCCCGACAGGTGGTCCACCAGCAGCCCGAAGTTCACGCGGAAGTCGCCCGCGGCGAACCAGGTGCCGTAGTCATACGAGATGGCGTAGCGCACCACGTCGCGCTCCAGGCCGAACGCGTTGGGCATGCTCACCACGCGCCCGCCCGCCGCGTCGCTGGTGGCCCAGAAGGCCATCAGGCTCAGCACGAAGGCGCCGGCGATGGCGGAGCACGCCACCAGGTGCACGTTGGCCCGGCCCAGCCACTTGCCGAACACGCCGCACACGAACGCGCCCAGGAGCGGCAGCAGGATGATCAATCCCAGCGAGGGTGCGAACACCTCGGGGGGGATGGGTGCCGTTCTGAAGAATTCGACGATTCCGTCCATGGATGGGCTCAGGGAGTGACGGGATTCAGTGCTTCATCGTCCGGATGTCGTCCACGTTCACGGAGCCGCGACTGCGGAAGACCGCGATGACGATGGCCAGACCGATGGCCGCTTCCGCGGCCGCCACGGCGATGACGAAGAAGGCGGACACGTGCCCGATTCCGTCGCCGTGCATGCGGGCGAAGGCCAGGAACGTGAGGTTGACCGCGTTGAGCATCAGCTCCACGCACATGAAGACGACCAGCGCGTTGGTGCGCACCAGCACGCCGAACATGCCCATGCAGAAGAGCGCGGCGGCCAGCAGGAGGTAGTAGGTGATGGGAACCATGTGCGGAAGCTCTTGGCTTTCAGGCGGACGGCTACAAGAGCCCGCCCGCGCCATCTAGCAGAAGTTGTCCGAAGGCGGGGATCAGATCCGGGACTTGGCCACCACCACCGCGCCCACCATCGCCACCAGGAGCAGCAGGCTGACGGCTTCGAAGGGAAGCAGCCAGGTGGTGAAGATGGACTGGCCGATGGCCGCCATGGTGCCGAACGTCGCCTGCGCCTGGGGGCCCAGGTTGGCCGGCATGGGGTTCGTGCGGCCGAGCGTCACGCTCAGCACGGCGAGCAGGCCCAGCGCGGAGGCTCCGCCCAGCAGGCGCGTCACCGACGACTTGCCACGGTGGGGTGCGTCCCCCAGGTTGAGCAGCATGATGACGAACAGGAAGAGCACCATGATGGCGCCCGCATAGACGAGCACCTGCATGACGGCCACCGTGTGCGCCCACAGGAGCACGTAGATGCCGGCCAGGAAGAAGAACGTCGACACCAGGGCCATGGCGGAGTTGATGGGGCTCCGCGCGGTGATGACGAGCCCCGCCGACACCAGCGTCATGACGGCGAAAACGCCGAAGAGAACCAACTCAGTGTTCAAGACCAGTCTCCGTAGGAACCCCAGGGGTGGTCACCGAACGGGCAGCGCTTCTCCCGCAGGTGAGCCTCGAACTCGTCCCGGAACCGCATGAGGAAGGAGTGCGTGGGCAGTGCCGCCGCGTCGCCCAGCGCGCAGATGGTGTTGCCCAGGCCGATGGGCGGATAGGGCGCGATGGAGGACGCCACGTTCGACAGCATGTCGATGTCGCCCGGC
The DNA here is from genome assembly GCF_003612125.1 of Corallococcus praedator. Lineage (GTDB taxonomy): Bacteria > Myxococcota > Myxococcia > Myxococcales > Myxococcaceae > Corallococcus > Corallococcus praedator. The sequence goes on from NZ_RAWI01000344.1 coordinate 6,750, forward strand.
TCGCCCCGGCCTTCTTCAATCTTGCGCAACAGGCGCGTCTGCCAGGGCGTGCCCTCGCGGCACGGCGTGCACTGGCCGCAGGACTCTTCCGCGTAGAAGCGGGCCACGCGCCACAGGCTGCGCACCATGCAGGTGGCGTCGTCCATCACGATGACGCCGCCGGAGCCGGCCATCGTCTGCTTCATCTTCAGCGCCTCGAACTCCAGCGCCACATCCAACTCGTCCGCGCCCAGCACCGGCGCGGAGGACCCGCCCGGGATGACCGCCTTGACCTTGCGGCCCTTGGGCATGCCCTGGCCGTACTGGTCGTCGTGGATCAGCTCCAGGATGGTGGTGTGCATCCCCACCTCGTAGACGCCCGGGCGGTTCACCGAACCCGACAGGCAGACCAGGTGCGTGCCGCCCGACTTGTCCGTGCCCAGCTTGGCGTACCACTCCGCGCCCTTGGCGAGGATGGGGGGCACGCTGGCGAGCGTCTCCACGTTGTTCACCACGGTGGGGCTGCCGAACAGGCCCACGACGGCGGGGAAGGGCGGCTTCAGGCGCGGCCAGCCCTTCTTGCCCTCCAGGCTCTCCAGCAGGGCCGTCTCTTCACCGCAGATGTACGCGCCCGCGCCGCGGACCACGTAGCAGTCCAGCGCGAAGTCCTTGCCCAGCATGGACTTGCCGAAGATGCCGGCCTTGTAGGCCTCGTCGATGGCCGCCTGGGTGCGCTCCGCCTGGAACTTGAACTCGCCGCGCAGGTACACGTAGCAGGTGTGCACGCCCAGCGCGTACGACGCGATGGCGATGCCCTCCAGCATCATGTGCGGGTCGTTCTCCAGGATGTAGCGGTCCTTGAAGGTGCCCGGCTCGGACTCGTCGCCGTTGACCGCCAGGTACTTGGGCTTGGGGCTGTCCTTGGGGACGAAGCTCCACTTCATGCCCGTGGGGAAGCCGGCGCCGCCGCGGCCGCGGAGGTTGGACTTCTTCACCTCGTCGATGATGGCCTGGGGCTCCATCGTGAGCGCCCGCTTGAGCCCGTCGTAGCCACCGCGCGAACGGTAGCTGTCCAGGGTCCAGGACTGGGGCTTGCCCCAGGCCGCCGAGATGACGGGTTCAACCGCCTTTGCCGTAGAGGCCATGGATGGATGTCCTAGGAAAGCGAGGGGGAGGAGGGGTGACTCACGACAGCCGGGCCAGGATGGCGTCCAGCTTGGCCTGGGTCAGGCTCTCGTGGTGGTCCTCGTTGATCTGCAGGCAGGGCGCCGTGCCGCAGGACGCCAGGCACTCGGTCTCGCGCAGGGTGAACTTGTCGTTCGTCTCCCCCGCCGTCATGCCCAGCTTCTGCTCCAGGTAGGCGAGCATCTTCTCCGCCCCCCACAGCGAACAGGACAGGTTCGTGCAGACGTCGATGACGTACTTGCCCGGTTTCTTCAGGTGGTACATCACGTAGAAGCTGGCGACCTCGTAGGCGCGCTCCGGCGTGACTTCCAGATTCTTCGCGACCAACCGCAGGCCTTCGGGCGGCAACCAGCCCTTGAGGTCCTGAAGCAGGCGAAGCGCGGGCAACATCCCGGCGCTTTTGCGATCAGAGGGGTAGTGCGAGAGGATTTCCGCGATCCCCGCGTCGAACTTCTTCTGCTCTTCAGGAGTGAACAGGGGCTCCGCCATGGCGGGCCGTACGTATTGCCGCAATGGCTTCGTTGTCAACATAAACCCTCGGCGGTAGACTGGACCGCCATCAGCAAATTTCCGAGCGATTTCAACCCCTTGTTATGAGCCCGGACCCTGCGGACCAGCGGCAGCACCCCCGTATCCCCACCGTCCTCCGGGTGGACTACCCGCATGGGCGTCCGCTCCGGGACGTGACGGAGAACCTGTCCGCCGGGGGTTTCTTCGTCCAGACGGAGCAGCTCTTCGTCGTGGGCGACGAGCTTCGGCTTGCACTTTCTTTCCCGGGACTGCTGGATCCGGTAGAAGTCGGCGGCACCGTGGCCTGGGTGCGGCTGGCGGCTCCGGATCAGCCCGGGGGTGTCGGCATCCGTGTGGAGAGCGAGCAGGATCGGCGGCGACTGGGTGACATCTTGAGTGCGGCGGGACCTGACGACAGCGCGACGAACCCTTCCGAACAGGACGGGTACCGCGTGCTCATCGTCGAGGACAACCCCCACATCATCGAGATGTACAGCTACGTGCTGAAGAAGCTCGCGAGCAACGATCTGCACGGCAAGGTCCCGCTGGAGGTCCACTTCGCGCCGGACGGGCACCACGCCCTCCTTCGGCTGCGGGAGGACCGCTTCAGCCTGGTGATGCTGGACCTGTACATGCCGGTGATGGACGGGTTCGCGCTGGTGGAGCGCATCCGGGAGGAAGAGGCGCTCAAGTCGATTCCGGTCATCGCCATCTCCGCGGGCGGCAAGGAAGCCCAGGATCGCGCGATGCAACTGGGGGTCGACATCTACCTGCGCAAGCCGGTGCGGTTCGTGGAAGTGCTGGAGACGGTGAAGCAGCTGCTTCGCATCCAGTAGGCGCGGGTGGAACCCGTCGTGCGGGTTCCTCGCGCCAAGGATTGAAGCTTCGGGCTGGGGCCGCGTAGAGTCCGCGCACCCATGACGAAGCCCGCAATCCATCGTGACACCGTCAGTGGCGAGGCGCTGCTCATCCTGCAGAATCTGCGGGAGAACGGCCGCCTGGGACGCTCGAACAAGCTGGCCGACGTGAAGGCCGCCCTCGAACCGTCCGTCTCGCTGGAGTTCGACAACTACTTCTTCTTCCTGCGCAAGTTCCACTACATCGCCATGGACCGCGAGGCCCAGCTCAAGCTCACCGAGCAGGGCGAGAAGGTGGTGGGCGGGGACCTGGCGGACCGCTTCGCATTGGAGGTCGACGAGTTCTTCGCCGATCAACTGACGGCGGAGGAGCCGACGCACATCGGACGTCTGGAGGAGGACGAGCCGATGAGCGTCCCCCCTCCGCCGCCGGAGCTGCTGCTCGACGAGGCGGAGGTGGACGGGGGTTCCTCCGGGGCCTCCCATGCCTCGCATGTGGGACCGCCGCCCGTGCCGACGAACCGCACCCACCGGGTGGCGATGCCGGCGCTGGAGCTGGGCCCGGCCGCGCCGCAGGTCGCGTCTCCTCCCATCCAGACGCCGCAGCCGTCGGCCTGGCAGGACGTGCCGGAGCCCCGGCGGGAGACCCTCATCGGGCTGCCGCCCTCGCCGCCCACGCCGGTTCCCAGCGCCCCCCAACCCCTGGTC
>NZ_RAWI01000345.1 GCF_003612125.1 Corallococcus praedator
CCTCCTCCCCCTCCCCACGAATCCCGGTCCCACCGCGTGAACCCGCACCGCGTCCGGGCCGCGACGCTCCCGACCCGCGCCGCGTGGAGGTCGTGGAGCCCCAGGTGGAGTCCACCACTGGACGAATCGACGCGGAGGACCTGCGCCTGGCCCTCCAGGCGGTGACTCCGCTCGTGCAGCAATGTTTCGAGGACGCCGCACAACGCAACCCAGGCACACAAGAAGTGAAGCTGCGTTTCACCGTGGAAGGGGAGAACGGGGACGGAAAGATGAACCGGGGCGAGCTGCTCGGAAGCAGCATCCCCGACCCGATGGTGCAGGCGTGCGTGCTGGACTCGCTCCTGGACGCGCGCTTCCCGGCGCCCCGGTTGGGGGGGACGGCCACGGTCATCCATCCGTTCCGCTTCGGACCTCCGGGGGAGGCTGGCCCGTGAGGTCGGGTTGCGCGTAAGGTTCGGCCCCCTTCCCCCGCGCATGCCCGTCACCGTCGAACAGCTCGCGCCTTCCCACACGGACGCCCTGCGCGCGCTCCTGGCGAAGGATCCCGTCCACAACCTCTACCTGCTGGGGCTGCTGGAGGAGTTCGGCATCGCGGCCCCGGCGCGCGAGGCGGCCTTCTCCTTCCACGGCCGCTTCGACAGCGGCGTCCTCACCGCCGCCATCTTCGTGGGCGGCGAAGGGGGACTCGTGGTGCCCAGCGCCAGCGACGCCAGCGCCACCGGCGTCATCGCGGACGCGCTCGCCGCTTCGCTGAAGCTGCGCGCCACCGTGGGGGACAAGTCCGCGGTGGACGCGCTGGTGCGCAGCCTGTGTGAAGGCAAGCCGCGCCTGTCACGCACCCAGCGGCTGTTCAGCGTCTCCGCGGACGACCTGGGGCCCTTCACCAACCCCACCCTGCGCCTGGCCCGCGAGGAGGACGTGCCCCGCCTGCTGCCCCTGGCCCAGGGGTACGTGCGCGAAATCCTGGAGCGCGACCCGCTGGCGGAGGACCCGGCCCACTACGAGGCCCGCCTCCTCCAGCGCGTGCGCCAGCGCCGCACCTACGTGCTGGAGGAGAACGGCGCGCTCGTCTTCAAGGTGGACATCGGCTGCCGCTCGCAGTTCGGCGCGGAGCTGGAGGGCATGTACACGCTGGCCTCCCGCCGCCGTGAAGGCCACGCCACGCTGTGCCTGGGACAGATTTCCCGGCACCTGTTGTCCTCGCTGCCCCGGCTCGCCATGCGCATCGACGAGCGCGACGAGAGCACCGCCCGCATCGCGCGCAAGGTGGGCTACCACGCCGGCCGCACCCAGCGGCTCGTGCTGGTGGAGTAGCCCAGGCCCCTGTTGCCCCCGGGGCAACACAGGCAACACCGGCCTGTGGCTTCCGGAACAACAAGGATTGCCATTATTTCAAGCAAGCATCTGAAAGCACGTCATTCTGGCAACCCGGCATGACGCTTGCTCCTGGGAGGCGTGGCGCGCGGCATCCGCGAGCCCGGCGGCCCCAATCACCGCCGCATTTCACGGGAGCAGGACCATGAAGGGTTTGCAGACGCTGGCGAAGGTGTGTGCATTCGGTGTCGTGGCGCTGAGCGCGGGCACGGCGGCCGCGTGGCAGTACCACCCGGGCTACGCGTTCAAGGCCTACTATGCCGGTGACACCGGGTGCTTCAACCCGAACAGCTGGTCGAGCATCCGCAACGACTGTACGACGACGCGCACGCTGATCGCCTCCGTGCCGATGTGGGCGGTCGGGTACCACCCGACGACGGTGCAGATCTACGGCAACAACAGCTGGTGCCAGTCCTTGACGGTCAACGGAGTGGGCAACGCCGGCCAGGTGGGCCCCGTGGTGTACACGGTGGCCGGCCCCATGGCGTGGCAGACGCTCAACACGGGCGACCGCTACGTCTGGGAGGACTACGCCATCGCCATCCACTGCGGCCTGCAGCCGGGCGGCGTCATCGGCGGCTTCACCATCGACTGAGGCGCCCCGTGACTCGCGCCGGATGACGTCACCGGCGCGAGGGCAGTCTTGATGCGCGGCCGCGCGAAGGCCCCGTCTTCCTCATTCCTCCCCCTTCGCGCGGCCCGTTCCTTCCTCCCGCACCTTCTCGCGAGCGCCCCGATGACCTCCCGGCTCCAGACCGTCCTCGCCCTCGTCAACACGGCCGCCATCGCGGGCGTGCTGTTCGCCTTCGTGGATCACCAGCGCGACTCCCGCCAGGAGCTGGAGGAGCTGCGAGCCCAGGTGCGCAAGGCCTCCACGGGCGACAGCCTGGACCTGGCCGGACGCCGCGCCGCCGCGGAGACCGCGATGCGGCTGTGGGCGGCCAACGCCGGAGCACAGCCTTCCGCCGCACGCGCGCAGCCGCCCGTCCAGGCCCAAACCCCCGCGCCGGAGGAAGGCTCCGAAGCGGGCGACGTGCCGCCACCACCGCCGCCGCGCCCTCCTCCGCCGTCCTTCGAACAGTCGCGCACGCGCGTGTTCACCGCGTTCGCGGAGGAGACGGTGGACAACGACTGGAGCGGCAAGGCGTCGCAGACGCTCAACGAGGCCTTCCGGCAACACCTGCCCGCGAGCTCCCGCGTGAAGTCACTGGACTGCCGCGCCACGCTCTGCCGCGTGGAGCTGGTGCACCGGACGGCGGCGGACCACGGAGCCCTGCTGATGAACGGCCTGCGCGCGTGGCCGGGCTCCATCCTCGTCGCCAGCGAAGCGCAGGAAGGCGCCGACTACGTCGTCACCCTGCTCGCGTCCAAGGAAGGCACCCGCCCTCCGCTGTGAGCGCCCAGCTCGCGCGTGACGGCCGGCCCGTCCACGAAGGAGGCGGGCTGACGGCGCACCCAAGACGCGCGCACGGCGCCCCGTGGATGCCCTACAGTCGCGCCCCGCATGAGCCGTCCCACGCCCACCCGCCGTCCCCTCTCCGGAGCGGGCCCCGTCATCCTCCACGCGCCCACGGACCCGGGCTGGCTGCCGCTGGCCCTGGCGAACTTCGACGCAGTGCTGGTGGACCACGCCCACTGCGAGAAGAAGGCCGCCGCCAACGCGCTCTCCATGCTCCAGGCCTACCCGGACCTGCCCGGCCTGCCCGCGCAGATGGCCCGGCTGGCCCGCGAGGAGAGCGCCCACCTGGCCCGCGTGCTGGACCTGATGGCCGCGCGCGGGCTCACGCTCACCAGGGACGCGGGCGACCCGTACGCGCAGGGGCTCCAGAAGCACGTGCGCACCCCCGCCCCGGAGCGGCGCGTGGACCGGCTGCTCGTCGCCGCCATCATCGAGGCGCGCTCCTGTGAGCGGCTGTCCCTGCTCGCCGAAGGGCTCACCGACCCGGCGCTCGCCCGGTTCTACGGAGAGCTGGCGCAGTCCGAGGACGGCCACCAGTCCCTCTTCCACCGGCTGGCCGTCACCGCGTCCGGCGGGGACGAGGCCGGCGTGGACGCGCGCCTGCAGCACCTGCTGGCCCAGGAGTCCCAGGTGCTCGCGGCCGTGGGCCTGCGCGCCGCCATCCACTGAAGCGGAAAGCGCCGGTTCCTGGAGGTTGGGGGCCCAACAGGGACACGACGCGACGCGCCGACAGGATGTGCCGCACCGCGCCGTTTACTGATGGGCGACCGGGGGCTGATAAGTGGAATTAGGCCAGAGCGGTCGAAAGTCCGGTTGACTGCCGGACGTCAGTTGATTTTGGGCCGCCAGCCGAGAAGGTTTGATGTTCTTCCGCTGGTAGGTTCTCGCCCCCTTTGAGAACCGGTACGCGGGAGATCCGCTCATGAGACACCCCGAGGAAAACTCCATGACTTCGACGCAAGCGGCAGCCGCCACCGAGCAGGCGCCCACGAAGAACCCCACGCTGCTGGCGTGGGTGGCCCGCATGGCCGCGATGACCCAGCCGGACAGCATCGTCTGGTGTGACGGCTCCGAGGCGGAGAAGAAGCGCCTCACCGACCAGGCCGTGGCGGACGGCACGCTCATCCCGCTGAACCCGGAGAAGCGCCCGGGCTGCTACCTGCACCGCTCCAACCCCAACGACGTGGCGCGCGTCGAGCACCTCACGTTCATCTGTACGCCCAACAAGACGGACGCCGGCCCCACCAACAACTGGATGGACCCGGAGGCCGCGTACACGAAGCTGGGCCACCTGTTCGAAGGCTGCATGAAGGGCCGCACGATGTACGTGGTGCCCTACGCCATGGGCCCGCTGGGCAGCCCCTTCACGAAGATCGGCGTGGAGCTGACGGACAGCAACTACGTGGTCCTCAACATGCGGATCATGACCCGCATGGGGAAGGCCGCCCTGGACATGCTGGGCGACAGCGACGACTTCAACCGCGGCCTGCACTCCACGGGCGACGTGAACCCGGACCGCCGCTACATCTGCCACTTCCCCCAGGACAACACCATCTGGAGCTTCGGCTCGGGATATGGCGGCAACGTGCTGCTGGGCAAGAAATGCCTCGCGCTGCGCATCGGCAGCTACCTGGGCCGCGAGGAGGGCTGGCTCGCGGAGCACATGCTCATCCTGGGCGTCACCAGCCCCAAGGGTGAGACGACCTACGTCGCCGCCGCCTTCCCGTCCGCGTGCGGCAAGACGAACTTCGCGATGATGATCCCGCCCAAGGAGTACAAGGGCTGGAAGATCGAAACGGTGGGCGACGACATCGCCTGGATGCGCCCGGGCCCCGACGGCCGCCTGTACGCCATCAACCCGGAGGCCGGCTACTTCGGCGTGGTGCCGGGCACCAACTTCAAGACCAACCCCAACGCGATGGAGACCATCGCCAAGGACACCCTCTTCACGAACGTGGCCCTCACGGCCGACGGCGACGTGTGGTGGGAGGGCAAGGACGGCGAGGTCCCCGAGGAGCTCACCGACTGGCAGGGCAAGCCCTGGAAGAAGGGCAGCGCGGAGAAGGCGGCGCACCCGAACAGCCGCTTCACCGCGCCCATGAGCAACAACCCGGTGCTCAGCGGCAAGGCCAACGACCCCATGGGCGTGCCCATCAGCGCGCTCATCTTCGGCGGCCGCCGCTCCAACACCGTCCCCCTGGTCATCCAGGCCTTCAACTGGACCCACGGCGTGTTCCTGGGCGCCACCATGGGCTCTGAGACGACGGCCGCGGCCACCGGCAAGGTGGGCGTGGTGCGCCGCGACCCGATGGCCATGCTGCCCTTCTGCGGCTACCACATGGGCGACTACCTCCAGCACTGGCTGGACATGCAGAAGTCCATCCCGCAGCTGCCGAAGATCTTCCAGGTGAACTGGTTCCGCCAGGACAAGAACGGCAAGTTCATCTGGCCGGGCTTCGGGGACAACATGCGCGTCCTCGAGTGGATCGTGAACCGCGTCCACGGCCGCGTCCCCACCCAGGAGACGCTGCTGGGCTGGGTGCCGCGCCAGGACCAGGGCCTCAACCTGGAGGGCCTGGACCTGTCCAAGGAGGCCCTCGCGGAGGCCACCTCCATCAAGGAGGACGAGTGGAAGTCCGAGCTCAAGAGCCAGGAGGTCTTCTTCGAGCAGCTGGGCACCAAGGCCCCCGAGGCCCTGATGCTCCAGCGCAAGCTGCTCATCGCGCGCCTGGACGGCTGACCGCCCTGTAGCACCCGGGACGGGCCCGACGGGGCCGCTCTTCCCCCTCCTGGAGACAGGGGGGTGTGGGCGGCCCCGGTGCATTTGGTGGGGTCGCCACTTCGACGGCCGGAGTGTTCGGCGCTAGGCTCTTCGTCCCATGAGACTGGTTTTCGTGTTGTCGCTGGCGCTCGCGCTGGCGCCGGGCTCGGCCCTGGCGCAGCGTGGCGGGACCAAGGCCCCCAATGTTCAGGCGCTGCTGAAGGAAGGCAAGCGCCTCTATGACGCGGGCAAGTACAAGGAGGCCGCCGACGCGCTGAAACAAGCGCACGAGGCGCAGCCCCACCCGCAGCTCATCTACAACATCGCCGTGGCGCTGGAGTACGCGGGCGAGCCGCGCGAGGCGATGACCTGGTATCGCCAGTACGTCACGTCCAACAGCGAGGACACCAACCCCACCCTGCTGAAGAACAGCAACCGCGCCATCGACCGGCTGCGGGTGCAGCTGGACCGCGAGGACCAGGCGCAGGCGACGGCGGACGCGGACCGCAAGCGGCTGGAGGCGGAAGCGGACGCGGCCCGGAAGCAGGCGGAGGAGGAGCAGCTGGCGGCCCGGCGCGCGGAGGAGGACAGCTCGCGTCAGCGTCAGGCGGAGTTCGACCGCGCGATGAAGTCCTACCAGCGCCAGCGCATTGGCGCCTTCGCGGTGGGCGGCGTGGCGGTGCTGGGCGTGGGCGCGGGCGTGCTGTTCGGCATGCAGGCGCGGGACGCGCGCGAGCAGTTCGACAGCGCCTCCACGCTGGAAGACAAGGAAACGTTCTCGGACAGCACAAAGAGCAAGGCGCTGCTCGCGGACATCGGCTTCGGCGTGGGGCTCGCGGGAGCCATCACCGCCATCATCCTGTATCCCAAAGAAGGTCCCCCCACGCAGGGCGAGGTCCGCGTGACGCTCGCGCCGCGCGGTGTCGGGGCCGGCATGGAGGTCCACTTCTGATGCGCGCGCTGGGAATGATGACGTTGGGCATGGCGCTGTTGACCTCCGGGTGCAGCTTCACCACGGCGGGCGGCCTGTCCGAATGCGTGACGAGCAGTGACTGCGGCACCAACAGCGTCTGCACGACGGGCTTCTGCCTGCCGCAGCCGGCGGGGTGCGGCCAGGTGGTGGGCGCCACGTCCGCGGCGAACACGATTGCCCTGGGCGCGCTGGTGCCGCTCACCAACCGCAGCGGCAACGCGGAGATTGAACAGCAGCGCCTCAACGGCCTGAAGCTGGCGCTGGACGAGGTGAACGCGCTGGAGGGCGTGGGTGGCCGACAGTTCGTCATGTACATCTGCGACACGCAGGCGGACGTGGAGAACGCCAAGGCGCAGGCGCGCTGGCTGGTGAACGACAAGCAGGCGGTGGCGGTGTTCAGCGCGGGCAGCGCGCAGACCATCGGCATCAGCTCCATCACCATCCCCAAGGGCGTGTTGCTGATGAGCCACACGGCCACCAGCGCGGCCTTCACGTCGCTGGAGGACAAGAACAACGGCACGGTGGGCCTGGTGTGGCGCACGACGCCGTCGGACGCGCTCCAGGGCCGCGTCATCGCGGACGTGCTCCGGGGCACCACGGTCATCAATGATCCGGGCGTGACGTTCACCCCGCCGAACAAGGTGGGCGTGGCGTACGTCAACGACACCTACGGCCAGGGCCTGTATTCGTCGCTGCTGGACCGGCTCACCACGAAGACGCTGGATGGCGCGCAGTACGAGCGCGGCGGCGACGTGACGGGCGCGGTGACCCGGCTGGTCAACTTCAAGCCGGACCTGACGGTGCTCGCGGGCTTCACGGAAGACAACGCGCGCCTGCTGCCCCAGGCGGCGACGGCGGGCGTGTCCGTGACGAACAACAACCGGTGGTTCCTCACCGACGCCAGCAAGGACCCCACGCTGCTGACGAGCCTGGGCTCGAACAAGAACGAGATCGTCGGCGCCTACGGCACGGCGCCCGCGTCCGCGCGGCCCAACGACTCCACGTACAAGCTCTTCGCGGACCGCTTCACCACCGCCTACAAGGTGGACCCGGGGCAGTTCTCCTTCACCGCGCATGCGTACGACGCCATGTACGCGGTGACGCTGGGCGCGGCGTACGCGGTGGGCAACGACCTGGCCAATCCGCAGGCCGTCACCGGCACCCGCATCGCGGAGGGACTCACCAGGCTGACGCCCGCCTCGGGGCAGACGACGAACAGCTACCAGTTGGGCCCGGTGCAGTTCACCGGCGCGCGCGACGAGCTGCGCCAGGGCAAGGTCATCAACGTGCGCGGCGCCAGCGGCGACCTGGACTTCAACAACGACACGGGTGAGGCGCCTTCGCCGTACGAGCTGTTCAAGGTGGAGAGCACCGGCTTCCGCACGCTGCAGCTCATCACCCCGCCGGCGGACTGAGAGCCTCAGGCGGTGAGTTCGCGCACCAGCGGCGCGAGCGCGGCGGTGAAGACCTCGGGCGTCGGCAGCAGCGACAGCACGAGGTACGCACCGCCGCCGAAGTCGTAGAAGTAACCCGGCTGCACGCGCACGCCGGCCGCGAGGAGGCGCAAGCAGGTGGCCTCCTCGCCGGGCTGAAGCGGGATGCGCAGCACCGCGCTCCAGCCTCCGTGCGCGGGCACCACGTCCCAGGCCGCGTCCTCCGGGCGCGCCGCGACCAATCGCTCCCGGTTGCCCTTCACGCGCTCCAACAGGGCCTGCTGGAAGCGCGGCGCGTGGGCCAGGAGTCCTGACAGGGCGAGCTGCACGGGCGTGCCCACGGACAGGGCGGCGTCCGCCACGTCCTCCAGCCGGGCCAGGGCCTCGTCGCGCAGGGACGTGGGGCCGCCCACGTGCAGCCATGACAGCTTGAGGCCGGGCAGGCCCGCCACCTTGGACAGGCCGGACAGGGCGAAGGTGAGGCATGGCAGGGGCCGTCCCGCCACCGTCGTCACCCTCCCCGTCCCGGTGTCCCAGGCGAAGTCGGAGAACACCTCATCGCAGAGGAGCGCGAGGCCATGGCGCGCGCACACGTCCGCGAGCGCCTGGAGTTCCCCTTCGTGGAGGAAGTGGCCGGTGGGGTTGCCCGGGTTCACCACCAGCACCGCGCGGGTGCGAGCGTCGATGGCCGCCTCCACCGCGGCTGCATCCAGACCGAAGCCGTGCACGGAGGGCAGCCGGTAGGGCCGCGTGTGCACGCCCTCCAGGCGCGCCAGGACGTCCAGGAGCGGGTAGCCGGGCGCGGGGACGAGCACGGTGTCGCCCGGGTCGCACAGGAGCTTGAAGAGCCAGCCGTAGGCCTCGCTGGTGCTGGCCGCGAGGACGACGTGCGCCGAGGACACGGACACGCCCCGCGTGGACAGGTACCCGGCCACGGCCTCGCGCGCGGAGGGCAGGCCGAAGGGCTCCGGGGCGTAGAGGAAGGGCGAAGCCGCGAGGCTCGCGCCGTCCGCGTCAGTCGGTGGGTGGGACGGAGCGCGGATCCGCTGCGCTCCGGGATTCAGGAGGTCCGGATCGGGCAGGGGCAGCCCGACGCGGGTGGGGTTGGTCTCCGCGAGATCCAACAGGGGCAGCCCGCGCGACTGGCGCTCGGCTGCGGCCTGGGAAAGCGGATTGGGCGTGCGTGGGAAGGCGGTGCGGAGCGAGAAGCGGCTCACAGCCCCGTCTGCAGCATGGCCGTGGCCACGCGGCGGATGAGCTCGCGGCGCAGCTCCTGCCGGCAGTGCTCGATGGCCTTCTCGTGCGGTTGGGGAAGCTCCGGGTCACGGGTGCGCATCGCGGTGCGGAGGACCAGCTCGACCTTGGAAGGCTCGAGCTGAAACAGCCGGGGACCGTCTTTCTGGAGGAAGTAGGACAGCCCGCGCTGTTCGATGAGCTTCTGGAAGAAGCGTCGGACGTCCGCGAGGAGCGTGATGTCGATGATGTCCGCCATTCGTGCCGGCTTTCTCGCGCGGAACAAACGGGACGTCCATTTCGCGGCCACCACCACGCGAAAACTTGCGCGACCTGTAGCACGCACCCGGAAGCCGAACGCGGCGGAGGCCGATTTATCGGGCCCGCGCGCGTTCGGGCACCAGCGGCGCCAGGGCCCGCCGGAACGCCAGATGGCGCCTGCGCGCATCCTCCACATGCGGCACTGGACCCAGCACCTCCACCCCGTGGCGGGCCTCCAGGTAGCGTCGGTTGTCCCGCTCCGCCAGGTCGCGTCCCGGCACCCCTCGCGACAGCACCACCGCGCGCACGGACAGCTTCCTTGACGCCAGCGCCTCCAGCGACAAGGCCACGTGGTTGAGCGTGCCCAGCCCCGCCCGCGCCACCAGCACCACCGGCAGGCCGAAGGTCTGGATCAGCTCCACCACGTCGCGCTTCGAATCCACCGGAACGAACAGCCCCCCTGCCCCCTCCACCACCAC
>NZ_RAWI01000346.1 GCF_003612125.1 Corallococcus praedator
GTACTGCACCGGGCGCAGCGTGCGCGGCAGGCCCGCCAGCGGGGATGCGCGGCCGGAGACGATTGAAGAGACGGCGGAGCTCGTCACGGCTCGGGGTGGGAAGGGCATCGCGGTGCGGGTGGACCACTCGGTGGAGGCGGAGGTGGAGGCGCTGTGCCAGCGGATCCGCACGGAGGCGGGACAGCTGGACGTGCTCGTCAACGACATCTGGGGCGGAGAGTCGCTGCACGAGCTGGGGCTGCCGTTCTGGAAGCAGTCGGCGCAGAACGCCCGGCTCATGTTCGAGCGCGCCATCGTCACGCACGTCATCACCAGCCGTCACGCGGTGCCGCTGATGTTGGAGCGGGACCGGGGGCTCATCGTGGAGGTGACGGATGGGGACCACTTCGGCTACCGGGGCGGGGTGGCTTACGACGTGACGAAGATGGCCGTCATCCGACTGGCCTTCGCCATGTCGCGCGACCTGCGCCGCACGAACATCACCGCGCTCGCCGTGACGCCGGGCTTCCTGCGCTCGGAGGAGATGCTGGACGGCTTTGGGGTGACGGAGGCGAACTGGCGCGACGGGACGAAGGTGAACGCGGACTTCATCGCGTCGGAGACCCCCTGCTACGTGGGCCGGGCGGTGGCGGCGCTCGCGGCGGACCCCGCCGTGCATCAGCGCGCGGGGCGCGTCGTCGCCTCGTGGACACTGGCGCGCGAGTACGGTTTCACCGACCTGGATGGTTCCCAGCCGCACTGGGCCGACTACTTCGAGAAGACCTACGGGACGCGGTATCCGGTCGCGGACGAGGCGGCCTATGCGTCGTGGTTCGGAGGGCCCATCGAGACCGCGCTCCCGGACTGGCCGGCCTACTGAGGGCAGGCGGGCGCCCCGGTGGAAACGGGGCCATCCCCCATGCCCGGGCAACGCGCTATGGTCCGACGTGAGAGGTCGCGCACATGGCCAAGGGGCAGAGCAGGAACCGCGAGCCGGAGCCCGTCGACGAGACCCGCGTCGCGCCGCTCGATGATCTGGACGAGACGGAGGAGGTCCGCACCGAGCAGACCCAGGTGCCACCTCCTGCGCCCCGGGCTTCAGATGCTGGCACGCCTGCGGCGGGGAGCACCGCTCGCAAGTCGTGGGGCAACCAGACCCGTGTCGCGCCCACCACGGGCGCGGACATCCGCGCGTCCGAACTCGCCGGGTACGAGACCCGGATGACGCCGCCTCCAGTTCCCGACGAGGACCTGGTGCTGGAGACCCGGGTGTCGGAGCCCCTCTCGCCTCCGCCACGTGCCCGGGGTGGGGAAGGGCGGGATGCGCCGCGAGGCGGTCGCGGCGGTCGTGGTGGCGCCGACTCCGGGCGCGGCTCCGAGTCCGCTCGCGGCGGTGCCGAGTCCGCGCGCGCCGGATCTCGGGAGGAAGGCTTCGGCCTGCCGGAGATCATCCGCGCGGGCCGGGGCGCGGAGCTGGACGGCGCGCCCGAACTCCCCCGCATCGCGGAGCCTCCCCGCCTGGGCCGGAGCCCCGACGCTCGCGGCGGCGACGAAGGCCGTGGTGCACGCGGAGGTCGGCAGGAGGAATTGATCCTCGCACCGCTGCCGTCCGCGCAGGCCGCCAGCCGGGCCGGTGAGCCGGAGACGGCCGAACTTCGCACCATGTTCGCCACCCACTCCGCCCTGCTCGCGGAGCGCCTCAAGTCCGAACTCCAGCACAAGATCTACGGCCGCACCCCGCACCGCATCCTGCGCGTGGACGAACCCGAAGGCCCCAGCACCGCGGGTGGCAAGCAGGCCCGGCAGGCCATCTCGCTGGTGGACCGCAAGGGGAGCGCGCCCGCGCTCGTCGCGGGCTGGGTGGACGTGGCCAAGGGACAGGCCTCGCTGCGCAACCACGAGGCCGTGGCGAAGCGCTATGAGTTCCAGCACGGCAGCCCCCTGGAGCTGCTCCCCGAGGAATACGACAAGTTCCTCACCGACGTGGAAGAGGTGCTGCGCACGTCGGCCATCCAGGTCCGCCTCCTCGTGCCGGATGAATCCGCGCCCACGCGGGCCATGGTGGGCCAGCCGGTGCCGCGCGCCGCCTCCGTCCCCGTGCGCTGGGTGGTGCTGCTCGTCACCGTCGCCTTCCTGTTGGGGCTCGCTGGCGGCGCGCTCCACGGCCCGGGCTGAGCCCCACCGGGCCGGATGACGGCGCGGGCGACGGCGGCCCGCGTCACTGTCCGCTCACGGAAGGGGGCCTGCTCACCGGTACGATGGCCGTTTCGCGCCTCCCTCCCCATGGTTGTGCCTCCCGCAGGCTCGGAAAGCCGGAGGCTCCATGGCGTCGTCCCGTCACCGACCGAAGTCCCGTTGGCGCAAGCTGCTGGGCGGTTTCATGGTCGCGGTCGCGGAGTCCTTCGCCCCTGACTCCGTGCTCGCGAACGGTGCTCCAAAGCGGGATGTCCATCCGCGTCATGGCCGTATCCCCGGGCAGGGCAGCGGCTCTCGGACACTTGGAATCCAAGGAGCGGATCCGCGCCTCCAGGAGTGAAGTCGGGGTGGGGGGCCCCGTGGTACGGTGCTCGCGTCATTTTTCGGGGTGGAGCCCACGTGTGCTCGCCCTGGAACTTCGTGAGCCCCACCATGCGCAGAATTTCATTGCTCGCCCTCGCCTGCCTCGTCGTGACCGCGTGTTCGCGCGGGGACAAGGACGCGAAGGGCGGCGTCCCGGATGCCGGCCCCGCGTCGGCTTCGTCCTCGAAGACGAACGGCATCGCCGTCGAACCCCTGCCGGAGCCTCCCGCGCTCCAGATCGACCCTTCGGAGCTCGCGGACCAGGGCCCGTTGAGCGTCGTGGCCGCGCGGCCCCAGGGCAAGGCCAACGGCAACATCCGGCCGACCATCACCTTCACCAAGCCGATGATCGCCCTGGGCACGGTGGCCCAGGAGCGCGGGCTGGCGGCGCCCGCGAAGATTGAACCCGCGCTCCAGGGCGAGTGGCGCTGGGTGGGCTCCGCGAGCGTGGAGTTCGTGCCCCAGACGGGCGTGAAGCTGGCGACGAAGTACACGGTGACGGTGCCCGCGGGCCTCAAGGCCATGGACGGCACCACGCTGGCCGCGCCCTACACCTTCGACTTCGAGACGACGCGCCCCTCGCTCCAGTCCGCGCAGCCGGAGGTGGAGTTCAAATGGGCGCAGCCGGAGCAGGTCTTCACGCTGGTGTTCAACCAGAAGGTGAAGGACCTGCTCCAGCACGCGCGCCTGGAGATGGCGACCGGCGCCCCGGTGGCGCTCACGCTGGTGAAGGAGACGGCGTTCGCGGACATCAAGGAAGAGCAGGTGGGCAGCGGCCCGGAGCGCAAGTCGCAGGACCGGCGCGTGAAGTACGAACTGAAGCCCGCGCAGAAGCTGTCCCCCGGGACGAAGTTCACCCTGGTGGTGGACTCGACGCTGACGGGCGTGGAAGGCCCGCTGCCCATGGAGGAGGCCGTGCGCTACGGCTACTCCACCTACGGCGCGCTCAAGGTGGAGTCCGCAGGCGCGTGCGTGTTCACCTGGGGCGAGGAGACGTGCTCCTACGGCCCGCTGACCCTGCACACGTCCAACGAGCTGGACGTGGCCTCGCTCAAGGGCAAGGTGACGCTGGAGCCCAAGGCGGAGATCGACTGGGACCGCGTGCAGACGCAGATGCCGTGGTCAGGCTCCGAAATGACCAGCCCCTACGTGGCGCTGCCCGGCCGCTACCGCCCCGGCACCACGTACAAGATCAAGGTCGCCGCGGGCTACAAGGACCTCTTCGGCCAGACGGGCCCCGCCTTCCAGGGCGAGGCGAAGCTGTCCGACGTGGAGCCCTCGTTCGACTCCGGCTCCGACGAGGCGCTGGTGGAGGCCTCCGGTGACGGTTCGCTGCCGCTGGTGGTGACCAATGTCCCGTCGGTGGAGGCGGAGCTGTGGTCGCTGTCGCCCGCGCAGCTCGCGCCGGTGCTGGCCTCCGGCAACGAATGGCCGACCGCGGAGCCGCTGAAGGTGACCGTCGACACGTCGGGCGCGCGCAACCAGCAGCGCACCGTGCCGCTCGACCTGCGGCAAGCGTTCAACGGCGCGAAGACGGGCCTGTTCGTTACGCGGATGAACGCGCCGGCGCTCAAGCAGCGCTACCCGCGCCGCATCGTGGGGCAGGTGACGGACCTGGCGGTGCACGCGAAGCTGGGTGCCACCTCCGGCGTGGTGTGGGTGACGTCGCTCCAGACGGGCGCTCCGGTGCCGGGCGCGCAGCTCACCCTGTGGGACAAGGCGGGCACGGAGCACTGGACGGGCACGACGGACAAGGACGGACTCGCGAAGGTGCCGGGCCTGTCGGGGCTCATCCCCGTCAAGCGCGAGTCGTCCTGGGAGACGCCGTGGGCCATGGTGTCCGCGCAGAAGGACATGGACATCGGCGTGACGCTGTCCACGTGGCAGGGCGGCATGTCGCCCGGCGCGTTCTCGCTGATGAGCGCGTGGGACGGCCTCACCCCGGAGAGCCTGGGCTTCGTGTTCGCCGACCGTGGCATCTACCGCCCGGGCGACGACGTGATGCTCAAGGGCGTGGCGCGCTACCGCCGGCTGGGCGTGCTCAAGTCGCCGCCCGCGGGCTCCAAGGCACAGGTGACGGTGTCCAATTCGCGCGGGGAGAAGGTCTTCCAGGGCGCGGCGGACGTCACGAAGTACGGCACCTTCCGCGCGGACATGAAGCTGGGCGCGGACGTGCCGCTGGGCTTCTACGACGTGTCCGCGACGCTGAAGATCGCCGGTGAGACGGTGAGCTACGGCGGCACCTTCCGCGTGGAGGAGTACCGCGCGCCGCAGTTCCGCGTGGACGTGGCGGTGCCCCAGCAGAACGCGGTGGCGGGTGACGCGCTCACCGCGCGCGTGGATGCGCGCTACCTGTTCGGCGGCGCCATGGGCAACTCGCAGGTGCGCTGGAGCGTGGGCCGGGCCAGCAGCTTCTTCACGCCGCCGGGCAACGAGGCGTTCACCTTCGGCGTGAACACCTGGTGGTGGGACGACGAGCAGCCGGAGCACAGCAGCGAGACCTTCGCCACGGGCGATGGCCACACGGACGCGGCCGGGCAGCTGGCGCTGGCGCTGGGCACGGCGGAGACGCCGGGCGGCAAGACGTGGGAGTACACGCTGGAGGCGGAGGTGGAGGACGTCAACCGCCAGCGCATCGCCAACCGCAACCTCATCACCGTCCACCCCGCGGACGTCTACGCGGGCCTGCGCACGCTCTCCACGGGCTTCGCGGAGGCCGGCAAGGAAGTGGGCCTGGAGCTGGTGGCGGTGACGCCCCTGGGCCAGCGCCAGGAAGGCATCGCGCTGGACGTGAACATCAAGCGCCGCGAATGGAAGTCCATCCGCAAGAAGGGCGACGGCGGCCAGTACTTCACCGTGACGGAGC
The DNA here is from genome assembly GCF_003612125.1 of Corallococcus praedator. GTDB lineage: Bacteria > Myxococcota > Myxococcia > Myxococcales > Myxococcaceae > Corallococcus > Corallococcus praedator. Next base: position 5,405 of record NZ_RAWI01000346.1, read on the forward strand.
CGGTGGAGACGGACGTGTCCAAGTGCTCGGTGAAGAGCGCGGCCACGCCGCAGGCCTGCAGGTTCACCCCCGGCGAGCCCGGCCTGTACGTGCTGGAGGCGGTGGCGACGGACGCGAAGGGCCGCAAGGCGACGACGCGGGATTCGCTCTACGTCACCGGCTCCGGCTGGGTGTCGTGGCAGCGCAACGACACGGACCGCCTGGACCTGGTCGCGGACAAGCAGCTCTACGACGTGGGCGACACCGCGAAGATCCTGGTGAAGAGCCCGTATCCGGAGGCGGACGCGCTGGTGACGGTGGAGCGCGAGGGCATCCTCAGCGTGCGCCGCGTGAGGCTCAAGGGCAGCGCCACGGCGCTGGACATCCCGCTGGGCGACGGGGCCATCCCCAACGTCTTCGTGGGCGTGGTGCTGGTGCGCGGCCGCGTGCCGGACGGCAAGGGCATTGAAACCGGTGACGACCCGGGCCGCCCCGCGGTGCGCGTGGGCTACACCGAGTTGAAGGTGGAGAAGAAGCAGAAGCGCCTGTCGGTGGCGCTGACGCCGGACGCGCAGGACAAGCGTCCCCGCGACAAGGTGACCGTGAACGTCGCGGTGAAGGACGCGGCGGGCAAGGGCGCGAAGTCGGAGGTGACGCTGTGGGCCGTGGACGAGGGCGTGCTGCGGCTGACGGGCTACAAGGCGCCGGATCCGGTGGAGGAGCTGTTTCCGCTGCGCGGCCTGTCGGTGCGCATCGGCGAGCCGCTCATCCACCTGGTGCTGCGCAAGCTGTACGGCGAGAAGGGCTCGCAGCCGGGCGGCTCCGGTGGTTCGGACACGTCGGGCTCCGGCTTCCGCTCCAACTTCAAGACGACGGCGGTGTTCCAGTCGGTGGAGACGGACGACCAGGGCGTGGCGAAGGTGGAGTTCACGCTGCCCGACAACCTGACCACCTTCCGCATCATGGCCATCGCCGTGACGGAAGGGGACCGCTTCGGTGTGGGGGAGAGCAAGGTGCAGGTGGCCAAGCCGCTGCTGGCGCTGCCGGCGCTGCCCCGCATGGTGCGCGTGGGGGACAAAGCGGAGGCGGGCGTGGTCATCCACACCACGAACCCGGCCATCAAGGAGGCGAAGGTCACCGCGCAGCTCACGGGCGTGCGCGTGGAGGGACCGACGGAGAAGACGGTGACGCTGGTGGATGGCAAGGCCCGCGAGGTGCGCTTCACCTTCGTGGCCGAACAGCCGGGCACCGCGGTGCTGCGCTTCTCCGTGGCGGGCGGCGGGGAGACGGACGGGGTGGAGCAGAAGATCCCCGTGCAGCTCCCGGTGGGCCTGGAGGCGGTGGCGACGTACGGCGACACCACCAGCGAGCGCGTGGAAGGCCTCAAGCCGCCGGGCGGCGTGCGGCCCGGCGTGGGCGGCCTCACGGTGACGATGTCGTCCACGGTGATGGGCGGCTTCGAGGAGTCGATGAACCAGTTGGTGGACTACCCCTACGGCTGCCTGGAGCAGATGTCGTCGCGGCTGGTGCCGTTCGTCGCGCTGCGCGAACTGTCGGGCAAGTTCGGGGTGGCCTGGACGGGCGGTTCGGAGGAGCAGAAGCAGGAGTTCGTGCGCGGCTTCCTCAGTGACGACGCGCTGAAGGCGCAGGGCACGCTGGATCCGGACGCGGTGGTGCTGGCGACGGTGCGCAAGATCGAAGCGCTCCAGTCGCACGACGGCGGCTTCCGGTTCTGGGCCTCCAGCGAGTGCTCCTCGCCGTACGCCTCCGCGTACGCGACGCTGGCGCTCGCCCGGGCGAAGGAGGTGGGCTACGCGGTGAACGCCAACGTGCTCACCAAGGCGAAGAAGTTCCTGGCGGACAAGGTGGCGGCGGGCGTGTGCACCCCGTGCGGTTCGGGCTGCCAGTCCCCGGGCCTGGAGACGCGGGCCTTCGCGCTCTACACGCTGGCGCGCACGGATTCGCCCCGGCCGTCGTACTACAACGAGCTGTTCGAGAAGCGGCAGTCCCTGCCGCTCTTCGCCCAGGCGATGCTGACGGACGCCATCTTCGTGGGGAAGGGCAACCGCGCGCAGGGCCAGACGCTCTTGCAGGAGCTGTTGAACAAGGCGCAGGAGACGCCGGCGGGCGTGCACTTCCAGGAGACCGACGCGAAGACGTACGCGCCGCTCTGGTCGTCGGACACGCGCACCACGGCGCTGGTGCTCCAGACGCTGGTGGGCATCACGCCGGATCACCCCTACGTGTCGAAGATGGGCCGCTACCTGGCGTCCTCGCGCGAGGGCGACGGCCGGTTCCGCAACACCCAGGAGGCGGCCTTCTCGCTGATGGCGCTCTCGGACGTGGTGCGCCGCAAGGAGAAGGACGTGCCGGCGTTCGAGGCGGTGGTGAAGCTGGGCGGACAGATGCTTGCGTCCGCCGACTTCCGGGGCCGCGACCTGGGCGTGAAGACGGTGCAGGTGCCGGTGGAGAAGCTGGGCCCCGCGGACAAGGCGCAGCCGCTGACCTTCGGCGTCAACGGCACGGGCAACCTCTACTACGGGGCGCTCCTGCGCTACGCGCCGGCCGCGATGCCGTTGGATCCGATGGACCGGGGCCTCATCGTCCAGCGCTGGTTCGAGCCGTACAACGGCGGGGGCCAGGCCAAGGCGGCGCGAGCGGGTGAGCTGGTGCGCGTGCGCGTGCGCGTGGCGACGCCGATGCGGCGCCACTTCGTGGTGGTGGACGTGCCGCTGCCCGCGGGCCTGGAGGCCGTGGACACGTCGCTGGCCAGCACCGCGCAGCTGCCCGGACCCGCGGGCTCCGGCGAGGAGGAGGGGCCCGGCGAGGGCTACGACTACGAGAGCGGGGAGGACCTGTCGGAGACGGACGAGCCCCGCAGCCCCTGGGCGACGCGCTTCTGGTCTCCGTTCAACCACACGGAGAAGCGGGATGACCGCGTCATCTTCTTCGCCGACGACCTGCCTCCGGGCGTGCACGTGACGAGCTTCGTGGCCCGCGCCACGACGCCGGGTGACTTCGTGCTCAAGCCGGCGAAGGCGGAGGAGATGTACGCGCCGGAGGTCTTCGGCCGCTCCGAGGGTGGGCGCTTCCCGGTGCTGATGCCGGACGAGGTCGCTTCGAAGTGATGAAGCGCCTCACGCTTCGTGGGGTGGCGCGCGCCATGGCGGTGGCCATGGCGCTCGTCGGGGTGGGGTGCATCGGCTTCATCGCGATGCCCCTGCCGGGGACGTTGCTGTCCCGCGAGGCGCTGTCCTCATTGGTGCTCACCGACCGCACGGGTCAGGCCCTGCGCGAGGTGCTCTCCCGCGAGGACGGACGCAGTGTGGGGCTCGTGGGGGGGCGCATTCCCCCGCTGGTCCGCGCGGCCTTCATCGCCGCGGAGGATCAACGGTTCACGTGGCATCCGGGCGTGGACCCGGTGGCGGTGGCCCGCGCGGCGCGCGACAACGTGAAGTCGGGGCGCATCGTGTCGGGGGCGTCCACGATTGCGCAGCAGTTGGCGCGCCGGCTGGTGCCGCGCGAGCGTTCGTGGTGGGGCAAGGCGGGCGAGGCGCTGTGGGCGCTGCGGCTCACCGCGCACCTGTCCAAGGACCAGGTGCTGCTGGAGTACCTGGACCGCGTGCCGCTGGGAAACTCCACGTTCGGGGTGGAGGCGGCGGCGCGGCGCTATTTCGGGCGTCCGGCGGAGCGGCTGTCGGCGGGACAGGCGGCGCTGCTGGCGGGGATGGCCCGGTCGCCCGCGCGGAGGGATCCGTACCGCCGGCAGGACGCGGCGATGGCGGGGATGCGCGGCGTGCTGGCGCGCATGGTGGAGGAGGGCTTCCTGACGGCGGAGGAGGCGCGGCTGGCGGCGGAGACGCCGTTGGACCAGGTGCCGGTGGAGCGGGTCTTCGAGGTGCCGCACCTGACGACGGCGCTGCTCCAGCGGCTGCCGGAGCTGGGGTTGGATCATGCGACGCGCATCGAGACGACCATCGACCCGGCGCTCCAGGCCGCCGTGGAGAAGGCGATGGTGGAGGAGCTGCGGGGCCTCGCGGAGCGCAGGGTGGGGGAGGCGGCGGCCATCGTCCTGGACAACGCGACGGGCGAGGTGCTCGCGTACGTGGGCTCCTCGGACTTCCTGGACGAGGCGAAGGGCGGTCAGAACGACGGCGTGCGGTCGCTCCGGCAGCCGGGGTCCGCGCTGAAGCCGTTCGCGTACGGGCTGGCGCTGAGCAAGGGCTTCACCCCGTCCAGCGTGCTCGCGGACGTGGAGGTGCACCTGGCCACGCCGGGCGGCTCGTACGTGCCCAAGAACTACGACCGGCGCGTGCACGGCCCGGTGCGGCTGCGCGCGGCGCTGGCGTCCAGCTACAACATTCCGGCGGTGCGGCTGGCGGACGCGCTGGGGCCGGAGCAGGTGCTGCGCGTGCTGCGCGAGGCGGGCTTCCAGAGCCTCAAGGAGACCGCATCGCACTACGGCGTGGGCATCGTGCTGGGCAACGGCGACGTGACGCTGCGCGAGCTGGCGCGGGCGTACCGGGGGCTGGCGCGGGG
>NZ_RAWI01000347.1 GCF_003612125.1 Corallococcus praedator
GTATGGACGGCCATGCCGCTGGACCCCAGCCGGCTGGTCATCCTCCTGGAGGACGACTGGATGATGGCCGTGGACAAGCCCAGCGGCATGGCCGTCCATACCGGCAGCGGCATCACCGGGGGGACCCTGGTGGACTATGTCCGGGACTACCTGGGCCCCAAGGCGACCCGCAACGACTTCACCGCCTCCCCCGCCCACCGCCTGGACCGGGAGACCTCCGGCGTCATCCTGGTGGCCAAGCGCCGCCCGGCGATGGTGCATTTCACGGAAATCTTCACGAATGGCCACCCGAAGAAGCGCTACCTGACCCTGGTGAAGGGGAAGATGCCCAAGGATTCGGGCGTCATCGACCTGCCGCTCGCCGAGCACCAGCAGACGGCCGAGTCCAAGTCCCGTCGGGGAGTCAACATGCAGGCGGCGGTCACCCGGTGGAAGGTCGTGCGCCAGTCGAGCGAGGCAGCCCTCCTCTCCTGCACCATCGAGACCGGGCGCACGCATCAGATAAGAAGGCACCTGGTCGCCGTGGGTCACCCGGTGGTGGGTGACAAGAAGTATGGCGACTTCGCCCTCAACCGCGACGTGCGGGCGCGATGGGGGCTCAAACGTCTGTTCCTGCACGCCGAGCGCATCGAATTTCCGCACCCCGAAGATGGCAGGAAGGTCGTCGTGGAGACTCCGCTCCCGCCAGAGCTGACGGATGTGCTGAAGCGGGCGGCGCTCCTCTAAGCCTTGAGCCCAGGACTCGACAGAACACGCATGGCCGATCCGAAGACTGACCGCAGCCGCTCCAAGCTGGTGCTCGACGGCGTTCCGCCCAAGCGCAACATCCTCGTGCGCCTCCTGAAGCTCACCGCCGTGCTGGGCCTGATGGGCGCCACCGCGGCGGTGCTGGCCGTGGTGGGCGCCTACTACATCTTCTCCGACGGGCTGCCCGCCATCCCGAAGGTGGACGAGTACTGGCCGCCCATCGTCACGGAGGTCTACACCGACGACGCCGTGCTCGCGGGCGAGTTCTACAACGAGCGGCGCAAGGTGGTGCCCTACGAGCGCATCCCCAAGCGGCTCGTGCAGGCGTTCATCGCGAGCGAGGACTCCAGCTTCTTCGACCACTTCGGTGTGGACGTGCTGGGCACCACGCGCGCCGTCACCAAGACGGTGCTGACGAAGCTGGGCCTGCGCGGCGGCGGCGTGCAGGGCGGCTCCACGCTCACGCAGCAGACCGCGAAGGCCGTCCTCATCTCCGCGGAGGGCTACAAGGAGGCCACCGCGAAGACGCCCAAGCGCAAGATTCGCGAGGCCATCCTCGCCTTCCGGCTGGAGCAGGCGCTGACGAAGGAAGAGATTCTGTACCTCTACCTGAACAACGTCTTCCTCGGGCACCACAGCTACGGCGTGCAGAGCGCGGCGGAGAACTACTACCGCAAGGACGTGCGCGACCTGACGCTGGGGGAGATGACCCTCATCGCGGGCCTGCCCCAGGCGCCCAGCCGCTACTCGCCCTTCCTCCGCCCGGAGTCCGCCAAGCGCCGCCGCAGCTACGTGCTGGGGCGCATGCTGACCGAAGGGATGATCTCCCAGGAGGAGCACGACACGGCGAACAACGAGCCCGTGAAGGTGTACCCGGTGGAGGACGTCTTCCACGAGTTCGCCCCGTACTTCGTGGAGCAGGTGCGCAAGGACGTGGTGGACCGCTACGGCAACCCCGTGCTCCTCAAGGACGGCCTGAAGATCTTCACCACCATGGACAGCGAGCGCCAGCGCGCGGCGCAGGACTCCGTGCTGGACGGCCTGATGTCCGTGGACAAGCGCCAGGGCTGGCGCGGGCCGGTGCAGCAGCTGACCACCGACGCCGAGCGCCGCGCCTTCATCGAGAAGTCCAAGAAGGCGATGGGCAAGGAGGAACTGGTCGACAACCGGCTCTACGTGGGTGTCGTCACCCATATCGACGATGACGGCAGGGGCGCGGACGTGCAGGTGGGACCGCACGCGGGCCGGCTGCCGCTGCTCGGCATGCGCTGGGCGCGCAAGGTGAACCCGGAGGGCTACTACCCGGCGATGATGATCACCTCCGTCAAGAAGGCCGTGGCGGTGGGCGACGTCATCGTGCTGCGCCACGTGACCAAGAAGGAACTGACGGACGACCGCGAGCAGTGGGACAAGAAGCTGGCGGAGGCCATCCCGGAGGAGGGCGTGAAGCTCTTCCGGCTGGAGCAGACGCCGGAGGCGCAGAGCGCGCTGGTCTCCATTGATCCGCACCGCCAGTACCTGACGGCGATGGTGGGCGGCTACGACTTCGACGACAACGAGTTCAACCGCGCGTTCCAGGCGTGCCGCCAGCCGGGCAGCTCCTTCAAGCCGTTCGTGTACTCGGCGGCGCTGGAGCAGTTGAACTGGACGGAGGCCACCATCATCGTGGACTCGCCCATCGTGGAGCACGACCCGGACAACAAGGTGTCGTGGAAGCCGGCCAACTACAGCGAGGAGTTCGTGGGTGACGTGCTCTTGCGCACGGCGCTGGTGAACTCCATGAACATCCCCGCGGTGAAGACCTTCGGCGCGGTGGGCGTGCACAACATGGCGGACTGGGCGAAGAAGCTGGGCCTCACCACACCCATGAACATGGACTTCTCCGCCGCGCTGGGCTCCTCGTGCGTGTACCCGCTGGACCTGGCGAACGCGTACGCGACCTTCAACCGCTACGGCCGCAAGAAGCCCACGTACTTCATCCGCAAGGTGGAGGACCGCTTCGGCCGCACGCTGGAGGACCACACCGCCTTCGACGACGCGTGGGCGCCGCTGCAGGACCGCGTGGCCGCCGGCTACGCGCGCCTCTTCGAGCCGGGCGAGCAGGTGATGAGCTCGGAGACGGGCTTCATCCTCACGCACCTCTTGCGCGGCGTGGTGCTCCAGGGCACCGGTGGCCCCGCGCAGAAGCTGGGCAAGCCGGCGGCGGGCAAGACGGGCACCACCAACGACTCCTTCGACGCGTGGTTCTCCGCGTACACCAAGGACCTCGTGACGGTGGCGTGGGTGGGCTACGACCTGAACCCGCACCCGCTGGGCCGCTACGAGACGGGCGGCCGCGCGGCGCTCCCCATCTGGCTCAACTACATGAAGCGCGCGCTGGAGGGCCGGCCGCAGCCGGAGTTCTACCCCTGGCAGTCCATGGAGCTGGCCCGGCTCTACATCGACAAGAAGACGGGCAAGGTGTCCCACCCGGGCGCCAAGGGCGCGGAGCTGATGTTCTTCAAGAAGGGCACCGAGCCGAAGGAGGCCGTGCCCGACAAGAACCAGGTCGGCGTGGATCAATTCATGATGGGCGCGCAGTAACCCGCGCGCCGCATCACCGGTAGCAACCCGTCAGGCGCCTTCGCGGAACACGCGCGAGGGCGCCTGATGTGCTTCCAGCGCCTCCTGGAGCGCGGCCTTGTCCGGCCCGGCCTCCAGCACCGAGCGCGCGGCGGTGGGCAGCACCTGCCGCTCGCGGCGGTAGAAGAGCTTCGGCAGGTCCGCGAAGCCCGCGCCCTGCGAACCGATGCCCGGCGTGAGCAGGAGCGCGTCACCCAGGCGCTCCACCACGTCGCGGTCCGCGGGCGGCAGCGTGGCGCCCATCACCGCGCCCGCGGGCAGCACGCCGGGGCCCGCCTTCGCGTTGAGCTCCCGCAGGCCATCCGCCAGGGACTGGGCCACGGTGCGGCCGTCGGTGCCGGTGGCGTTCTGCACGGGCACGCCCTCCGGGTTGGACGAGCGCACGACGATGAAGGCGCAGGCGCCGTGGGCCCTCGCGCGCTCCACCGTCTTCGCGAGCGCGCCCAGGCCCAGGTACGCGGTGAAGGTGGCGGCGTCCACGTCGTAGGCGCTGCCCTTGCCGAAGAGCGACTCCGCGTAGGCGTCCATGGTGGAGCCGATGTCGCCGCGCTTCACGTCCAGCAGCGTGAGGGTGCCGGCGGCGCGGAAGCGCTGGAGCACGCGCTGGAGCACGACGAGCCCTTCGGGGCCGTGGCGCTCGAAGAAGGCGCTCTGCGGCTTCACCACCGCGAGCCGCTCTCCGGCCGCGTCGGCCAGGCGGTCGCAGAAGTCGGACAGGCCCTGCGCGGTGTCCGGCAGGTTCCAGCGGGCGAGCACTTCGCGCGACGGGTCCAGGCCCAGGCAGAAGGGGGAGCGCGCGTCGGCGAGCCGGGCGAAGCGCTGGGCGAAGGACTCGGGCGTCGTCGTCACGGAGGGCTCCTTCACTTCAGCCGGCGCGCGGTGGCGTCGAACAGCGGGTTGGGCATCGCCTTGAGCACGCGCATGGAGGCGGACACCTGCCAGGGGAAGCTCACCTCCGACTGGCCCGCGAAGATGGCGCGGCCCATCAGCTCCACCGCGTCCTCGGTCTCCATGAGGAAGGGCATGGGGAAGCGGTTCTTCGCCGTCAGCTCGCTCTTCACGAAGCCCGGGAAGACGCAGGTGACGCCGACGCCGGTGCCCTTCAGGTCCACGCGCAGGCTCTCCATGAAGGTGGCGAGGAAGGCCTTGGACGCCGAGTAGGCCGCGTGGCCTGACAGCCCCCGGTGCCCCGCGAGGCTGGAGATGCCCACCACGTGGCCCCGGCGGCGCTCCACCATCTGCGGCAGCACCGCGCACAGCGTGGCGGCGGCGCCGGTGACGTTGGTGTCGATGATGGCGCGCGCCCTGTCCCAGTCCATGCGCTTGCCGTGCGTGGGGCCGCCCACGCCCGCGTTGGCGACGACCAGGTCCAGTCCGCCACACTCCGCGTCGATGGCGCGGATGCGCTCCTGGGCGGCCTCCGCGTGGGTGACGTCCATGACGACGGGCTCCACGGTGGCGCCCGCGGCCTGGGCCTCCGCCGCCAGGGCCTGCAGTTGGGACAGCCGTCGCCCGGTCGCGAACACGCGCAGGCCGTGCTTCGCCAGCCACAGCGCCAGTCCACGTCCCAGCCCGCTCGAGGCGCCTGTCACCAGCGCCGTCCGGTAGGTCATCTCCGCCATGCCGTCCTCCAGAGGGTGTCGCAGCGCCCGTCTTGTCGCACGGTTGCGCGTCCAAGGGCACGCAAAACCCCTGCCCCCGACCGCGGGGCGAGGCGAAGTCCCCGGCCGGTGGACACCTTCCTGGGCGGAAGTGAGAGGCCCATGTCCTGGTGGAACAGCATCCTCGTGGTGGACGACGACCTGGACCTGCTGCGGGCCTACAAGGAAGCCCTGGAGCTGGACGGGCACACGGTGGTGCTGGCGCGCGACGGGCATGAGGCGATGCGCCTGCTCAACCAGGGCCTGCGCCCGGCCCTCATCCTGCTGGACCTGCGGATGCCACGGATGGACGCCTGGGAGTTCCGCGCACGGCAGCGAGCGGACCCGGCGCTCGCTTCCATTCCCGTCATCGTCCTGTACGCGTTGGACGCGGGGGCTGACGCCATGAGCGCCCTGGGGGTGGAGGGCTTCCTGGAGAAGCCCGTGGACCTGGACGTGCTCCTGCGCGCCGTGGCGCCCTACCTGACGCACGGCGGGTGGGACGTCCATCCGCAGTAGCTGTCAGCGGAAGGGTGGCGCCTGCTGTCCAGCGAACCACTGCTTCGCGTTTACCAGGTGCAGGCCGTTGTCGCCGGGCCTCAATTCGATGCCGCCGGTCACCGGTCCCAGCGTCGTCAGCAGGGCGCCCGTGATGTTGCCCTGCACGAGGTCCAGGTGGCCCTCCAGGGAGAAGCTGTCGCCCTTCGCCTTCAGCTCGCGCACCTGGAGCCCGCGCTCGTCGATCTGCACCTGCCCCGTCACCTCCACCTTCGGGATGTTGAGCAGGGACGTGAGGAAGGCGGGCAGGCGCTTCGACGAGGTGATGAGCGCGACCAGCGGCTGCGTGTCGGTGAGCTGGCTTGAGAAGCGCGCGGACAGCACCGTGGGCGACAGCGTCAGGCTGGCGCGCGGCAGGCTGAACGTGCCGCTCCAGGCGCGGATGGGCACGGGGCCGTTCGAGGACACATTGCTCAGCCGCAGCGTCGTGCCGGCGAGGCCCAGCTCCTTCATGTCCCACGACAGGTGCCGCGCATCCACCTCCACCTCCGCGCGCAGCAGGACCTTGTGCTTGCCCATGCTTCCGGACACGAGGTCGGTGTCCATGCGCAGCTCCAGCGCCTTGCGCGCCTTCGCCCTCTTGGAGCGTTCCTCGCTGCGCACCGTCACGTGCCCGGAGTCGATTTCAAGCGTCTGCTCCAGCCACGGGTTGAGCAGCCGCAGGTCCAACGGCCGGCTCTTCGCCACGTTCAGCTCCGGCTCCAGGTCGAAGCCCGGCTGCCCTTCGCGCCGCCGGGCGAGGACGGTGAGGGCCACCTCCGGCACCTCCACCCCGTTGCCCTTGGGCCCGGAGACCTTCACGGGCGCGAAGGCGATGTGCAGCTGTCCCGCGGGCTGTCCCGGGCGCTCCTCGTCCATGGACGCCTTGAGGCTCCAGGGGGCGCGCGCGCGCATGGGGCCCGCGCGCAGATCCAGCTCCGCGCCGCGGGCCTCCAGCCGGCTGCCCGGCTCCAGCGTGTTGCGCTGCATGCGCACGTCCAGGTCCAGCCGCCCGCTCCCGCCGCGCAGGGACACCGGGGCGCTTGGGCCCAGCAGGTCGTTCACCCAGTCCAGCGGTAACAGGTCCACCTTCACCTGGGCCTGCCCGCCAATGGCCTGGGAGAGGTCATAGCCCTGCTCACCCTGGAACGGCGCGTCCAGGCGGGCACTGGCGGACAGCGCCTCCAGGCGCGCGACCCGCTTGCCATCCACCTCCATGAAGCCCTCCGCCACGCGCACCGACGGCAGGTCCACCTGGAGGCGCTCACGGGACTGGAGGTTGAGGGCTCCATTCACGTCCAGCGCGCCGACGAAGCGCACGCGGCTGAAGTCCAGCTCGCGCACCCCGTGCAGCGTCACGTCCTCCAGGTTGATGACCCAGGGGCGCGCGTTCGGATCCGACGGCTCCTCCTCGGGCGCGGGTGAGGGCTCCAGGTGGAAGGTCGCCCCGTGCCCGTCGATGCCGTGCACGTCCACGCGCTTGCGCAAGAGGCCCGTCAGCGACATCCCGGCCGTCAGGGCATCCACCTCCACCTTCCACCAGCGTTCGGTGTCCTGGTTGGTGAGGGTGAAGCCCTTGAGGTGCAGCCGGCCCACGGGCCACAGCCACCAGGCGCGCTGCCACGACAGCTGCGTGCGGTCCGTCCCCCGGCGCATGATGGCCTGGACGACGCCGACGTTGAGCGCCACGTTGATCAGCACCTCCAGCACGACGACGCCCAGGAGGATCCACAGGGGGATGCGCCACCACCGCTTGTTCCTGCGAGGGGCTGCGTCCGGGGCATCCAGGGGCGAGGAGACGGTCATGGAGAGGCCGGGGAGCGTATCGCGGATGTCTGGGGCCGGATGGATTGGTAGAACGCCAGGGCATGGACGCGAACATCCAGAGTCACTTCGTCAACCTTCGCAGCGAGGACGCTGACTCCCGCTACGCCTCCTACCGGCACCTCATGGCCGTGACCGATGCGCCCGTGGACAAAGCCTTGCAGGCCGCCGTGGTGGACCGTCTGTCCCAGCGCTTCCGGGAGTGCTCCACGGAGAAGAACGGGACGCTGGTCCGTTACGACATCCTGGAGGTCTTCCGGAAGACCTACGACGTCGTGAAGGAAGATGCGCTCAAGCAGCTCGCGCTGTCGCTCATCGAGACCGAAGAAGATCCGAAGTACCGCAAGAAGTACGCGGGGCTGTGGAAGGACCTCGTGGCGAAGAAGCGCGCCGCGAAGGCTTGAGTCGCACTCCGCGTGACTCGATGACGTGAGGCGTTCTAGGGTCCCGCGCCCTGGAGGAAGTGATGCCCACGATGTCCGACGATGTTCCCGCCGCGCCGAAGAAGTCCGTACTGCCTGGGGTTGCCCTGGGTTTCGCCATCGCCAGCCTGTGTCTGGGTTGTTTCTGGCCGGTGGCCGTCGTGCTGTCCATTGTCGCGTTGGTGAAGGCAGGCAAGCCGGGGCAGTCCGGCAAGGGGCTCGCCATCGCGGCCCTCATCGTGTCGGTGGCCGCCTTCTTCTTCATCGGCATCCAGGCCGCCATCGCCATTCCCAACTTCATCCGGTTCCAGGCGCGCTCGAAGCAGGCGGAGTGCAAGGTGAACCTCAAGTCCATCTACCTCTCCGCGCAGGCGCGGCTCGCGGAAGAGCAGCCCCTGGGGTCCCTCACGGAGCTGGGCTTCGCGCCGGAGCCTGGCAACCGCTATGCCTACGTGCTGCGCCTGCCGGACTCCTTCATCCCGGTGAGCGAGCGCTTCACCGCGATCGACCCGAGCGGAATCCAGACGGCTTTGGAGAACGCCGGCGTGGAGCCGGGCGTGCAGGGCGAATGCCCCGAATGCACCCTGACGGCCGTGTGCGTGGGCAATGTGGACAACGACGACACGCTGGATGTGTGGAGCATCTCCACCGCGGAGCGCACCGACGCGAAGGGCAAGGCCATTGCTCCCGGAGAGGTGTTCAACCACGTGAATGACGTCCAGGAGTAGGGCCACCCCGGGCGATTGACGCAGGCAGTGCGGAGGGCCTCGCGGCGAAGCAGCGCGCCGCGAGGCCTTTGCTTTTTCGAGGGGCTCATTCCGGCCGCTCTTTCCGCGGGGTCAGTGGACGGCGGGCTGCTCCTCGCTCGCGGCCGTCTCCTCCTCGGGTGGGGCCGCTGGCAGGGCGGGAACTGCTCGAAGGTCTTCAGGAACTGGCCGAGGAAGGGCATGAGGTTGTAGCCGTCGAAGACACCACGCGGGTGTCTTCGGTGATGCCCAGCGCATCCAGCGCATCCAGCGTGTCGAGCTGCGTGCCGTCCGGGTTGGCTCAGCAATGCAACACACCGCGCGGGCCTTGGGGTCGTCCACGTTCTCCGGCTCCTCCTCCGCGTTGAGGTGGTAGAGATTGCCGAAGAACTCATCGAAGCCGTGCACCGTGGGCAGGTACTCGTCGCGGTCGCCCAGGTGTTCTTGCCGAACTGGCCCGTGACATGGCCCAGCGGTTTGAGCAGGTCCGCGATGGTCGGATCCTCGGGCTGGAGGCCCAGCTTCGCGCCGGGCAGCCCCACCTTGGTGAGGCCCGTGCGGTACCCCATGGCTCCCTGGTGGTCGCAACTGGGATTGAACCAGCCGATGTCGTCTCCGAAGATGACCAGGATGTTCGGTTGCTTCCTCGCCATGGCTTCTCCTCCGCACGCGTCGTGAGTGGCTGGATTCCAGAACGTCCCAAAGGTGCAGTGCCCTGCTGGCAAGGAGGAGGTGCAGGGGAACGGGAGGTCGTGACGGCTGCTTTCGCACGCGGCCTTGTCGCGGCCCTGGCGCTCGGTCCACTCGGCGGCCCTGTGTTGTCTCCGAGCCGACGCGTTCCCACCCTCCTGTGGAACGCTCTTCATCCGCCGAAGCCGGACCGACGGGAAGGATGGGTGGGTGATGCAGGGCAGACGGCTCATGGGTCCTGTGGAGGCGCTTCGCAACCTGTCGCTGTCGCTGGCGCGCCTCGCCGCGAGCGAGGCCGCGAGCGGCGCGGTGCACGGCTCAGCGGACGGGCTGCGCAAGGAGCTGCCGGAGTTCGACGGGCAGCTGCGTGCGCTCCTCGATGATGCGCTCACGGTGCTGGGGCGGCTGGCGCATGAGGCCGCCGAGCGCGAGCGCGTGGCGCCGACGGTCGCGGCCCATTCCCTGGCGGGGGCGGCCATGGCGGGGGCGCTGGAGGCGCTGTCGCGGGAGTGGAACGAGGGCGGCCTGCCCCTCCACGCCTTCGTGGTGCGTCTCAACCACCTCTTCGACGAGGCGTTGCTGTTCGCCCACTCCCGCACCGATGAGATCCGCAAGCCGGGGGAGCGCGCCCAGGCCATGGCGCGGGGCGTGGTGAAGGCGGCCACGGAGCAGCTTCACGAG
>NZ_RAWI01000348.1 GCF_003612125.1 Corallococcus praedator
TCTTCGACATGGCCTGAGCCTGGCGTGAGGTCAGGGGCGGGCCCCGGCGCGGAGCCGGGGCCGCCGCTGGCTAGAAGCTGCGCAGGTTGAACGTGAAGCCGGTGCTCGCGGTGCGGCCGGCCGGGGCAGCCGCAGCACCATCCGCCCGCGCTTGAGCGCGATGACCCGTCCCACCAGCTCGCCTCCCGGCGCATGGGGCCCGCCCAGGAGCGGCTCCGTCACCCAGGGCTGCGTGGAGAGCACCACCTGGGCGGCCAGCCGGGGCCCGTTGCGCACCAGGGCCACGTCCCCGCGCGCCAGCCGCTCCGGGCCGCATCTGAGCAGGCGGACGGCGTCCCCGCTGCGCAGGAGCGGATAGAGGCTCCGCCCCATGCCGCGCACCCACAGCCGGTGGCCGAAGGGCAGCGCCGCAAGCAGGTCCGCGAGCTCGGCCGTCGAGACGCCACCAGAGGGCATGGCGGACACTCTGTCATGAAGGCGCCGTGGGGACAGGTTCCGCGACACATCCCCCACCCCGGCTTCGTCCGGAACCAGCTATGACACGGCCCGACGCCAAGGCCAGGAGGGCCCATGCCGACGATGCCCGAGGGTGACTACGCGCCCGTGCCCCGCCAGGGGTGGTGGAACCGGAACTGGAAGTGGGCCGTGCCGGTGGGCTGCCTGGGCCTGATGGGCTCCTGCCTGTGCTTCGTCGCCATCGCCATCGGCTACGGCTACACGTCCTTCCGGGACATGGGCGCGTACACGGACGCGCTCGCCCAGGCGCAGGACGACCCGCAGGTGCAGAAGGCCCTGGGCTCCCCCTTCAAGCCGGGCTTCCCCAGCAACACCCAGGTGAGCACCACCAACGGCCGCACCCACGCGTCCTTCGTCGTCCCGCTGGATGGCCCGAAGGCGGACGGCACCCTGCACGCCGTGGCCGACAAGGACGGCGAGTCGTGGACCTTCCGCACCCTCTACGTGGAGCTCGCGGGTGGCGGCCGCGTGGACCTGCTGGATACGGAGGCGCCCGACGACGCTCGGGACGCGCTGCCCGAAGACCTGGACCCCCATGAGCCAGAAGCTCCGGAGCCTCCGGAGGCCCCGGAGGACGACGTGGAGCCCCGGGCCCCCGCAGCCCCGCTCCCGCCGCCGGACAAGCAGCCCGGCCGCGACAGCGACATCGACCTGTAGGGCGCACGAAGGACCCGCGGAACGCACGAAGGGCGCGCTGACCGGGGATGTCCTCCCGGCCCGACGCGCCCTTCGCTTGCTTCACCGTCCGCTTCGGAAGCGGCGGCCTACTTCAGCTTCTGGATGCCTTCGCGCAGCGCGGGCAGGACCTTGAAGAGGTCCTCCACGAGGCCGTAGTCGGCCACCTGGAAGATGGGCGCCTCCGGGTCCTTGTTGATGGCGACGATGGTCTTGGAGCTCTTCATGCCGGCCAGATGCTGGATGGCGCCGCTGATGCCCGCGGCGATGTACAGCTTGGGCGCGACGACCTTGCCCGTCTGCCCGACCTGGTAGTCGTTGGGCACCCAGCCCGCGTCGCACACCGCGCGGGACGCGCCCACCGCGGCGCCCAGCAGGTCCGCCAGCGCTTCGATTTCCTTGAAGTCGCCCTTGGTGCCGCGACCGCCGGACACCACCACGCTCGCCTCGGTCAGCTCCGGGCGCGCGCTCTTCACCTCGTTGAAGCTGACGAACTTCGTCTTGCTGGCCTCCAGCTTCGGCTGGAAGGACTTCACCTCCGCGGCGCCCTGGCCCGTGGCGGCGGCCGGGAACTCCGTGGCGCGGATGCTGACGACCTGCACCGGCGTGGTCAGCTTCACTTCAGCGAACACGTTGCCGGCCCACATGGGGCGCGTGAAGGTGATGTCCGCGCCACCGCCGTTGATGGCGGTGATGTCGGTGGCCATGGCGGCCTTCAGCCGGGCGGCGACGCGCGGCAGCAGGTCCTTGCCCTGCGCCGTGGAGGCCGCGCCGATGAAGGTGGCCTTCAGCTCCTGCGCGAGCGAAGCGATGACGGGGGCGTAGACCTCCGCCAGGTAGTGCTCCAGCTCCGGGGCGGCGGCCGTGTGGATGGCCTTGGCGCCCGTGCCGGTCAGCTCCCCGGCGACCTTCGAGGGGTCCTTGGACAAGAGGACCAGGTGCAGCTCTCCGCCCGACTTCTCCGCGAGCTGCTTGCCCGCGGCGATGGCGTTGAGGGAAGCCTTGCGCAGGTTCCCGTCCGGCTGCTGTTCGGCGACGATGAGGACGATGGACATGTGTCTGTCTCCGGAATCTTCAGGGATGGATGGGATGCGCGGTCAGACGACCTTCGCCTCGTTGTGCAGCTTCTCCACCAGGGCCGCCACGTCCGGCACCTTGATGCCCGCCTTGCGCGCCGGGGGAGCGGCCAGCTTCAGCACCTGGATCTTCGGCGCCACGTCCACGCCCAGCCCGGCCGGCGTCAGCTCCTCGATGGGCTTGCTCTTCGCCTTCATGATGCCCGGCAGGCTCGCGTAGCGCGGCTGGTTCAGGCGCAGGTCCGTGGTCACGATGGCCGGCAGCTGCACCTCCAGCGTGGCGAGCCCGTTGTCCACTTCGCGCACCACCTGCACGCTCTTCTTGTCCGCGGACAGCACCACCGCGGGCTGCTTGTTCTTCTCCTCGGCGCTCTCCAGCGACTCCACCTTGGAGGCGAACGTGGCCTGGCCCCAGCCCAGGAACTCGGCCAGGTACTGGCCCACCTGGTTCTGGTCATCGTCGATGGACTGCTTGCCCAACAGGACGATGTCCGGCTTCTCCTTCTCCGCGACCTTCTGGAGCAGGCCCGCGATGCCCAGCTGATCCAGCGGGCCCGTGTGGTTCACCCACACGGCGCGGTTGGCGCCCATGGCCAGCGCGTGGCGCAGCTGCTCCTGCACCTCCTTGCCGCCGATGGAGACCACCACCACCTCGCCGGTGTGCTTCGCCGCGAGGCGCAGGCCCTCTTCCACGCCGATTTCGTCGAAGGGGTTGATCTTGTACTTCAGCCCCTCCTTCACGATGTCCGAGCCGTCCGGCTTCACCTTGATCTTCGACTCAGGGTCTTCCACGCGCTTGGCGGTGACGAGAATCTTCACGGCGGGCTTCTCCTCTGTGGGGAGTGCTTGAAAAGGGATCGGCTGCTTGAGGCACCGGGACGCGGCTTCAGGTTGACGCGCCGCGCATCAGGGCCGGAGTAATAGACATCCGTACAGCGCGGCGGCAACTTGAAAGCCCCACCGCGCGCAGTTTTGCTTTTCTACCTGAACAGTTCCTTCGCGATGACCAGCCGCTGCACCTGGCTCGTCCCCTCGTAGACCTGGATGAGCTTGGCGTCGCGCATCAGCTTCTCCACCGGATAGTCCTTCATGTAGCCATAGCCGCCGTAGACCTGGACGGCGTCGGTGGCGACCTTCATGGCCATGTCGGCAGCGAAGCACTTCGCATAGCTGGACTGCAGGGTGTTGCGCTGTCCTTCATCCAGCACCCAGGCGCTCTCCCAGGTGAGCAGGCGCGAGGCGTGGGTGTTCATGGCCATGTCGGCCAGCATGAACTGCACGCCCTGGTGCTCGCGGATGGGCTTGCCGAACGTCTGGCGCTGAGCCGAGTACTCCAGCGAGTACTCCAGCGCCGCGCGGGCGATGCCCACCGACAGGCTGGCGGTGAGCGGGCGGCTGTTGTCCAGCGTGGCCATGGCCACCTTGAAGCCCTCGCCCTCCTCACCGATGCGGTTGGCCACCGGGACGCGGACCTCGTCGAAGTTGACGGTGACGGTGTTGCTGGCCCGCTGGCCCATCTTGTTCTCGTGCTTGCCGGTGGTGACGCCCTGGGGCCGGCCCTCCACGACGAAGCAGGTGATGCCCTTGTGCTTCTTGCCCTTGTCCAGCGTGGCGAACACGGTGAACTGATCCGCGTAGCCGCCGTTGGTGATGAAGCACTTGGTGCCGTTGAGGACGTACTCGTCACCCTCGCGGCGCGCGGTGGTGCTCATGGCCGCCACGTCGGAGCCGGCGCTGGGCTCCGTGAGGCAGAAGGAGCTGAACTTCAGCTTCTGCCCGAACCCGGAGAGCAGCCGCTTCTTCTGGTCCTCCGTGCCGTGCAGGATGATGGGCAGGTTGGCCAGGTCGTTGGCGATGATGGACGTGGCCACGCCCGCGCAGCCCCACGCCAGCTCCTCGCAGACGATGACCTGCTCCAGGTGCGACAGGCCCCCTCCGCCGTACTCGGACGGGATGGCCATGTTGAGCAGGCCCAGTTCGAAGGCCGTGGACAAGAGGTCGCGGGGAAACTCGGAGGTCTCGTCGTAGTGGGCGGCCTTGGGGCGCACCACTTCGCGGGCGTACTTGCGAGCGGCATCCTGCAACGCGCGCTGGGACTCGGTGAGCTGGAATTCCATGGGGCGGATCCTCGGGTTGATTCAAATATCAACGCGTCTTCCTGCCATACCGCTCCCGTCGCCGGACCGCCAGTCCCGAGGCGTGAATAAAGCGACAGGTTCCCCGTCCGCTGGGGGTCCCCAAGGAAGCCCGGCGGCCCCCGTCCGTCCCGCTGCCAGTTTGTGCAGCAGGGGACCTTTCCACTAAAAGGACGTTTCCCTGGAGGGGAGTTTCCCACATGCACAAATCATTGAAACTTGCCGGCACGCTCGTGCTGGTGCTCGGTCTGACGGCCTGCGGGGGCGGCGACGACCCCGAGCCCCAAGAGGCGGAGCTCCGCATCTCACCGAACCCGGCCACCATCACCGACGATGGACAGACGAGCACCCTGTCCATCACCGCGACCGACAAGGACGGCAACCCTGGCAAGGGGTCGCTCTCCCTGGACACGGCGGCGGGCCTGGTCGACACCGAGACCGCCACGGGCGGCTCCAAGTCCAAGACGTTCACCCTGGTCGACGGCAAGGCGACCGCGACGTTCCGCTGTGAGAAGTCGCGCGACGTGGGCTGCACCGGCACCGTGACCCTCTCCGGCACCTGGGACGGCATCACCAAGACGGCCCGCGTCACCGTCAATCCCGCTGGCACGCAGACGGACGCGGGCACGGACGGCGGCACCAAGACGGACGCCGGGACGGACGCCGGGACGGACGGCGGCACCAAGACGGACGCCGGGACGCCGGACGCCGGCCCCGTGGCGAGCGACCCCGCGGAGGTGTCGTTCGTGTCCAGCACCAAGGAGAAGCTGGGCATCCTGTCGTCCAACGTCGACACGTCGACGCTGGTCACGTTCAAGGTGGTGGACCTCAACCGCGTGGGCGTTCCCAACACGAAGGTGAACTTCACGGTGACGGGCGCGGGCGGCACCACCCTGCTGCCGACCTCCGCCACGACCAACAGCACGGGCGTGGTCAGCACCACGCTCCAGTCGGGCAATGAAGTGGGCTTCGCCATCGTGCAGGCGTCCGTGGACGGCGCGGCGCTGGCGGCCAACTCCAAGAGCATCTCCATCAGCGGAGCGCGGGCCTCGGACGACAACTTCGTGGTCCAGTGCACGCAGATCAACCTGGCGGCCAACGCGTCGGAGACGCCGCCCCGCTCGGACCTGAACACCACGTGCAGCGCGCAGCTGAGCGACCGGTTCAACAACCCGGTGGTCATCGACCCGAAGGTGAACTGGTACACGGAGGCGGGCAGCGTGGACAAGTCGACGGCGCCCACCACCCAGGCGCCCGGCCTGGTCACCACGAAGTTCTACACCTCCGGTGACTGGCCGCCGAAGGAAGTCAGCCCCCTCGTGGGCGAGCCGGACCACGGCGGCAACAACCCGCGCGACATGCTCGTCACCGTCATCGCCGTCAGCCCCGGCGAGGAGTCCTTCTACGACGGCTCCGGCGCGTCCAACGGCAACAAGAACGGCAAGTGGGATCCGGGCGAGTGGTTCGTGGACCTGCCCGAGCCCTTCGTCGACTCCAACGACAACGGCCTGTACGACTCCGGTGAGAAGTTCATCGACACGGAGCGGTTGAACTGCGCCACCGGCCAGCGCGCCGCGCCGAACGGCGTCTGGGACGGCCCCAACGGCTGCTGGGATGGCGACACGCAGCTGTGGCACTCCACCCACATCGTCTACACGGGCTTCTCCTCCGTGGTGGGCGCGCCCATCGTGACGTTCTCGCCGGACCCGGGCGTGGCGGGCTTCGACATCCCCAAGGGCGGGGAGACGAGCTTCAGCGTGCGCGTGTCGGACCCCTTCGGCAACCAGCTGTCGCCGGACACGGCCAACATCACCGCGGCCGTCACCACGAGCAAGGGCACCGCCACCGTCACGGAGAAGGACGCGACGCTGAACTCGCGCACCTACGGCATGACCATCTCGCACGAGCGCCGTGAGGTGGAGCCCGCCGCCGGACAGCCGGGCTACAAGGACGTGGGCCCCTGCAACATCAACAAGCCCGTCACGGAGACGACGGCCTCCAAGGCCTGGTGCCAGTGGCGCTACACCGTCAGCAGCTTCCGGGACGGCAACAACGCCACCGTGCGCCTCAACGGCTCCACCGCCACCACGGCGGCGTCCTCGGGCCGGGTGAACGTCACCTTCGGCAACACCCGCAGCTCGCTCACCGTCAACCGCAACCTGACCGTGCAGTAGCGGCCAGGACGGACAGCGCATCGAAACAGGACGGCCGCCGTGCTCCTGAAGTGAAGGGAGTCCGGCGGCCGTCGTGCGTCCTGCGGTGGAGTCAGCGGACTACTTGCCCTGCTTGGGGACCTTCTCCCAGTCCGCCAGGAACTTCTTGATGCCGCTGTCGGTGAGCGGGTGGTTCGCCAGCTGGGTGATGACGCTGTAGGGCAGCGTGGCGACATCCGCGCCCAGGCGCGCGGCCTGGAGCACGTGCACGGGGTTGCGCACGCTGGCCACCAGCACCTGCGTGGTGAAGTCGTAGTTCTGGTAGATCTCCAGGATGTGGGCGATGAGCTCCATGCCGTCCTGGGAGATGTCGTCCAGCCGGCCCACGAAGGGCGACACGTACGTGGCCCCCGCCTTGGCGCACAGCAGGGCCTGGTTGGCGGAGAAGCACAGCGTGACGTTGGTGCGGATGCCTTCGGCGGTCAGCGCCTTGACGGCCTTCATGCCCTCCACGCCCATGGGAATCTTCACCACGACGTTGTCGTGGATCTTCGCCAGGGTCTGCCCCTCCTTGATGAGCTCCGGGGCCTCCAGCGAGACGCACTCGGCGCTGATGGGGCCGTCCACGATGGAGCAGATTTCGCGGATGGTCTCCTCCAGCCCGCGGCCGACCTTGGCCAGCAGCGACGGGTTGGTGGTGACGCCGTCCACGCAGCCCATCGCGTGGGCCTTGCGGATTTCCTCGACGTCCGCGCTGTCGATGAAGAACTTCATTCCGTCCCCTCAGTCCTGAAGTAGTGCAGCGGGTGGTGCGGCAGAGCCTCTTCCGGCCGCGGGCGGCCGGGCGAGCAGGCCGTAGCCGATGCCCCCCCATGCGTCAAGGATGGCCACCCGGGCGAAGGCTGGAGTAGAGGTAGCCCCCAAAGCCCATGGCCCGCGCTCCCCGCTCCACCGCCAAGAAGCCCCGCCTGCGCGCCCTTCCCGGCCGCGCGTCCGCCACTTCCGCCGCCGCGTCAGCGCCCGCGCGCACCCGCGCCCGGGATGACGACGCGGAGGCCACGCTCGCGTACGCGAGAGGCGTGCTGGAGGCGGAGGCGCGCGCCATCCTCGGCGTCACCGAACGGCTGGGGGACGCGTTCCTCCACGCGCTGCACCTGGTGCGCGAGTGCACCGGCCAGGTGGTGGTGACGGGCATGGGGAAGGCGGGCCACATCGGCCAGAAGCTGTCCTCCACGCTCGCGTCCACCGGCGTGCGCTCCGTGTTCCTGCACCCCGCGGAGGCCGTGCACGGCGATCTGGGCCGCGTGGGCCAGGGCGACGTCATCCTCGCCCTGTCCAACAGCGGCAGCACGGAGGAACTGCTGCGGCTCTTGCCCCTGTTCAAGCGCATGGGCACGCCCGTCGTCGCGCTCACCGGGGACGCGGAGAGCGCGCTCGCGAAGGGGGCGGATGTGGTGCTGGACATCGGCCGCATCGAAGAGGCGTGCCCCCTGGGGCTTGTCCCCACGGCCTCCACCGCCGCGCTGCACGCGGTGGGTGACGCGCTGGCGATGACGCTCCTGCGCTCGCGGCCCTTCGGACGGGACGACTACGCGCTCCTGCACCCGGGCGGGAAGCTGGGGCGCTCCGTGCTGCGCGTCTTCGAGCTGATGCGCACCGGCCGCGCCAACCCGCTGGTGCTGGACACCGCGCGGCTGTCCCAGGCGGTGGTGGTGATGACCAACACGCCGGGCCGGCCGGGCGCCGCGTGCGTGGTGGACAAGGACGGGATGCTGGAGGGCATCTTCACCGACGGCGATCTGCGCCGGCTGGTGGAGAAGGGGCACCAGGACTTCGAGGTGCCCGTGCGCCAGGTGATGGGCAAGCGCCCGCGCTGCATCACCCCGGAGACGCTGGTGCTCACCGCCGCCGCGCAGATGCGCGAGCTGAAGGTGGATCAGCTCCCCGTGGTGGACGTCGAGGGCCGCGCGGTGGGCCTGCTCGACGTCCAGGACCTGCTGGCCGCGAAGTTCTTCTGACGCGCCAGCGTCCCGGGCCCTACTGCGACAGCTTCGCCTGGAGCGCGGCCTTGTTCGGATAGTTGGGGACGTCCTGGGACAGCTTCTCCCAGAGGGCCTTGGCGCCCTTGGCGTCGCCCTTGGCGAGCAGCGTGTCACCCAGCTTCTCCACCGCGCCCGCGTCGCCCTGCAGCGCCACGCTCCACACGCGCGCGCCCATGGGACGGCCCAGGCCCACCAACGCCCACGCCATGCCCGCCTTCGCGCGCCCGTTCTCCGGCTGGAAGGGCACCACGCGGGTGTAGTTGGCCAGGGCCTCCTGGTAGCGGCCGCGCGCCAGATGCTCCTCGCCCTCGTCCACCAGCTTCGCGAGGCCCGCCTCCAGCTCCGGCGTGCGCTCCGTGTTCTTCACCGCGTCCACCATCTCCGGCGTCAGCGGGCGGGGCGCGTCCGACGGCAGGGCGCCGGCCTGGGCCTGCCCCTGCGACAGGCGCACGCGGCGATCCTCGGCGCGCGTCGCGAGCCACTTCTGGCGGCCGCCGGCCTTCACCGTCTCCTCGATGCGCTCGCTCAGCGCGCGGGCCATGGGCACGCGCGGCGACTGGGGGTGCGCCGCCACCAGCGCGTCGAAGCCCTCGCGCGCGGACTTGAGCGCCGGGAGGTTCTCCCCCTGCGTCTCGAACACCAGCGACGCGTGGCTGAAGAGCGCCTCCGGGTGCCGGGGCTCCACCTCCAGCACGCGAGAATAGGCCTTGAGCGCGGCGACGCTGTCGCCCTGGAAGTACAGCGTGTTGCCGCGCAGCAGCTCCACGTCCAGCACCGGCTCCAGGGAGGCACGCGCGCAGGCGGCGGCGCCCGCGGTGTCACCGGACTTCGCCCGGGCCTCCACGGCCGCGTCCATCGCGTCCAGCGTCTGGCCCGGCGTGAAGCCGCAGCTCGCCTCCGCCAGGGACGGCAGGGGCGTCTTGCCCAGCTTCTTCTTCAGGGCGAGGAACCGCGTCCGAGCGCCGTCCGCCCGGGCCTGCGCCTGGGACAGGTACGACAGCGCCTCCGCGTTGCGGCCGTTCGTGTAGTAGAGCTTGCCCAGCGACGAGGCGATCTCGAAGGTCTTCTCCCGCTCGCGCAGGCCCTCCGTCGAGTCGAGCTGCTTCATCAGCTCCTCGGCCGACGGCGGCAGCTTGTTGGCGTCCGACACCGGCGGGTGGCCCTGCGGCAGCGGCGCGCCGGGCGCCACGGGGGCGCTGGCGGGCATCGTCGGGTGGCCCTCCGGCAGGGCTGCCGCCGGGCCCGGGGCCCCGGTGGTGGGCGACGCCTGGGTGCCGGGCGGGATGGTGG
>NZ_RAWI01000349.1 GCF_003612125.1 Corallococcus praedator
GGCGGCGCGCACGGGCGCGGGGGGCGGCGCGGCCACCGGCTCCGGATCCGCCGGCGGCATGAAGCCGATGACGGTCTTCTCCTCCGGCTCGTCGCCCAGGTCGCTCAGCACGTCCAGCGAGTCGTCGTTGTCGGAGCCCAGCGAGTCGAGCGCGGAGATCTCCTCCTCGGCGGACGGGGACTCCAGCTCCGGCGGCGCCTGGACGGACTCTTCGTCGGGCGTTCCGGTGACGGGCTCGGACAGGTCGCCGAAGGCCTCGTCGAGCATGTCCAGGTCCTCCCCGGGCACCGCGGGCTCCTCGCCCGTGTCCACGGCGATCTCCTCGCCGAAGTCCGGGGCCGGCTCTTCCTTGCCGAAGTCGTCGCCCAGCGAGTCCAGGGTGAGGCTGTCGTCCACCACCTCGTCACTGGCGGGCAGCTCCGGGAAGCCGATGAGGCTGCCCACCCGGTCCACCAGCGTGTCGGTGTCCACGGGCTTGGCGACGTATTCGTCCGCGCGCGCCTTGAGCTTGCTGTGCGCCGCGAAGCCGTCCGGGCTGCCGATGATGACGATGGGCAGCGCCTTGAGATCGTCGTCCTTCTTCAGCTTGCCGCAGATGAGGTAGCCGTTCTGTCCGGCGGACAGATCCACCGCGAGCACCACGAGCTCCGGGCGCTCGCGCCGGATCAGCTCCACGCTGCCCTTGCCGTCGCCCGTCGTCTGCGCCGTGAACCCCCGGGCTTCCAGGGCCTGCTGCAGGGTGGCGGAGAGGGTGGCGTCGCTTTCGACGATCAGGATTCGCTTGGACATGAAGGGACGGCCGTCCTGGGGTGCGGCGCGCGGTGGATCACCACGAACA
This sequence comes from Corallococcus praedator, assembly GCF_003612125.1. GTDB lineage: Bacteria > Myxococcota > Myxococcia > Myxococcales > Myxococcaceae > Corallococcus > Corallococcus praedator. The sequence continues at coordinate 839 of NZ_RAWI01000349.1, forward strand.
AGCGGCGGCGCGCGAGAAGAGAGTCGCGGTCGAGGCTATCGGCCATGTCTGGGACCGTCAATCTTCACACCGGGCGCAATGCCCGGTATTCAGTCGAGCAGGCGACCGCTCGGGCCCCGCGCCGTCAGCCCTGTTTCAGGGCTGTAGCGAGACGGGCTGCAGCGACACGTTCTGCACGCTCACCGAAGGCTTCACCTGCGCGGGGCGCGGGATGCCGTTGGAGCGGTGCTCCTGCTCCCGCAGCATCTGCAGGATGGCGGCGTCGTCCAGGTCCGTCACCAACTCGTAGGTGATGTCCTGATCACGCCACGTCACCACGTTGTACGCCTGGCTCGAGTCCACGGCCACGTTCTCCACCGTGGGGGACTCCTCCACCGTCACCCGCCGGCCCGTCGCCGGATACACGAACACGCCGATGTTGCGCTTGGCCTCGTTCGTGCGCCGGGGCTGGGTCTCGTAGCTGACGTAGACGACTTCCTGGCCGTTGAGCGTGGAGAAGCGCGCTCCCACCGGCTGGGCCTGCTGCAGGCGGGGCAGGGTGATGCGGTGCTCCACCTTGTCGTTGAACCACGCCTCAATCTGCTCCGGCGTGCCCGCCACGAACTCCAGGGGCCGCTGGCGCGTGTGCCGCTGCACGGCTTCCAGGATGGTGGCCCGCTGGGCCTGACCGGACTGGTACGTCATCCAGCCGCCGCCCACCGTCACCACCACCAGGGCCACGGCCCCGGCGCGGATCCACTGGCTCACCTGGGCCCGGCGCTGCTCACGGTGCAGGCCGGACTGGATGCCCGCGCGCAGCGAAGCCGGCGCGCGCGAGCCCTGGGCGGACACGGAGTGCTTCGCCGCGCGCCGGAGCGTCTGGCGAAGCTGCATCTCTTCATCCACCCGCGCGATGCATGCGGGGCAGTCTTCGAGATGCGACTCCACGTCGTGGCGTTCCTCCGGCTGGAATTCACCGTCGAGGTACGGGTACAGCAATCGCTCGAGTTCCTGGCAGGTCATGGGCGCTCGATGAATCCAACCACGAACTAGCCGGCCTTCTTCCGTCGCCGGAACTCTTCCAGGTCCGCGGGCGCGGGCACCGGATCTCCGTCGTGACGGAAGACACCCTGACCCTGCGCGTACTCACGCAGCGTCTTCTGCAGCAGCTTGCGGCCCCGGAACAGCCGGCTCATCACCGTGCCCACGGGGCACTCCAGAATCTCCGCGATCTCCTTGTAGGAGAACTCCTGGAGGTCCGCGAGGATGACCACCAGCCGGAAGTCGATGGGCAGCGAGTCGATGGCGCGCAGCACGTCGTCCGACAGGAGCCGGTCGAAGAAGTACTGCTCGGGGTTGGCGGCGAAGTCCGTCGCGTCCCGGCTCACGAAGCGCTCATGCACCGCCTCGCGCTCCACGCCCTCCACCACCGTGCGCTCCTTCACCTTGCGCCGGTACCGGTTGATGAACGTGTTCGTGAGGATCTTGAAGAGCCAGGCCTTGATGTTGGTCCCGCGCTCGAACTTGTCGAAGAACCGATAGGCCCGCATGCAGGTGTCCTGCACCAGGTCCTCGGCATCGCGCTCGTTCTTGGTCAGCCGGAGGGCCGCTGAATAGAGCGGGTCCAGGTGCGCCAGCGCCAGCTCTTCGAATTCCTGCTTCGTCCGGTTGGGTTGCCTGAAGTCCAGCATCATGCTCCCGCCTTCCAGGGGCCCGAAATGATTGGGGAATGCGTCGCCTGCCTAACGGTCAATCTATGCACCGGAACAGACGGGTCAACAACGCTTTCCCCTGCCGCGCCGCCCGCATGCCCGCTTCTGGTGTGGGGAGACGCCCGGCGGGATCATTTATTCCACAGGGTGGGAACCAGGGGGGACACCCGGACGGGGCTTCCCCCCTGGCAACCCGGCCAGAAGACGGCTGGCCGGCTGCTGTACAGGCGGGTTACTTCTTGCCGCCGAGCGCATCCATCAGGGGCACGTAGTCGTAGCCCATGTCCTTGGCGACGGCCTCGTAGGTGATGTGGCCGTTGTAGGTGTTGATGGCACGCTGGAGGGCGCGGTCGGCCTTGATGGCCTCCACCAGGCCCAGGTCCGCGATCTTCCGCGAGTACGGGCGCGTGGTGTTGGTGAGCGCGAACGTGGACGTCTGCGGCACGGCGCCGGGCATGTTGGCCACGCAGTAGTGGACGACGTCGCTCACGGTGAACGTGGGGTTGTCGTGCGTGGTGGGCTTGCAGGTTTCAATGCAGCCGCCCTGGTCCACCGCGACGTCGACGACAACGGAGCCGGGCTCCATCTCCGCGATGAGCTCGCGGGAGACGAGCTTCGGGGCCTTGCCGCCGGGGATGAGCACGCCGCCGATGACGAGGTCCGACTCGCGCACGGTGCGCGCGATGGACTCCGTGTCCGACGCCAGCGTCTGCGCGCGGCCGAGGAACACGTCGTCCAGGTAGGTGAGGCGCTCCAGGTTCACGTCCAGGATGGTCACTTCCGCGCCCATGCCCACCGCGACCTTGGCGGCGCACAGGCCCACCACGCCGCCGCCGATGACGGCCACGCGGCCGCGGCGCACGCCGGGCACGCCGCCCAGCAGGATGCCCTTGCCACCGTGGGCCTTCTCCAGGCACGCGGCGCCGACCTGGATGGCCATCTTGCCGGCCACCTCGCTCATGGGCTTGAGCAGCGGCAGGCTGCCGTCGTCCAGCTGGAGCGTCTCGTAGGCGACCGCGGTGACCTTCTTCTTCAGGAGCGTCTTGGTGAGCTCCGGGTCCACGCCGGCCAGGTGGAAGTACGTGTAGACGATCTGCCCGGGCTGCATGCGCTCGTACTCGGGCGCGATGGGCTCCTTCACCTTCACGACCATCTCCGAGCGCTTCCACACCTCATCCGCGCTGGAGATGATCTGCGCGCCGACGCGCTGGTACTCCGAATCAGGGATGCCGGAGCCGACGCCTGCGTTCGTCTCGACCAGCACCGTGTGCCCCGCGCTGGTGAGCGCGCGCACGCCCGCAGGCACCATGCCGACACGGTACTCGCGGGTTTTGATCTCCTTGGGAACTCCGACGATCACGACTGCCTCCGGATAGGGGACTGCGAAAACGTGGCGGACCCATAGACCAGGGCCCCAACGCTTTCAAGGCGCGCTCCGGCACCGTGGGGTGGGCTTGCATGATGGGGCTCATTCGCTCGCACACATGACGCGAGGCGTTGGACGCGTCAGGGCCCGCCCGTGTTAGGTAGCAGGCCATGACGCACGCGCCGAAACTGCTCTTCGCGGACCCCAAGGGCCGGGTCATGGAGCATCCGTACCTCATCGCCACCCTGCGCAGCGGGGAGGAACTCGTGCCACCGCAGGACAAGCCCATCGCCCTGCCGGCGGCAGGGCGCCTGGTGCACCTGCCCGGACGGCTGCCGGTGGGACTCAACCCGGACTCCGGCGAGCTGGAGCTGGTGCGCGAGATGAAGATCGGCGGCAAGACGTTCGTGCCCAACGCGGTGGGCGCGCTCTTGCCCCCCGGCTACACGCGCACGTTCCTGCCCGGTGAGGTGAAGGGGGACGGGCCGGTGCTGCCGCAGTGGGCGTACACGGCGGCGGCGTGGGGTGAGAAGGGGCCGCTCGCGTGGGCCATCCACACCGACCGGCGCTCGCACTGGGAGCCGGAGTCGTACTCCACGCCGGAGCTGAAGGGCCTTGTCACCGCGCACATGGAGCGCTTCCCGGACAGCCGCGTGCTCAAGCAGTTGAAGACGTGCGCGCTGCTCTACCGGTGCTTCACGTCGCAGAACATCTTCTACGCGCGCGACGAGGGCGCCATCCCCGCGTCGGTGATGTGCAACGCGCGCTGCGTGGGCTGCATCTCGGATCAGCCCGCGGACGGTCCGCCCGCCTCGCACGAGCGCATGGACGACGGCCCCTCCGCGGAGGAGATGGCGGCCATCGGCCTGTACCACCTGGAGCACGCGCCGGGCCGCACCATGGTGAGCTTTGGCCAGGGGTGCGAGGGCGAACCGCTCACGCGCTGGAAGTACATCGCGGAGTCCATCCGCATCATGCGCGCGAAGACGGACCGGGGCTCCATCAACATCAACACCAACGCCAGCCTCACGCACGGCCTGAAGGCGCTGCTGGATGCCGGGCTGGATGCCGTGCGCGTGTCGCTCAACGCCGCGTCCAAGGGCCTCTATGAGGCCTACTACAAGCCGGTGAAGTACGGCTGGGAGGACGTGGAGGCCTCCATCGCGCTGGCGCGGGAGCGCGGGGCGTACCTGGCGCTGAACCTGCTCTTGTTCCCCGGCGTCACCGACCGCGAGGGCGAGGTGCAGGCGCTGGAGAACCTGGTGCGCAAGTACCGCGTGGATCAGGTGCAGACGCGCTCGCTGTGCATCGACCCGCTGCAGTACCTGGACGTCGCGCGAGGGCAGGGCGCGGGCGGCGAACCGGTGGGCATCCGCACGCTGCTGAACCGGCTGAAGGCGGCGCGGCCGGGGCTCATCATCGGCAACTTCGCGCGCGGCCTGGACGAGCGCGAGAACGCCGCGAGCGCTCCGGGCGACGCATAGGCGTCACCCCCCCGTCAGGGGTTTGACCCACCGGGGGCGGACGGCTACAGAGCCGGGCATGTCCGCCTCCTTCCGCGTCCCGTTCCGCCTCGCCGTCCTCTGCCTCTCCTCCAGTGCCGTCGCCGTCCTCGGCGCGTGCAGCAGCGGCAGCAAGGCGCCCGAGGAGCCGGAGTTCGACCACGGGTTGAAGAAGCCCATCGTGCGCAAGCTGCGCGCGGAGCTGAAGGAGACGCCGTGCGACAAGCCGAAGGCGCAGGAGCACGCGCAGCTCCTGATGACCACCGGCGACCTCAAGGGCGTGACGAAGGCGTCGGACGACTACGCCGCCGCCGGCTGTGGCTCCAATATCGTCCTGCTCCAGCTGTCGTACACTGCGAACGCGCGCCTGGAACAGAAGGAGGGGGCGCTGAAGGCCGCCACGGCGCTGGTGGAGGCGCAGCCGACCAACGCCAGCTACCGCGTGTGGCGGGGCCTGTCGCAGGAGGCGCTGGGCCAGACGGAGGGCGCCGCGGCGGACTACCAGAAGGCCTTCGAGCTCCAGCCGGATCAGCGCCCCATCCTCAACGCGCTGCTCAAGGCCTATGAGACGCTGAACCGGCCCTGTGACGCGCTGGCCGCGTACCAGCGCTACGTGCAGGCGAAGCCCACGGAGGCGAACAAGTCCGACGTGAAGGAGGCGATGCAGGTGCTGGCCAGCAAGACCACGTGCCCGGTGGATGCCGCGCCGGTGGATGCCGGGGCGTCCGAGGCGGCGACGGCGCCCTGAGGAGGGCGGGGCGCGGGGACTACTCGGCGCCGGGGGGCATCAGCTCCTTGGCGACGAGGTTGCCCATCACGGCGTCCTTCGGGATGTAGCCGTCGGCGCCGGCCTCGCGGCAGATGCGCTGCAGCTCCTCCACGTTCTCACCGGAGCACAGCAGCACCTTGATGCCCTTGAAGAGGCTGTTGCTCTTGATGAAGCGGCAGAACTGCTCGCCGTTCACGTTGGGCATGCGCACGTCCAGGAGCACCAGGTCCGGGCGCGTCTGCTTCTTCAGGATGATCTTCGTGGCCTTGTCCGCGGAGTCCGCGATGTGGACCTCGAAGCCCTTGGACACCAGGTCCGCTTCGATGATCCGCGCGGTCATCTCACTGTCGTCCACGATGAGGATGCGCGGTTTGCGCGCCCCGGGGGCCAGCGTCTTCGGCGCGGAGAGGCCGGCGGGCGCGGCCACGGGGGCAGGGGGGGCGGCGGCGACGCTCACGGCCGGGGCAGCGGGGGCAGCAGGGGCGGCGGCGGGGATGTTCAGCGCCGGAGCGCCGATGAGGCCCATCACGCCGCCCAACACGCCTTCCAGGCCGCCGCTCTTGAGGATGTAGCCGTCCGCGCCGGAGTTCTTCGCCTTCGCGGCCAGCTCCTCCTCCGAGATGTCGGAGTAGAGGATGAGCTTGGAGGAGACGTTCTTCACCTGCCGCAGGAATTCGACGACGTCGTCGCCGAACATCTCCGGCATGTTGACGTCCACGAGAATGAGCGCGAACGGACCCGTGGCGAGCTTCTGGTCGAGCGTGGTCAGATCGGGCGCTCCGCTGGCCTCATAGCCGGCGGCCGTCAGGGCGCGGACGGTGAGCTCCAGCAGCATCGGGCTGTCGTCAATGACCAGTACGCGGGACATCTTCCTCCTCAGGGGCTCCCGGCCCACAACCCTACACCTTTGGTCTCCGCCGAACCATCGAAACGGCGAGCAGGCGGACAGACTTGGCTGGACCCTTGACCCTTTTTCACACTGTCCGGGATACTTCACTGCCTTGACCCCGACCACCACTCCCCTCCAACGCGCGCTCCGACAGGCGCCGGACCGCACGCTGGCCGCCCAGGCCCGACCCGAGCAGGAGTTCTTCTGCTTCAAGGTGGGCGAGCTGCGCTTCGGCGTGCCCAGCGAGAACGTCACCGAGGTGCTGCGCGCCGGGCTGCTCACGCCCCTGCCGCGCACCCCCTCGTTCATCATGGGCGTCACCGGCCACCGGGGGCAGGTGCTGCCGGTGGTGGACCTCCTGCGCTTCCTGAGCAAGGGCGAGGCGCGCATCGGTCCGCGCACGCGCATCTTCGTGGGCGTCAGCGGCAACTACGTCTCCGGCGTGGTGGCGGACACCGTGCTGGGCCTGCGCCGCGTGCCCGTGTCGGAGATCCTCCCGCCGCCCCTGGGCGGTGACGCCGCCGCCGAACACCTGCTGGGCGTCGTGCACGGCGGCACCCCCCATGACGGGCTGAACCTGCTCAACTTCTCCAAGCTGCTGCAGACGGCCCGTCAGCGCGCGGTGGTGCGATGAGTCGGGAGGGCACCGTGAACGGGGTCGCGGACGATCGCTCCGCGGAGGAGCTGGGAGAGGTGGACATCCTCTTCTTCCAGATCGGCGACTCCGAATATGGCACCGACGCCTCGCAGGTGCTGCGAATCGACCGGGCGCTGCCGGACGACCTCACCGTGCGCGACCTGGGCCTGCCGCACCGCGGCCTGCGCGCGCTGGTGTTCGACACCCCGGAAGGCGAAGGCCACCTGAAGGTGGATGCCGTCAACGGGGTGCGCCCCGTGGCGCTCGCCGTGCTACGCCGCATGCCCGCTGCCGCGGGGGCGGCTCCTTATGCAGTGGGCGTCTGCCTGGATGAACAGTCCCGGCGGCCCGTGTTGCTGATTGATCTGGCGGAAACCTTGAAGACGCAAGGAAGGCACTGACACACATGTCCCTGGAGAGCCCCAACGACAAGCCCGCGGCGAAGCCCCGCGGTGCGAAGAAGTCCCCAGGCGCGAAGGCGGGAGCCCCCGAAGCCAACGCGGTGGATCCGCTCAAGCCCTTCACCGACACGCTGATGTCGGTGCTGTCCGGCAACCTGAACGCGCGCGTACCCCACGACCGCGTCCAGGCGGATCCCACGGGCTTCGGCCACCTGCTCAACCAGGTGCTGGAGCAGTTCTCCTCCGCGGAGCACCGCAAGCAGGTGGCGGCGCAGGAGATCGATCAGGCGCTCGACTCGCTCATCATCCTGGTGCGGGAAGGCGACCTGTCGCGCTGGAACACGTCCACGGAAGACCCCCAGCTGGGGCCCCTCCTGGAGGGTTTCGGCAAGGTCATTGAAACGCTGCGCATCTTCGTGCGGGAGATCAACGAGGCCGCGCTGCGGCTGTCGTCCTCCGCCAACCAGGTGCTGGCGGCGTCCACGCAGCATGAGACGTCCTCCACCGAGCAGGCCGCGGCCATCCACGAGACGACCGCGACGATGGAGGAGCTGAAGCACGCCTCCGCGCAGATCGCGGAGAACGCGGGCAGCGTGGCGCGCGTGGCGGAGGAGACGCTGGGCGCGGCGCGCGCGGGTCGCGGCGCGATTGGCGAGTTCATCCAGGCCATGCAGCAGATCCGCAGCGACGGCGTCGCGGTGGCGGACTCCATCTCCAAGCTGTCCAAGCGCGTGGAGCGCATCGGCACGGTGGTGGAGGTCATCGACGAGATCGCGGACCGCTCCGACCTGCTGGCCCTCAACGCGGCGCTGGAAGGCAGCCGCGCGGGTGAGGCGGGCAAGGGCTTCTCCATCGTCGCGGCGGAGATGCGCCGGCTGGCGGAGAACGTCCTGGAGTCCACCAAGGAGATCAAGAACCTCATCACGGAGATCCGCGAGGCCACGCAGGCCGCGGCGGGCGCGGCGGACGCGTCCAAGCACGCCACGGAGTCCGGCGAGAAGCTGGGCGCGGTGGCGGCGCAGGCCGTGGAAGGCATCCTCGCCGGTGTGCAGGAGACGAGCGACGCGGCCCGGGTCATCAACCTGGCCACGCAGCAGCAGCGCACGGCCACCGAACAGGTGGTGGCGTCCATGGCGGAGATCGAGGACGTGACCCGTCAGACGACGCAGGCGTCGAAGCAGGCCACCGGGGCCGCCGCCGAGCTCACCCAGCTTGCGGGCCGGCTCGCCGAGCTCATCAAGCGCTTCAAGGCCGACTAGGCGTTCTCCTGAAGGGGAGAGAAGGGCTTCTGGGGGCGCGGTAGCTCGCGCCCCCGGGCCTGCCACCCATGGACACCGAGGCCCTCAAAAAGTCCCTCCTGAAGAAGTTCCAGGAGGTCACGGCCGACCGACTCCAGAAGATCCAACTGGGAGTCATCGACCTGGAGAAGGAGACCGCGGATCAGGCCGCGGACGACGTCGCGCGCGAACTGCACACGATGAAGGGCGAGGCCCGCATGCTGGGTCTGGCCGCCATCGGTCAGCTCGCGCACGCCGCCGAGGACGTCCTGCGCGCCGAGCGCGAAGGCAAGACGGCCACCGAGACCGCCACCGACGTCATGCTCCGCGCATGCGACGTGCTGTCGGACCTCATCGAGGACCTGGACGCCGCCCACACCGGCTCCACGGCCACCGAGGAGATGGTGAAGGCCCTGTCGGAGGTGTCCGGTCACCCGGTGCCCGCCCTGGGCCCGGTGCGAAAGCCCGCCGCTTCGGCCGCGCCGCCCAAGCC
>NZ_RAWI01000034.1 GCF_003612125.1 Corallococcus praedator
ACTCCCCCACCCTTCAACCGCGCAGGGACCCTTCTGCAAGCGCGCGGCCAAGGTCCTCACGCGAAGGTGTTCCCTCTGGGAACGCCCTGGGAACGCGGCGCAAGGGCGGGGTGCGTGTCCGCCAGCCGGTAAATCCTCCCGCCCCGGGGGCGGGGGGCGGCGGTAAAGAAAGTCGCCGCGCGGGTTGCCCTCCCGAGCACCAGGCGGGCGAGGGCAGGGGACGCGCTGTGTCCAATGGGTGACAGGAATGCCGCCACGCCCCCGTCACGGGAACGTGAGGGATTGGGCATCCCGCCGCGCGGAACATTCCTCCCATGCGGTGTGACCTGGCGTGGCAGAGATTTGACGCGTTTGAGTCATGTCGTTGTCTGGCATTGAGGCATCTTGCCCGTCGTCGAATCCGGGCACGCCGGGTCCGATGACTCTTCCGCCACCTCCATGTCCTCCCGACCGCGCAAGGCGGAAGGGCCGGGGTCTGCCCGGCAGCAGGGGCACGGGTGGCGATGAGGCTGTCCAACCTGCATCAGGCACCAACCAGGAGTTGTCCATGAAGACGACGATGAAGTGGGTGATGTCCGCCGCGGTGTTCGCGATGTCGGCCGTGGGCTGCGGTGGCGCGTCGGAGGCCACGGTGGAAGACATGGCGACGGCGAAGCAGGACCTGGGCCCGAACCGGGAGTTCTACGGCTCGGATACCTTGAAGGACGCGATGATCGCCGCGAGCCTCGCCTCCAGCGCCAACCTGAACGTCCAGGGCAAGGGCTCCGGCGTGGGCGAGGGCTGTGTGCGCACCGGTTCCGCCGGTTACTGCACCGCCGGCCAGCAGGCGCTCTCTCCGATGTCGCGTGACTTCAAGGCGCCCTGCCGCACGGGCGAGCGCAGCAACATCATCGCGCTGGACGCGGTGAACGCGTTCGTGAACACCAGCAACGCGCTGACCGACATCTCCCTGGCCGACCTGCGCAAGCTGTTCTTCGCCACGGACAGCGCGGGCGTGGCCATCCCCGGCTCCTGCACCAGCACCCTCACGAAGTACCGCCGCGACGACCTGTCCGGCACCACGGACACCTTCAAGTCCCTGGTGGGCGGCGGCACCTTCTGCTCCGACGTCACCGTCATCGCCGACGGCGCCCTGCCGGCGGCCTGCGCGGGGGAGACGAGCGCCACGAAGTGCATCGGCAAGCTGACCGCGACCGACGCAAACGCCATCGGCTACTCCGGTGACTCCGCCGCCCGCACGGGCAACCGGGCGCTGAGCGTGAATGGCATCGCCCCCAGCGTCACCAACGTCCGCAAGTTCCTGACGGACAAGGCCAACGCCTACCCGCTCTCCCGCGGGCTGTTCCTGAACGAGAGCACCACCAACACGCGCTCCACCAACGAGCGGATCCTCTACGCGTGGGCCTACAGCGCCGCGAACAAGCAGGCCTTCGAGAACATCCTGGTCAACCAGGGCTTCATCGCCTGCGACACCACGGGCGCCCTGAAGTGCGGCGGCGTGAACAACGACGGCAAGGGCGCCGGCCTCTGCCAGTAGTCCCGCGCTGAACCCAGGCAGCACGTCGCACCGGGCCGGGAGGGAAGACCCCTCCTGGCCCCCTTGCGCCGTGGGGCTGCCGCTGTCCCCCCACTGTCACCCGAAAGAACCCGGACCCATGCGCTCCATCGTCACGCTGCTCGTCGCATCCACCACCTTCATCAGCGCGCCCGCGCTCGCCGACTCCACCTCCCAGAATGCTCTCAAGGGAAGCCCGCCCTGGGCCTGCCGCCAACCGGCTGGCACCGTGGGCACCGTGCGGGAGATCCCGCTCGCCCCGGGCTCGGAGCCCGTGGGCATCACCGTCGGGCCGGACCTCAAGGTCTGGTTCACCCAGACCGGCAGCAACACGATTGGCCGCGCCACCCGGGACGGGCAGGTGACCCAGTTCGCCCTGCCCACGCCGTATGCCTCTCCCCAGAACATCACCCCGGCCCTGGACGGCAACCTCTGGTTCACCGAATTGAGCGTGGACCAGGTGGGGCGCATCACCCCGGCCGGCGTCGTGACGGAGTTCCCGCTCCCGGAGCGGGGTTCGTCCCCGTTTGGCATCACCGCGGGCCTGGACGGCAACGTGTGGTTCACGGAGGTGACGGGCAACCGCATTGGCCGCATCACCCCGGCGGGCGTGGTGACCGAATTCGCCATTCCCACGCTGGCGTCCCAGCCCCGGGGCATCGCCCTGGGCGTGGACGGCAACATCTGGTTCACCGAGCTGGCCGGCAACAAGATTGGCGTCATCTCCCCCGCCGACGGCACGCTGCGGGAGTTCAGCATTCCCACGCCGGACAGCGGCCCCAGCGCCATCACCCCGGGCCTGGACGGCGCCATGTGGTTCACCGAGCAGTTCGGCAACAAGGTGGGCCGCATCACCCCGGCCGGCGTCGTGACCGAGTACGCCATCCCCACCCCTGACAGCTCACCCGCCGCGCTCTCGGTCGGCGCCGACGGCAACGTCTGGTTCGTCGAACAGTTCGGCAACAAGCTGGGCCGCATCACCCGCACCGGCGCCATCACCGAGTTCCCCCTCCAGACCCCCGACAGCTTCCCTTCCGGCATCTCCTTTGGACCCGCTGGATTCTTCTGTCTGGATGGCAATGTCTGGTTTGCCGAGCGCTTCGGTGACCGGCTTGGAAAGCTTCAGGTCGTCACGACGCCGTGACGTCAGGTGTTGCAAGGACTTGTCAAAGCAAGACAGTGTCTGCGCGGTAGGGTGCCCTTCATGGTTGGCGCCCTACCGCGGGGGTTCTTCAAAGGCGGGGCCCGGCTGACGCCATTCGACGAACGGGGTCCCGAACACATGTGGATGACACGGAAGGGGTTTGTGCCCGGCCTGGCCCGGGGTGTCTTGTTATGGGCTGGGGTGCTCGCGGCGGGCTGTTCCGAGTCACCGCCCCCGCCGCTTCCGGTGCCGCCACCGCCCGTGGCCACGGCCTGTCCGCCCGCGCGTTCGGGCGAGCGCATCCCGATGCACGCCGGTGCGCCCGCGGCGACCTTCACGGAGACCTTCGACGGGCTGAAGGCCCGCGTGGATGCCCAGTGCGCCCAGTGTCATGCGGCGCCCAACGCCGTGGGGGGCTTCCAGTACGGCGCCGGCCTGGAAGGGCTGAAGCACGACGGCGCGAGGATGGCCCTGAAGGCCTCCCAGGGAGAGATGCCTCCGCTGGCCACGCCCGAACAGACGAAGAAGGCGGTGGAGCTGGCGTGCGCGATCGACGCCTGGCTGGCGCAGGGGTCTCCGACGGGGAGCTTCAGCGGCAGTTGTGACGACGCGGTCACGGGTGGTGTCTCCGTGGAGCCCGGGGTGGCGGCGGCGATGACCGACCTGGGCCACTGCGTCCCGGACGTCACGAAGCCGGAGCTGTTCGGGAGCGACCCGGACAAGGACGCGGCCTTCGCGGCGCTCACGAAGCTGCCGCCCAGGCTGTCCGACACGGACACGGACATCATGACGTTCGACGTGGAGAAGCTGGCGGCGCGCGGCACCTTCGCCTTCGCGCCCACCTATCCGCTCTTCTCCGACCACGCGAAGAAGCTGCGCCTGGTGCACGTGCCGGCCGGTCAGTCCATCCGGTACGACGCGCAAACGAAGGCGTTCCACATCCCTCCCAACACGCGCTTCTACAAGACGTTCTTCAAGTCGGTGGCCGGCAAGGATGGCTACCTGCGCTACCGGAAGATTGAAACGCGCCTCATCGTCGTGCGCGAGCCCTGGAACCAGTCGCTCTTCGGCACCTACCTGTGGAACGCGGAGGGCACGGTCGCGGAGCTGCATGACCTGCGCTACCGGAACGGGGAGCCGTTCTCCGACCGCGTCCTCGTCTACACGGAGCACGAGGGCACCGGGAAGACGCGCAACTACGCCATCCCCGGCGCGCACCGGTGCGTCAATTGTCACACGGGCTCCGAGGGCCAGAACTTCGTGCTCGGCTTCACACCGCTGCAGCTCAACCGCCGCGCTCCGGGCGAGGCGGGCGTGGATGCGAACGCGAACATCCAGGAGGACGAACTCAGCCAACTGGAGCGGCTGGTCCGCGCGGGCGTCATCACCGGCTTGCCGGCTTCCGGCACGCGGCAGGAGTTGAGGGACCTGCTCCCGAAGCTGGAGGGGTACGCGCAGCAGGCCGGCCCGGAGGGCCAGCCCGTCCCCGGAAAGGAAGCCCTGGAGCTGCAGGGCTACTTCGTTGGCAACTGCGCGCAGTGCCACAACCCCAACGGGTTCGCCGTGCAGAGCAACCCCGCCATCGCTTCGCTGGATTTCTCCGCGGGAGGCATCCTCTTCGGCTGGAACCCCTGTGGCGTGAAGGAGAGCAACGGCCAGCGCAGCTATGCCGTCTGTGATGATGGAGCCCAGCCCGACTTCTTCCTGAAGGACCTGTTGCTGCGCACCCCGGGCAGCACGCTCTATCAGCGCGTCGCTCGGGACACGGATGCCCGCATCATCCACATGCCCGCCAACGTGCCCGGCAACGACTGCCGCGCCGCGCTGCTGATGGCGCGCTACCTGGGCGCGCTGGAGTGGAAGGGCGAGGAGGCGCTGTCCGCGCAGGACAAGGCGGCGAAGAAGCAGGAGCGCCTGCGCCAGGCAGAGCAGGCCGTGGCCGCCTCGTGTTCGAACCCCACCGATGTGCGGTGGATCACCGAGGACTTCACGGACAAGGTGCCCTACGAGCCGCGCAACTCGCGCTGGAAGGACGCCATCGGGAAGCCTCCCTATGAGCACCTGACCCGCTATCCCATCACCGCCCAGCACGAACAGCTCGCCCGTCAGTCCTTCCCCACGAACTGGTGGGTGGGCAAGCCGGGCTGCTCGTTCCCAAACCAGCCCGCTCCGGAAACCATCGAACCGTGGATGCTGGATACGCTGGGCAGGCCCCGCTACAGCTGGGGCCGGCTCTACAGCTCCACGCCGGGCGCCACCGCCTTCCAGGGCATCTGCGCCAACTGCCACGGGCGCGCGGGCGACGGCCAGAGTGGCGCGGCCAAGACGCTGGTGGCCCTCAACGGCGCACGGGTGGCCAACCTCACCGCGGGCCTCTTCGGCGCGACGAACGGCACGCCCAACCTCGTGCCCTTCGAACAGGAGTACGGCGCGCACGGTGGCGCCCGCTACCTGCTGTGGATGGCGAGCGGCGGCACCACGGTCCAGTTCACCGAGCAGTTCATGCAGGCCTGGGTGAAGTACGGCGAGGTGGACATCGACTTCTCCGCCGACACCCGGGACTGGGCGTCGTGGGGCGCGAACATGCTCGGCGCGGCGCGCGGTGCCTGCGACCTCATCCGGCTGGGCAAGTTCGGCACGGCCACGCCCCCCAGCGCCAACATCACGGCCATCGGCGGAACGCGGATGTGGACGGAGGTCTGCGCCCTGGACAATCCGCTGACAGAAGGCATCCGCGAGGGCACGGACTCGGCGGCGCTCCAGGAGTGGCTGCGGCACGCGGAGTTCAACGTGGGCGTGATGGCCTACTTCTTCCTCCGGGATGAGCTGTCGAAGAACCCGCCGGGATGGATCTACCCGCTGCGCAACGAGTGCGAGAAGCGCGTCGCTCCCTGAAACCCATTCATGACCCTGCAACACCCATTCCCGAAAGGGGAAGTCGCGTGAAGAGACACAGCTTGAGGGCACTCCTGTGGTGTGTGGGATTGAGTGTGGTCCCGCTGCTGGCCGGATGTGGTTCCACCGAGTGCCGGGATGCGTTCGATTGCCGGGACCAGGGCACGGCCCCCACGGGCCAGGTGTGGGCGTGCCAGGAGGAGAAGTGCGTCGCCGTCACTCCGACGCCGACCGCGGAGGTGGACGCGGGCACGGGCACCGATGCCGGGACGGACGCGGGCACCGATGCCGGGACGGACGCGGGTGTGGACGCGGGCACCGATGCCGGAACGGACGCGGGCACCGATGCAGGGATGGACGCGGGCCCCATCGCGTATGTCCGCTTCGTCAACGCGCTCTACGAGGGCAACTTCGACGATGCCAACACCCCATGGGACGCGGCCCGTTACCGGATGGATGTCCAGGCGGGGACGCCCGCGCAATCCCTGTTCACGGGGGTGGAGTCCGGCGAGCCGGGGGTGAAGGACTTCGTCCCCGTCACGCCGGGCGCGGACCTCCAGTTCTCCCTGCGCAAGGCAGGGGCGTCCGCCACGGAGCCCGCGCTGGCGACGACCGGGAAGGTCTCACTGGCCGAAGGCGAACGGCTGACGCTGCTGGCGGTGGGCGGGATGGCGAGCGTGGGGACCAGCGAGGTCAACGCGCCGAAGCTCCTGGCGCTGAAGGACGACGCGTTCGGCGCCGTGCCGCCCGACGAGGTCCGCGTGCGCCACGTGACCGCGGACCAGGTGATCGCTGACTTCTTCCCCCGGCTCCTCAAGACGGACTCGGGCGAGGAGCTGCCGGAGGTCACGCCCTTCACCGCGGATCCGGAGGTGAAGGGGCGCGCCATCCCGGCGACGACGGGCCGGCTGCTGGTGCGAGGCAGCATCGACGCCCCGGAGCCCTCGCAGAGCGCGGAGGTGGGCTACACCCTGCCGTCCGGTGCGCTGGTGAAGGGTCAGGGCTACTACGTCCTGTCCTCGGGGGATGACCGCCGTGCCATGAACGACGCGGGCGCTTCCTCACTGCTGCTGATTCCCGCGGGGAAGGGCGGCGCCGTGCGCCTCAAGCGGGATCCGCTGCTCTATTTCTTCCATGCGCTCATCGACGGTGGGGCGCTGAAGGTGAGCAGCCAGGGCGCGCCCATCGCGACGGGCCTGGGCTACGGGAATGATCCGGCGGTCGGTGATGTGGCAGCGGGCACGGCGGGACATGCGCTGACGTTCTCCCTGGCGTCGGGCACGACCGTGCTGGACGCCTTCCAGACGGGCCCCCTGGAGGCGGGCCGCCGCTACCTGGTGGTCGTGAGCGGCAGGTCGGGACAGACGGGCGCCGAGGGGCCCCGGGCCTTCATCGTCCCGGACACCTTCGCGCCGGACGCGCAGGACGCGCGCGTGCGGTTCATCAATGCCTGTTCATCTTCTCCCGCGCAGGGCGTGGGGCTGGGCTTCTTCGATGTCGCCGGTGACAACTCCAGTCGCGGCCCCACGTACACGAGCGTCATCCCGGACGTGACGTATGGCGCGGTGGGCGGCTCCGTCGAAGGGGAGGGCTTCCCCGCGCCGATGGGGACGGACGCGACGGGCTCCTACGCCTGGTACGCCATCCGAGGGCAGGAGGGTGGTGCGTCCACGGAGCGCTCCGTGAAGGGGACCCGCATCACCCGGCCCCACCTCTTCGTGCTGATGGGGGACTGGACGACGGGCCCGAAGTTCCGCGCGCTCAACCTGCGCAACAACAGTTGGACCGCCCTGACGCCCCGGGGCGACGAAGCCTTCAAGCCGTAGTCGCATCGCTGGAAACACCAACGCCCGCTCGGGAAACCCATCCCGGGCGGGCGTCGTCGTGTGCCGTCTCGCGGTGCGGAGGACTACAGGACCTTCACGGGCACTTCCTTGAGCACCTGGTCGCCGCGCATGATGACGACGGTCCACGCGCCGGGCTTCGCCAGCTTCACGCCGGTCCACTGACGCGCGCGCCAGCCCTCGCCCTTCACCTTCACGTCCTTCGTCTCGCGCACGGTGGCGCCCTGCTTTACCTGCACCAGCAGGTCCTCGACGGAGTCGCCCTGGGGCACCAGGTAGCTCTGCCACAGCATCACGGAGGTGCCCGCCTTGACGCCCTCGGGGCCCACCTCGGCGGTGCACTCGTACTTGTTGGGGCCGTCCTTGGCCACCTCGGTACACAGCTTGGCTTCCACCAGCACCGGACCCTGGCCCTGGCCCTTGTAGAAGAAGTTCCAGGTGTCACGCACCGCGTCCGCGCTGGGGGCCTTCACGGTCTGCGCCGGCGGAGCCGCCGCCTCCTGCGCTCCCGCGACCGTCGCCACACCGAGTACCGCGCACAGCACGCTTCCGTTGAACACGCTCTTCATGATTCGGGATCCCCTCGTTTGGACGTTCAAGGAGGCCGTCCCACGTCCGGCCTCCAGGAGTGTGTGTCTAGCACGGAACACCCCGCCCCCGTCCTGCCCTACCCGAAGAGGAAGAAGCCCAGCGTCACCAGTGGCAGGTAGACGAGGAAGGCGACCAGGAGGAAGCCCAGGATGTCTTTGAACTCCAACCGCGCCACGGCCAGCAGCGGCAGCGCCCAGAAGGGCTGGATGAGGTCGGTGGCCATGTCGCCCCAGGCGTACGCCAGCACCACCTTCTCCGGCGCCACGCCCAGCCGGCCCGCGGCCTCCAGCAGGTACGGCGCTTCAATGGCCCACTTGGAGCCGCCGGAGGGCACGAAGTAGTTCACCACCCCGCTGTACAGATACACGATGGCGGGGAACGTCTCCCGCGTGGACAGCGACACGAAGAGCTCACCGATGCGGTCCGTCAGCCCCGTGGCCTTGAAGATGCCGTAGATGCCCGCGTACAGCGGGAACTGCAACACGATGCCGTGCAGCACGCTCGCGGCCTCCTCGCTCGCCTTGAGCAGCCGCGCGGGCGTGCCGTGCAGCAGCACCGCCAGCACCAGGAACGTGAAGTTCACCACGTTGAGGTTGAGCGCGCGCCAGCCGCCGTTCAGCCACAGGTGCCGCGCGAACCACGCAAGGCCCAGCACGCCGAAGATGACATTGAGCAGCCACGCGTGATCCAACCACTCGGCGGGGCTGAGCTTCCCGGAGGGCTTCGGCGGCGGGGTGAAGTCCCCCAGCTTCTCCAGCACCGCAGGCTCCACGCGCACGGTGCGCTCCGGGGACGGGTGCAGCGCCCACGCGAGCGCCGTGAGCAGCGCCACCGCGCAGAGCGTCAGGCCCACGTTGAAGGGGGAGAACAGCGTCCGGTCGATGGGGATGATCCCCAACTGCTTCTCCAGGAAGTGCCCCGGCGTCGCGACCAGCAGCGGGGCGGAGGCGGACAGGCCCGCGTGCCATGTGGCGCCCAGGCCGAAGTACGCGCACGCCACCAGCAGCCGGTAGTCCACGTCCGGCCTGCGGCGCGCGATGAAGCGCACCAGCATGGCGCTGGCCACCAGGGACAGGCCCCAGTTGAAGTACGCGAGCGCCATGGACACCGCCGCCATCAGCGCGGTGGCGCCGCGCGGGCTCCTGGGCAGGCTGGCGACCTTCTCCAGCAGCGCCTTCACCGGGGCGGTGAGCGCCAGCAGGTAGCCGGTGAACATCACCAGTGCCATCTGCATGGAGAAGGTGAGCAGCTCCCAGAATCCGCCGCCCCACGCATCCAGCACCACCGGCGGTGAAGCCCCCACCCACCCCAGGGCGAGGGCCATGGTGAGCAGGGTGAGGAGCACGGCGATGGCGAAGGCGCTGGGAACGAACCGGGAAGAGAAACGGCCCAGCCCTTCGGCGAGCCTGACGAGGGTTTCCACGGGGCGGACTCCAGGCGGGCAGGCGCTCCACAAACTCCGGAGCGACACCCCGGGTTTTACGGTATGAGCGGTCGCCATGTCCCCTAGCGAGCAGCACACCCCCGTCTTCGATCGCATCGCGACGGGCGTGCCCGGACTGGATCCCATCCTGGGCGGCGGCCTGATGGCATCGGGCGTCTACATCGTCGTGGGAGAGCCCGGGGCAGGGAAGACCATCCTCGCCAACCAGCTCTGTTACGAGCAGGCGCGCCAGGGCACTCGCTGCCTGTATGTGACGCTGCTCGCGGAGTCCCATTCGCGCATGCTGGCGAACCTGCGCAGCATGGCGTTCTTCGACGCCTCGCAGCTTCCCCAGCGCATCTACTACGTCAGCGGCTTCCGGATGCTGGAGGAGCAGGGGCTACCGGGCCTGCTGGAGCTGTTGCGCCGGGAGATGCGCAACCACGGCGCGGGCATCCTGGTGCTGGACGGGCTGGTGCAGGCGCAGGAGGCCGCGGGCAGCAGCCGCGACTTCAAGAAGTTCATCCATGAGCTCCAGGTGTCCGCGGGCCTCACGCGCTTCACCGCGCTGCTGCTCACGAGCAGCGTGGGCCCCACCGTGCATCCCGAATACACGATGGTGGACGGCATCCTGGAGCTGCGCGAGCGCACGGCGGCCATGCGCTCCTGGCGCGAGCTGCAGGTGCGCAAGTTCCGCGGCAGCGCGAGCCTGAGCGGGTCGCACCACTTCCGCATCTCCGAGGCGGGCGTGGAGGTGTTCCCCCGCCTGGAGTCGGTGGTCAGCCGCGCGCAGCCGCCGGACTGGGGCACGCAGCGGGTGCGCTTTGGCGTGCCCACGCTGGACGCGATGATTCCAGAAGGGCTGGCCGCCGCGTCCACCACGCTGGTGATGGGGCCTCCTGGCAGCGGCAAGACGCTCCTGGGCGCCAGCCACCTGGCGGAGGGGCTGCGCCTGGGCGAGCCCGGCCTGATGGTGAGCTTCTACGAAGGCCCGGACCGGCTCTTGCACAAGGCGGCCAACGTGGGGCTGTCGCTGGGCAGCGCGGTGCGGGACGGCCGGCTGACGCTCCAGTGGAACATGCCCGCCGAGTGCAACCTGGACATGGTGGCGCACGCGCTGCTGGAGGACGTGCGCAAGCGCGGCGTGAAGCGGCTGTTCGTGGACGGCCTGAGCGCCATGGTGGAGACGACGCACGAGCCGGCGCGCATCAGCCCCTTCTTCGCCGCGCTCACGCAGGAGCTGCGCCGGCTGGGGGTCACCACGTTCTTCACGTTGGAGACGCCCCGGCTCTTCGGCCCGGACATGGACGTGCCGCTGGGCACGGGCCTGTCCGGCGTGGCGGAGAACCTGCTGTTCATGCGCCACCTGGAGCTCAACGGCCGGCTGCGGCGGCTGCTCTCCATCTTCAAGCTGCGTGACGCGGACTACGACCCGACGTTGCGCGAGTTCCTCATCACGCCCCAGGGCATCGAGGTGCAGCCTCCGTTCCAGCCGTCGCCTGAATTGCTGCTCACCGGCATTGCCCGCTTCCCGGGCAACCACTCCTGACCCCCAGAGACTCCGTGGCTCCCGCGACCGAGACCGTGCTGGTGGTGGACGACGAACAGGGCATCCTGGAGGCCCTCGCGGACCTCTTGAGGGAAGAGGGCTACCGCGTGCTGACGGCGTCCCATGGCAAAGAGGCCCTGGAGCGCATGGCGGAGGTGAAGCCGGACCTGGTGCTCACCGACTGGATGATGCCCGTGCTGGATGGGCCCGCGCTCATCGAGCGCATCCAGAAGGACCCGGAGCTGCGGCACATCGCCGTGCTGGGCATGAGCGCCGTGGACACCAACGGCCTCAGGCGTCAGCACCCCGGGATGGAGTTCCTCCAGAAGCCCTTCGACATCCGCGCCCTGATGAAACAGGTGCGCAAGGCCCTGGACGCGCCGCGCGTCCGGGAAGGCTGAGCATTCCAGCCGCGAGCCCGGGAGGCCCGCCATGTTCCACCTGCTCAAGCTGGGCCCGGTGCCCCTCTCCATGGGCACCACCGGGGTGTACCTGCGCATCGGCGCGTCGGGCGACCCGTCCGCCCCCGTCTTCGAACAGGACGACGTCGCGGGCGTGAGGGCCCTCATCGCCGGCCTGGAGGACCCGTCCCAGGCGCTGTGCGAGCCCGCGCTGGCGGAGGCCGCCCTGGAGCTGGGCCTGAGCGTGGCGCCGCCTCCGCAGGCGGCGCTCTCCTCGCGGGCGGCCATCGCCACGTTCCTCGCGTGGGGACAGCGGGGCGTGTCCGGGCTGGGGTCGGACAAGGCGCTGCTCTTCGTCCAGGCCGCCACCGAGTACTGGAACGCGATGCCCTGGACGCACTGGGATGACGGCCAGCCCTTCGTGGTGGACGTCACCGGCGCGCACGCGCACACCTACGAGGGCTGCGTCTTCCACGCGGACGACGGCCTCGCGGGACTGGCCCTCTATGAACGGCCCGGCGCGCTCGCGCGGCTGCTGGAGCTCCAGGTCCACGGTCAGGGGGAGGAGGCGAAGGCGCTGCCCGCCATCGCCGTGTCCCTGGAGCCAAGCCCCGCCTACGCGGTGGAGGCCCTGTCCGCCGCCGGCCGCGTGCCCCGGCTGCCCCTGCCCATCAAGTCCGGCCCGCACGGCGTGAGCGTCCCCTCCAGCCTGGAGTCCCTCATCCTGGTGGCCGCCCTGCGCGCCGTGGCCCGCCTGTCCCCCACCCAGCCGGAGGCCCTGAGCAGCATGGTGGCGGGTGAGGCGCGGATGGACGTCCGGGTGCGGGCCCCGGCCCAGCGCGTGCGCAACTAGGCGGAATCAGGCGCCCCAGCCGTTTCGCCCCCTGCCCGAACAGGGGAGCGGGCTTGTGTGTAGCTGTGAACAACCGCTGCGATGGAAAAGGTTGATTCACAAAGTATCTGGGTCCATAGGTGGAGGCGTGACTGACGCCGGCCTCTCTCCACGGGTCCAGCGCTTCCTCACGACGCACATCGATTCCATCGAGAAGCTGGAGGTCCTCCTCCTGCTTCGCGCCCGGACAGACCGGGCGTGGAAGGCGCCGGAGGTGGCCCTGGAGCTGCGCATCACCGAAGCCTCGGCGGCCCGCCGTCTGGCGGAGCTGAAGACGGGAGGGCTGCTGCTCCAGGATGGGGTTCCGGGCGAGGCCTTCCGCTTCAGCCCCTTCCAGTCAGACGACGTGCAGGCCGCGGCGGAGCTGGCGACCACCTACGCGGCGCGGCGCGTGAGTGTGATTTCGTTCATCTTCTCCCGTCCCATGGACCGGGTGCGGGGGTTCGCGGACGCATTCGTGTTGAAGCCGGACAAGGATGGCAAGGACCATGGCTGAAGCGGTCTACCTCCTGTGCGCGTTGACGAGCGTGGCGTGCGCGGTGTTGCTCCTGCGCGCGTGGCGGCGCACGCGGATGAAGCTGCTGTTCTACAGCGGGCTGTGCTTCTGCATCTTCACCCTCAACAACGTGCTGCTCTTCGTGGACCTGGTGCTCATCCCGGAAGGGGACCTGTCGTTGGCGCGCACCGTCACGTCGCTCCTGGCCAGTGGGGTGCTGCTCTTCGGCCTCATCTGGGACGTGTCCTGACGGACGGACCGGCCATGCTCAAGACCCTGCTCGACGGCGCGGTGATGATGGCGTACCTGGCGTGCGCCCTGTTCTTCCTGCGCTTCCACCGGCAGTCCCGCGACCGGCTCTTCGCCTTCTTCGCCCTGGCCTTCGCGTTGATGGGCCTGCACAACCTGCTGGGCACGGTGGTGGGCCAGGACCTGGACTCCGAAAACCGGCACTACCTGTACGTCGTCCGGCTGGTCGCCTACCTGCTCATCCTGGGCGGCATCTGGGACAAGAACCGCGCGGGGCGAAGCGCGCGGTGAGATGTTGGGGGCCTGGAGGCGTCATCCATGTCCGGCCCATCGTCGTTGCCCCGCTTCACCCCGCGCCGTGAGTTGGGGCGCACGGGCTTCACCGCGACGTCGGTGGGCATTGGTGACGTGGCGGACCGCACGGTGCCGCGCGAGGAGTTGATCGCCACGCTGCGCCGGGCGCTGGACGCGGGGCTCAACGTCATCGACACGGCGCCCGGGTACGAGGACGGCCTGAGCGAGGAGGTCGTGGGCGAGGCCCTGCGCGGCCGGCGCGAGGGCGTCTTCGTCATCGACAAGGTGGACGTGCTGGACGCACCGGTGGCGCCGCAGGTGGAGGAGAGCCTGTCCCGGCTGGGCCTGCCGTCGGTGGACCTGTTCGCGCTGCACGCGGTGAAGTCGCTGGCGCAGTGGGAGCAGGTGGCGCGGCCGGGCGGGGCGCTGGAGCAGTTGGAGGCGTGCGTGGCGAAGGGCCAGGCGCGCTTCCGGGGCATCTCCTGTCACCACCCGGACGCGCTGCTGGCGGCGGTGCGTTCCGGGCGCTGTGACGTGGTGATGTTCCCGCTGGGCCCGTTCGTGGACGCGCGCTACGTGGAGCAGGTGCTGCCCCTGGCGCGCGAGAAGGGCGTGGGCGTGGTGTCCTTCAAGACGTTCGGCGCGGGCAAGCTGTTGGGGGACACGGAGGGCTACGGCCGGCCGCTCCAGGCGCGTCCGCGCGGAAAGGTGGGCTCCGGCGGCGAGGCGCGGGACACGCCGGTGTTGCCCCACCTGTCGGTGGCGGAGTGCGTGCACTACACGCTCACGTTGGATCCGGACGTGATGTTGATGGGGCTGGGCTTTCCCAACGAACAGGACGCCGCGCTGCACGCGGCCGCCGCCTTCCGCCCGCTGGAGGATGCCGCGCTGCGGACGGTGCGGGAGCGGGCCCATGCGGCCATCGAGGGCAAGGGCGCGGTGTGGTGGAACCCGCCTTCACCCGAAGTGCCCACGCGCTGAGCCGCCGCGAGAGGGCAGACGGGCCTGGACGGGTTGGCTGGCGGACACTCGTCCCGACTCCGGATTCCATGGGGCCTTGTGGGGGGGAGGAGACCGTCATTATCGAAGCGCCCCATCGGTAATGAAGCGCTGCCCGTGCGGTGCCTCGGTCCTCCTCCATGCCCGAACCCTCCCTCGAGCCATCCGCCGAGCCCTCCGGAGAGACGCCGCCTGTCATGGAGGCGACGAACGCGGTCCGGCTGGCGGACGCAGGAGGCGTGTCTGACTTCGCGAGGGCACCGGAGCCCCTGGATGCGGCGGCGCAGGTGGGGGTGTGGAACCTGTCCGAGCGTGTGCTGGAGGACAGTCCGCCTTCGCGAGGACCCGGCGAGGGGAATGATTCGCCCGAGGGCCGTAACCAGGACGTGAAGGTGGCCTCCGCGAACAGCCTGACGGACCTGGACGTCGCGAGCGCTCGCGACGTGTCGGAGCTGCGAGCCTCGCGCTCAAGCGGTCCACCCGAGCTGACGGCTTCGGCCGTGAGCACGAGGGACGCGGCGGACGGCGTGAAGGACCCTCCCGTGAGCCGGACCGGGGCCGCGCCGGTGCTGGCGCTTCCACCCGAGGCCGGCGCGCCGTCGCATGCCTTCGGGGAGGAGGGCCGCTTCGCCTTCCTGGCCCGCGCGGGGGAGGTGCTGTCGTCGTCGTTGGATGAGCCCACGGTGCTGCGCCAGCTCGCGGACCTGGTGGTGCCGGGGCTGGCGGACTGGTGCGTGGTGGATCTCATCACGCCCGCGGGCACGGTGGTGCGTCGGGCCGCGGCGCACCGCGACCCTTCGCTCGTGCCTGACGCGTATGCCATCGCGGAGCGCTGGCCCCTGCGGGTGGGCGGCCCCACGGGCGTGCCCCATGTGCTGGGCACCGGCCAGCCCTACCTCCTGCCGGACGTGCCCGAAGCCTACGTCCAGGCCGCCGTGGCGCGAGGAGACGGACGGCTGGCGGAGGCCTGGAGGCTGGGCTGCCGCTCCGTGATGCTGGTGCCGCTGGAGGCGCGGGGCCGGGTGCTGGGATGTCTGTCATTGATGCGCGGTACGTCCGACCGCCGCTATGGCGAGCAGGACCTGGCGCTGGCGCACGAGCTGGCCCGGCGGGCCGCGCTGTCGCTGGACAACGCCGCCCTGTATGGCGAAGCCCGTCAGGCCCAGGCGCGCACCGCGCGACTCCAGGCGGTGACGGCGGCCCTGTCCCGCGCGGCCACCGAGGACGCGGTGGCGCAGGTGCTGGCGCGCGAGGTGTGGGAGGCCAGCGGTGCCACGCGCGTCGCGGTGCTGGCCCTGGAAGAGGACGGCGGCCTGCGGCCCCTGCGCCTGCTGGGGTACTCCGAGGACGCGCTGGCCCGGTTCCTCCGCCCCCAGGACGAGGACGCCTTCCCGAGGATGCTCCAGGACTGTCGGCGCGAGGCGTGGTGGTTCAGCTCGCAGGAGGAGTTCCTCCGCCAGCACCCCCAGGCCGCCGGGTTCGCGCGGAGCCAGGGGCCCGGGGCCCGCGCGGTGGTGCCGCTGTGGGGCGAGACGCGGGTGCAGGGGCTGTTGCTGCTCGCGTGGCCGGAGGCGCGCGCCTTTTCTCCGTCGGAGCGGTCCTTCCTGGAAGCGCTGGCGCACCAGTGCGCGCAGGCGTTGGAGCGGGCCGCGCTCTACGAAGCCCTGCGCGAGCGCACCGAACGCCTGCGCCAGGCGCTCGTCACCGGCGACATGGGCACGTGGCGGGTGGACCTGGGGCGCGCGAAGGAGACGCGGGACGCGGCGCTCAACCACATGCTGGGATTGCCCGCGGTGGATTCCTCCTCGGCCGTGGGCGACTTCCTCTCCCGCCTGCACGCGGAGGACCGGCCGTACGTGGAGGCGGAGTTCCACCGGTACCAGCGTCAGCCCCCCTGCTTCTTCGAGCTGGAGTTCCGCGTGGTGCGCCGCGACGGCGGCGTCCGCTGGTTGCACAGCGTGGGGCAGTCCTTCCCCGGCCCGGACGGGAAGGTCGCGTACCTCACGGGCGCCATGGCGGACATCACGCGGCGCAAGGAGGCCGAGGAGCGGCTGCAATTGCTGCTGGACGCAAGCCGCGTGCTGGCGCTGCGCCTGGACGACGTGGAGCAGACGCTGCCGGAGGTGGCGAAGCTGGTCGCGAACCACGTGGCCACCGGATGTCGGGTGGACCTGGCATCGCCGGACGGCACCCTGCGGCGGGTGACGGCGGCCCACCGGGCGTCCGCGCACGACGCGCGGTGGAAGGACACCCCGTCGGACCGGGAATCGGGGCCCACGCAGCCGGCGCTCCAGTGCTTCGCGTCGGGCGAGGTCTGCTTCCTGTCGCACCTGGACGCCCAGCGGGGTGACGCGCTGTCCGTCCACGTGGACGGTGTGTCGCCCACGTCGGTGCTGGCGGTTCCGCTGCGCGCCCGGGGCCGCGTGCTGGGCGTCATCACGCTGTTCACCGCCGTGCCGCAGCGCGCGCTGGTGGCCGCGGACGTGACGATGGTGGAGGAGCTGGCGCTGCGCATTGGCGTCGCGCTGGAGAACGCGCGGCTCTTCCACGACGCCCAGTCCGCGGTGCGCCTGCGCGATGAGTTCCTCTCCGTGGCGAGCCATGAGCTGAAGACGCCGCTGACCAGCCTCATCCTCCAGCACAACCTGATTGGCCGGGCGCTGGAGGTGGCCGGGGCGTCGGGGCTGGTGACGGGCCGGCTGACCACGGCGCAGCGGCAGGTGCTCCGGTTGACGGCGCTGGTGGACAACCTGCTGGACGTCAGCCGTCTGTCATTGGGCAAGCTGGCGCTGGAGCGCACGGAGGTGGACCTGGCGCAGCTGACGCGCGACGCGGTGGAGCGGCTGGAGGAGGTGTTCGCCCAGTCCCGGTGTCCGGTGCGCGTGGACCTGCCCCGCACGCTGACGGGCCAGTGGGACGCGCTGCGGTTGGATCAGGTGCTGGTGAACCTGCTCACCAACGCGGCCAAGTACGGCGCGGGCCACCCGGTGTCGGTGCGCGCGGGCACCGGAGCGGAAGGCGAAGCCTGGCTGGAGGTGCGCGACGAGGGCATCGGCATCGACGCGGCCGCGCTGCCCCGCCTCTTCGGCCGCTTCGAGCGCGCCGTGTCCGACCGGCACTACGGCGGCATGGGGCTGGGGCTCTACATCAGCCGGCAGATTGTCGAAGCGCTGGGCGGCCGCATCGACGTGGACAGCCAGCCGGGGCAGGGCGCCACCTTCACCCTGCGACTGCCCCGTCACGCCGCGCCCGACACGCAGTCCCGTCCCCCCCAGGATTCGTGAGGGGGGGACGGGGCGCGCGGGGCGTCGTCAGTGGTGCTGGACGCCCTTGAGCGGAGGCCCTTCGGCTTCCATCGCCCGGTACTCGTCGTCGGTGAACAGGCGCGAGCGGATGAGGAAGCGCACGCCTTCGGGGGCTTCGACGGAGAAGCCACTGCCGCGACCGGGCACCACGTCCACGGTGAGGTGGGTGTGGCGCCAGTACTCGAACTGCGACCCGGACATGTAGAAGGGCGTGCCGACCACCGCACCCAGGTACACGTCCTCCTGGCCCACGCGGAAGTCGCCGCGCGGGAAGCACATGGGCGCGCTGCCGTCGCAGCAGCCGCCGGACTGATGGAAGAGCAGCGGACCGTGGAGGCCCTGCATCTTGTGGAGCAGGGCCTCGGCGGCCGGCGTCACTTCAACGCGCGGAACAGGCATCCCTAGAAGAAGCCCATGGGCTTGGCGTCGTAGCTGACGAGCATGTTCTTCGTCTGCTGGTAGTGATTGAGCATCATCTTGTGGTTCTCGCGGCCGATGCCGGACTGCTTGTAGCCGCCGAACGCCGCGTGCGCGGGGTACAGGTGGTAGCAGTTCACCCAGACGCGGCCGGCCTGGATGCCCCGGCCCATGCGGTAGGCGGTGTTGGTGTCGCGCGTCCACACGCCGGCGCCCAGGCCGTAGAGCGACTCGTTGGCCTGCGCGAGCGCGTCGGCTGCGTCCTTGAACTTCGCCACCGCGACGACGGGGCCGAAGATCTCCTCCTGGAACACGCGCATTTTATTATTGCCCTCGAAGATGGTGGGCTCCACGTAGAAGCCCTCCGCCAGCGCGCCGGGCAGCGCCTTGCGGCCGCCACCGGTGAGCACCTTCGCGCCCTCCTTCCTGCCGATGTCCAGGTAGGAGAGGATCTTCTCCAGCTGATCATTGCTCGCCTGGGCGCCGATCTGCGTCGCGGTGTCCAGCGGGTTGCCCTGCACGATGCGCTTCGTGCGCTCCACGGCCTTCTGCATGAACTCGTCGTAGAAGCGCTCCGCGACGAGCGAGCGCGACGGGCACGTGCAGACCTCGCCCTGGTTGAGGGCGAACATGGCGAAGCCCTCCAGCGCCTTCTGGGCGAAGTCGTCGTCCTTGGCGAAGACGTCCTCGAAGAAGATGTTGGGGGACTTGCCGCCCAGCTCCAGCGTCACCGGGATGAGGTTCTCGGAGGCGTACTGCATGATGAGGCGACCCGTGGTCGTCTCACCCGTGAAGGCGATCTTCGCGATGCGCTTGTTGCTCGCGAGCGGCTTGCCGGCCTCGATGCCGAAGCCGTTCACGATGTTGAGCACGCCGGGGGGCAGCAGGTCGCCCACCAGCTCCACGAACTTCAGGATGGTGACGGGCGTCTGCTCCGCGGGCTTGAGGACGATGCAGTTGCCGGCCGCGAGCGCGGGCGCCATCTTCCACGCGGCCATCAGCAGCGGGAAGT
Organism: Corallococcus praedator; assembly: GCF_003612125.1. Classification (GTDB taxonomy): domain Bacteria; phylum Myxococcota; class Myxococcia; order Myxococcales; family Myxococcaceae; genus Corallococcus; species Corallococcus praedator. The sequence continues at coordinate 19,067 of NZ_RAWI01000034.1, forward strand.
TCCACGGGATGATCTGCCCCACGACGCCGAGCGGCTCGTTGAAGTGGTAGGCGACCGTGTTGTCATCCAACTGGCTGAGCGACCCCTCCTGCGCGCGGATACAACCGGCGAAGTAGCGGAAGTGGTCGATGGCGAGCGGCAGGTCGGCGGCCAGACACTCACGGATGGGCTTGCCGTTGTCCCAGGACTCGGAGACGGCCAGCATCTCCAGGTTCTGCTGCATGCGGTCGGCGATCTGATTGAGGATGTTCGCGCGCTCGGCGGCGGGCGTCTTGCCCCACGCATCCTTGGCCGCGTGCGCTGCGTCCAGCGCGTTCTCGATGTCCTCCGCGGTGGAGCGCGGGACCTCGCAGAAGGGGCGCCCGTTCACGGGGCTGATGTTCTCGAAGTACTGGCCCTTCACCGGGGGCACGAACTTCCCGCCAATGTAGTTGCCATAGCGGCTCTGGAACTGGACCTTGCTGCCCTTCTGACCCGGTGCTTCGTAGACCGTCGACATTCGCGCGACTCCTGTCCTGCGGTGGGTTTTGAAGACGAACCGACGATAGGCACGTGACGCTCCGCGTTATGCGAGGGGCGCGGCCTGTTAATGTCTGTTAATGATCTGCGAGGATGCGCAGACGGGCGCCCGCAGAGCCTGCCTGGGGCCGAGGGACGCAAGCGTGGATGGGAGTGGGATGACCTGGGTCGCCAGGGCTGCACTGGCGGCCTTGCTGGCCTGCGGGAGCGGGGCTCGAGCGAGCAGTGACATCGTCGGCACCGCGGTGGACGTCTGGGAGGAAGCTCCGCTCAAGGACGTCCAGGTCTGGGCCCACTCGCCTTCCCAGGACGTGTCCCGGTTCGCGCGGACGGATGCGCAGGGCAGATTCCACTTCGCCCAGCTTCCTCCGGGGACCTACTCGCTCCTGTTCTCCACGGAGCAGGACAGGTCACAGCACCGCTACTGGGTTCTCCGGAAGGAGGACGTCCTGCTGCGGGACGGAGTCACCCTTCGCGTCGACGCGGCGCTGGTGGAGGAGTCCGGCACCATGATCTGCTTTGGGGGGCGCGACCGGGATGTGAACAGGTCGAGGACGGACTGGTCGCTCACGCCTTCGTACCTCGGGGGCTTCGCGGTGGGACGGTCCACGCCGGTGCAGGGCGCGGTGCGCTCGCTCGACGGACTCCTCGCGCTCGCGGCGGGGGGGCGCACGGACGCCTCAGGAGCGGGCATCTCCTTCCATGGCGCCTCCGCCTTCGAGAATCGCCATGTCCTGGAGGGGATCTCCACCAGCGATCCCTCGTTCGGAACCAATGCCCTTCCGCTCAGCACGGAGCTGCTCGGGTCCTTCCTCCTGACGACGGGGGGATACGCTCCGGAGATGGGCCGCGTCTCCGGTGGCCTCATCGAGGCGACGCTCCCCACGGACGCCACTCCCCTCGTGGACCTCGCGACCCTCGACACCGTCGAATACGACGACGCCCTCGAAGCCGCCAAATCCCTCCATGGCTCCGTCTTCGGCTCCTGGGCGCCGGGTGTGTTGGAGGGCCCGCGCGCGTCCGACACGGGCACGCTCCAGCACCTGGGGGACTTCGGGGCCACCGTCGGTGGACCGCTCATCCCGGAGCGTTTGTCCTTCTTCGCGGGCGTCACCCCGGCACTCAGCCGCGTGGCGACGCCCCGGTCCGCGCAGCAGGGCGAACCCTCACGCTTCACCGACCAGCGCAGCGTCCAGGCCCTGGCGAAGCTGACGTATTCGCCCAGCCTGGCCCATGTCCTGTCGCTGTCCTGGGTCACCACGCCTGCTTCCCTGAGAGGCGCCAGTCCCCCCGTGGGGGATGCCTGGACGGGAAGCGGATCCGACAGCACCACCACGCTGATGGCGCTGGGGTATTCAGGGTACCCGGGCCCCGTGCAGGTGGATGCACGGGTGGGCTGGCTGCGACAGCAGGGCTCCGACGCGGCCTTCCCTCATGAACGGGAGCGCCTCCAGGCCAATGCCCGCACCACGTACCGGCTCAAGGCCCTGGGCGCGCATGTCTTCCGCGCGGGGGCCGACGCGGAGTTCCTGCGTGATGCGCCCCTCGGAGCGAGCGCGACCAGCCAGCAGGTCGGGGTCTTCGTGCAGGACTTCTGGGACGTGCGCGACTGGTTCGCGGTCAATGGAGGGGTTCGCTACGACGTGCAGTGGTTGAGGGACACGGACGGCGGGCCCGCGCTTCGGCTCGGGCGCCCCTTCTCCCCGCGCCTGGGCGTGGTCCTGGACCCGTCTGGCAGGACCTTCTCGCGGTTCTTCGCTCACGTCGCGAAGGTCCAGGGGCCGGTCCTGCTGGGCCTGCTCACGCCCCCGTCCTCCCGTGTGTCGCTGGCGCCGGGGCTCGTGGCGCCGTCCTCCACGGAGTTCCTCGCGGGCGTGGAGCTGCCCCTCATGAGCGAGGACACGCTGGGCGCGACCTATACGCACCGCCGACTGGAGACGGGCCTCCGGTCGTTGAACCGCGACGACGGCGGCCTCGTCCTCGTCAATCCAGGGACGGGCCTGGGGGCGGACCTGCCGGAGGCGCGGCGCACCTACGAGGCGGTGATGCTGGAGTGGCGACGCACGCTCCGCTTCGGCTGGCAGGCCCAGGTCAGCTACACGTGGTCGCGGCTGCGCGGCAACGACGCGGGACTGATGCTGCTGTCGGATGCGCGGGGCGTGCCCCGGCTCGTCACCGACACCGAGGCCCGTGAGCCGGACGCCCTGCTGCCGGCGGACCGTACCCACATCCTCAAGGCGTTCGGCTCCCGGGAGTTCAAACACTCCCACCGCCTGAAGTCGGTCCTGGGCCTGTCCTATCTCGGAGGCTCCGGTACCCCCGTCGACGGTGTGGCCGAGCGCCTGCCGTGGAGCCACACCGTCAATGTCCATGTGGACGTGCGCTACCGCGTCGACCGCGTGGCCAATGCCTCCTTCAGCCTGGATGTCTTCAACCTGCTCAATGGCCAGGCGGAGACCCGTCTGGATGTCGCGGGAGCGCCCTTGCGGTACCCGCTTCCCCGGCAGGTGCGAATCGGGGTCCGGTACACCTTCTGATCCTTCAGGGCGGAGCGTGGAGGGAGTGGGTCCTACTTCGCGGCGACCGTGGCGGACTCCACCTTCTGGATGAGCTCCCACTCCAGGTCGGTGTCGCGGGTCGTCGGGTACAGCCCCGCGTTCTGGATGACGTCGTTCTTGTACACGTTGCGGCCGTCGGCCTCGCGCGTCTGCGTGCGCTCATCGCGCTGGAAGTGGACGGTGCTCTGGCCGGGGACGCGCTCGACGCCCGTCACGGAGTAGCGCGCCCAGGTGGTGCCCAGGGACGTGGGGGTGCCGATGAGGAGCCACTCGGTCCGCGCGATGAAGCCTTCGCGGGAGCGCTCATCGAGGGGCTTGATGGAGAAGCCCTCGTCCTTGATCAGCGCGAGGGCCTCGGGCCAGACCTCCGCGAGGGGCTTGCGGTACACGTGGTCGCGCGCGGTGTCTTCCTGAGCGACCTGCTGGCGGACAGCGGCGCAGCCGGAGCCCGCCAGCGAGAAGACGGTGGATGCCAGCAACGCAGCGGTTCGGAAGGATGGCTTCATGGCGTTCCTGTTTCCTTGGGAAGGTGGCGCCAGGACTGTCCCTGGCGCGGGGCCCAAGCGCCAAGCCTCCGGACACGGTCGGGACGACTACCCTTCAAGACGCAACCATCCGCCGTGTCTTCGCCCAAGCCCGGAGGCCGACGCGCGCGGTTTCAGCACCGGCGCGCGCCGGCACGGGACTCCCATCAGCGCAGCGGCAGGTCCAGCCAGGACGGGCCGCGGAGCGACAGCTGTGCTCCGACGTTGTTGGCGCCCAGGTAGAGCGGGTCCTGGGTGTCCACGACGAGCGCGAGCTGGTGCAACGCCGCGACGTCATAGGCCGTGGCGGGGAACTTCAGGTCCAGGTCCACGGGGGTGCCGGGCGTGGCGCCGGTCCAGGTGAGCGGCACGTGGGTGATGAGGCCACCGAAGTCGCCGGTGACGTCATACAGGTACGCGACCACGGTCCCGGAAGAGGCGGACGGCGTGATGCGCAGGCGCAGGGTGGCCGAGCCACGGATGGCGATGGACCGGGTTGAAAGGGCCGACGTCCAGACGCCCGCGTTGAGGCGGTTGATGCCCGGCAGCCAGACGATGGGCGGAATGCCGGTCAGCGCCTGGAGCCCGTTGGTCAAGAGCGCCACGCCCGCGTCGGCGGTGGTGTCGAACGCCCAGACGGTCCTCGCGGCGCTGGAAGAGGGCGTGCCACCCAGCGTGCCGGCGCCATCCAGCAGGCGGATGGCGCCCAGTCCGTAGCGCTGCGTGCTGGAGGCGACAGCGGCCCATGACGCGTAGCCCTCCACCGCGCCGTTGTACGTGCGCAGCACGATGGGCGCCTCGTGGGTGATGCTGGGGTCCACGCCCGCGACGTGCGCGTCCATCCAGCGCGTGACGCTGCTCCAGACGTGGTTGGGAAGCCCGAACAGGCCGGTGGCCTCCACGACGGCGTGGTCACCCGGCGCGAGCTCCAGGCGCTTGGGCCCCGTGAGCTGGCCGTAGAACTCCACCAGCTGGTTGGGCGGAAAGAGGCTGTCGCCATAGGCGTTGGCGATGAGGATGGCGGGCGCGTTCGCGTTGATGCGGGACAGGTAGGTGCTCGCGGAGCGCACCCGGCCCCAGGCCTTGATGCCCGCGATGTCGCGGTTGGCGTAGTAGTTGTCGATGGTCGTGCGCAGCTCCGGGCCAGGCCTGCCCAGCAGGCGCGACGTGAAGTCCAGCAGGCCCACCGCCTGCGGTCGCCGGGTCTCCCCGCCGAACAGCGAGGCCACCAGGTCCGTCCAGCCGGACAGCGCGGCCACGGCCTTCACGCGCGGGTCGAACCCGGACGCGATGAGCGAGATGCCAGCGCCATACGAGACCCCCGCGAGGCCGATGCGCGAGCCGTCCGCGGACGTATTCGCGAGCAGCCAGTCGATGATGCGCGACGTGTCCGCGATGTCCGCGGGGCCTGCCGTGTCGATGCCACCCCCCGAGGCCCAGAAGCCTCGCGGCGTATAGGACAGCGCCACGTAGCCCCGCTGCGCCAGCGCGCTCGCCTGGGCCAGGTACTCCAGGTCATTGAGCCCCCAGCTGGAGATGAAGACGATGGCCGGGTGCGGCCCCGGCGTCGTCGGCGCGATGTAGTTGGCCTTGAGCACGGTGCCGTCGCCCGCGGTGATGTCCACGAACTTGAAGCCGGTGGTCGGCACCGCGGCCACGACGGCACGCGCGGCCGTGGCCTGGACGGGAAGCGCGACGCCCGCGAACGGCGCGAGCAAGGCCAGCAGGAGGAACGGCAGCGGGAGGACCCGCGATGGAACACGCTGCGACATGGGACACCTCAAGTGGGGGAAGCCTTGAGAAGAGGGGAAGACCTCTAAGATTAGATAGAGGCGCACTCACGGTATGAGCAGATTGATTCCCGAATCAAGGCCCCGGCAGGGGTCCATCCCAATCGCAGACAAATGTTTCAAGGCATGGCGGGGCACCGTCGGTCCTGGTCGGTCCGAAGCCCGGGAGCCCCCGGCATCCACGGAAGACTCTTCATTCCTGCGGGCTTTGTCGTGCCTCGAACAGGTCGCGGATCCGCGCGCCCCTCGCACGGCGTCAGCGGCTTCCACGCGTCCACCGGGAGCCGCGCGAACACGGCTTTCTTCGCGAGTGAACGAGGTGTTTTCCGCTCTCGTTGGTGATGTTGATGAACACTGGAAACCCGCACGCACGCCTGTCATCGTGTGGGACTGCGCGTCGCGGTGGCGACGTTGAAGGGGCGTGAAGGCGGAAGTCGGTCAAGGTTGGGCGGACTGAACGTATTGAGTAGCAGGGCGGAAAATTATCCCGTCCCGGGGCTGTAAAAACTCCCCGAAACCGAAGGGTGTCTCCGGATGCGCTGGAACACGGGTCGCGAAGGAGTGTCGGAAAAGCGAAGCGGATCAACCGTTTGGCGCGACCGTCCGCGCAACCCTGAAAATCCCGGGTCCTGGCACACCGCTGGCATCCGCTCCTGACGCTGTCCCAACCCCCGCTTCGCTTCGGCAGGTCCCGGTCCCCCTCCGTGCTCGCTTCGTCGTCCTTCACCTGTTCCTGTGGTCAGCCCCACTCCGACGCGGAGGCGTGTCCCACGCTGATGCGGGGGCTCGACACCGGTGGCACCCTGCTCTACGCGGGCACGCCTCCTCCGGGACCGGTCGCGGCGCTGCCCCTGACGCCTTCGCCCCTGTCGTCGCCCACGCCCATCGTCCCGTCGCTGGTGGGCCAGGAGTTCGGCCGCTTCCGCGTGGTGCGCGAGCTGGGGCGCGGCGGCATGGGCACGGTGTTCCTCGCGGAGCACACGCTCATCCAGAAGCGCGTGGCCATCAAGGTGCTGCACGCGCACCTGGCGCAGGCGCCGGAGCTGGTCGCGCGCTTCCTGTCCGAAGCGCGCACGCTCACGCTGGTGCAGCACGAGAACGTCGTCACGCTCTACGACCTGGACTCGCGCGACGGTCGCCCGTACTTGGTGATGGAGTACCTGGAGGGGGACAGCCTGGCCCAGTTCGCGCGCGGCCCCATGGCCCCGGCGCTGGTGGTGGACCTGATGACGCAGGTGTGTGACGCGCTGGGCGCCGCGCACGCGCACGGCATCGTCCACCGCGACCTCAAGCCCGCGAACGTCTTCCTCGTGCCTGGCCCCGGTGGCCGGCACCGCGTGAAGCTGCTCGACTTCGGCATCGCCAAGCTGCTGTCCCGGCCCGCTGGTGAGATGACCACGGAAGTGGGCGTCCTGCTGGGCACGCCGGAGTTCATGGCCCCCGAGCAGTGCGGCGACGGGCTGGTGGATGCCCGCAGCGACATCTACGCGGCGGGCGTGCTGGCCTACCTGCTGCTCACCGGTCAGGTGCCCTTCTTCGGCCGCACTGCGGCGGAGATCCTCGTCGGCCACCTGCAGAAGGAGCCGGTGCCGCCGCACGAGGTGTGCGCCGCCGTGCCGCAGGCCCTCTCCAAGGTGCTGCTGCGCGCCCTGGCCAAGCGCCCCGAGCACCGCTTCGCCTCCGCCGCGGAGCTGAAGGCCGCCCTGGAGGCCTCGCTCGCCCCGCCGCCCGCGCCGCAGGTGCCGAAGCTGTCCGCGCTCCTGCGCGGCACGGGCGCGCAGGCCTCCCTGGAGCTCCAGGGCGAGTGGGTGGGCCGCACCGGCCTCTTCTTCCCGCTGGCCTCCCCGCCTCCCGCGCTCCTGTCGGACGTGTCGCTGCTGCTCCGGCTGCCCGGCGGCGAGCTGCCCTGCACCGCGCAGGTGGTGCGCCACGTGACGGCCGAACAGGCCCAGGCGTGGCACATGTCCCCGGGCTTCGGCGTGCAGCTGCGCGACAGCGGCCCCGGCTTCCAGGCCTCGCTCGCCCAGCTGCGCCACGCCACGCGCCCCCTGTCCGCGCAGGCCGGGGCGGCCGCTGCCCTGCCCACGCCGGAGGACACCCAGGCGGAAACCGTCCTCCAGGCCTTCCGTCGCCGGCTCGCCGGGGACCCGTACGCGGTGCTGGAGCTGCCGCGCGACGCCACCCTGGAGTCGGTGCGCACCGCCGCCCAGCGCGCGCGCGGGGCCCTGGAGCTGCTCAAGGCCCGCCCGCTGTCGGACGCCCAGCGCGCCCAGGTGGAGCGCGCCCTGGAGCGCGTCGCTGGGGCCCTGCACACGCTGGGACACGTGGAGCGCCGCGTGGAGTACGACGCGACGCTGGGCAACGTGGAGGGCATCGAGCGGTGCCTCGCCGCGGGCCTCACCGCCACGATGCTGGAGCAGTGCCGCCGCCGCTTCCTCGCGGGCAACACCGGCCGCGAGGGCCGCGCCGCCGTGCACCGGCTGTCCGGGGATGCGCTGGCGTCGGTGGGCCGGCTGGAAGAGGCGCTCGCCGCCTACGAACAGGCCGTCCGCGCGGACCCCCTGGACCTGGAGGGCCTCAAGCGCTGGCGCTTCCTCCGGGCCCGGGTCCAGGGCTCGGCTGCTCCCCGGTAGGGGGGCCGGCCCCGCATCTGGAGTGGGGTCGCCTTGCGTATGGGAGGGGAGTCCTCGTTAATCCTCTCCTCTTCCATGGCTTCCGAACCCGACGACAAGCTTCCGCCCCAGGGGCGGTTCAACCGCCTGCGCAAGCTGGCGGGCCTCTCCATGCACGTGGGCTCGGAGGTGCTCAAGACGGGCGCCAAACACCTCGCGGGCTCTAGCCCGTCTGAGCTGCTCAGCCTGGGCACCGCGGAGAAGCTGGTGGCCACGCTGGGGGAGATGAAGGGCGCGGCCATGAAGCTGGGCCAGGCGCTCTCCATGGACCAGGACCTGCTCACGCCCGAAGTGCGGCAGATGCTGGCGAAGCTGCAGAACCAGGCGCCCGCCATGTCCTACGCGCAGGTGTCGCGCGTGGTGAAGGAGGAGCTGGGCGCGCCGCCGGAGGAGCTGTTCCGCGAGTTCTCCCGTGAGGCGCTGGCCGCCGCGTCGCTGGGGCAGGTGCACAAGGCGGTGCTGCACGACGGCCGCGCGGTGGCGGTGAAGGTGCAGTACCCGGGCATCGACGCGTCCATGGTCCACGACATGGACAACCTGGGCCTGGTCGTGAAGACGGTGTCCAAGACGTCGCGGATGATGGACGGCACCGCGTACTTCCAGGAGTTCCGCGACGAACTCATGCTGGAGCTGGACTACCGCCGCGAGGCGATGCTCGCCGCGGGCTTCGCCCAGAGCGTGGCGAAGCTGCCGGACCTGTACGTGCCGCAGGTCATCGTGGACCGGAGCGCCCGGCGCGTCCTCACGCTGGAGTTCCTGGAAGGCCAGACGCTCAAGGACTGGGTGCCGACGTCCCCGGACAACGCCGCGCGCTTCCGCGTCGCGCGCCAGCTCATCCGCGCCACCTACGGGCCCTTCCTGGACGCGGGGGAGATCCACGCGGATCCGCACCCGGGCAACTTCATGGTGATGCCGGACGGGCGCATGGGCCTCTTGGACTTCGGCTCCATCAAGCGCTTCAGCCCGGGCTTCGTCGCCTCCAACCGCCGCATGTTCCACCAGGCGCTGCGACTGGAGACGCTGGACGTCCTGGCCCTGTGCCGGGAGGTCGGCTTCACGGTGGAGTTGCCGGAGCCGGAGGCGGAGGCGCTCCTGCGCGAGGTGCTGCACATCGCCGGGCGGCCCATGCGCGCGTCGCCGTATGACTACGGCACCTGCGACATCAACCGCGACCTGCGCAACCACTTCACGCGCAACGCCGCGCGCTTCCTGCGCATCAAGCCGCCCCCGGAGGCGATGATGTTCTTTCGCGCCACCGGCGGGCTCGCGCAGAACCTGCGCCTGCTGGGCGCGCACGGCGACTTCCGGCAGGTGTTCCTGGAGGTCGGCGCCCTCGTGGAGGCGTGAGGGCGCGCGGGGACGGCGCTACTTCGCGGGGGCCTCGGCGGCGCGCGGGCGCTTGTGCAGCCGCTCCAGCTTGCGCGCCAGGTCCGCGCCCTGCGTGCTCTTGGACAGGTAGCCGTCCGCGCCCGCCGCCAGCGCCAGGGCGCGCAGCTTGGCCTCGTCGGAGGCGGAGTAGAGGACGAAGCGCGTGTGTTCCGGGGCCTGCTGCCGGGCCAGCGCCAGCACCTTGTCGCCGCTGAGCGCCGGGATGTTCACGTCCAGGAGCACCAGGTCCGGCGCGGTGGTGCGCACCAGGTTGGAGACCCCCAACGACGAGCGGTGCGTGCGCACCTCGAAGTTGTAGGAAGACAGCGTCCGCTCGGCCAGCGCGAGCTGGTCCGGGTCATCGTCCACGATGAGGACGCGAATCTTGGACTCCGACGACATGGTGGCTCCCCCTGGAACCGACAGTTGGGGTGTCCCGATCACGCCGCCCCAGAGACCAGCGCGTCAGGCACCCCCGGAGTATCGCCCAAGCGTCTCCCGCCTGACCAGCGTCCCTGGAATTTTCTGGAATGTTTCATCCTGGATGGGGCCCCTGTACCTGGAGGGTCGGGCCGTTCGTGCAGGTCATCGTTCACTTCTCGTGGATCGCCTCCCACGAGGACTCCCGATGTCCACCCAGGACGTCGTCTCCAGGTTGCGCCAACGCAGCCAGCGCCTGGCCGGCCGCCAGCACTCCCAGGGATGACGCGGAGTGCGGCCGGGCGCTCGGCGATGGACGCCGCGCCCACGCGAATGCCCTCTGCGTGGACCGTCCCGTGCTGTGGCAATGACAGACACCGGGAGTCCCCCGTGGCTGGCACGGGGGACCCTGGCATGAAGCGATGAAGCCGGGCTGCTTCAGGGCGCCAGCGCGGGGTCCGTCTCCGCGTCGTGCCGGGGCTGGCCCAGGTGTTGGAGGAACCATTCCCCGGCGAGCTCGGCCACCCGCTCCAGCTCCGCGTCCTCCTGGAAGTGGTGGGTCGCGCCCGGGATGATCTCCATGTGCTTCTGGGCCTGGAGGTCGGCGTAGGCCCGGCGGTTGATGTCCAGGCCCAGCGTGTCCGCGCCGCCCACCAGCAGCAGCGTGGGCGCCCGCACCCTGGGGAGCACCGCGCCGGCCAGGTCGGGCCGGCCGCCCCGGGAGACGACGGCGCCCACCAGCTCCGGACGGTTGGCCGCGGCGGACAGCGCCGCGCCCGCGCCGGTGTGCGCGCCGAAGTAGCCCACGCTCAGGCCGGTGGTGTGGGGTTCGCGTTGCAGCCACCGCGCCGCGCCCGCCATGCGCAGGCCCAACAGGCCCATGTTGAAGCGCAGCTGTCGCGTGCGGCGCTCCTCCATCTCCTCGCTGGTGAGCAGGTCCAACAGCAGGGTGCCCAGTCCCATCGCCTGGAACAGGCGCGAGGTCTGCGCGAGCCGGGGACTCTGGCGGCTGCTGTCGCTGCCTCGCGCCAGCACCACCACGCCCCGAGCGCCCGCGGGCACCGCCAACCGCCCCCGCAGGAGGACGGCGTCATCCACCGGCACCATCACCTCGCGCTCCAGGTGCGTGCGCGCCGCCGGTGTTCCCGCGCCACGTGCCGCGGGGGCTTCCCGCTGCTGCTCCGACGACCCGTGGTCCTGCCGTGCTGCCCTCAACCCCGTTCGTGACCGGGGACCTGTCATACAGGCTCCTCCCGTCTGCGTTTGGCTGACCTGCGACTGAGGGCAAGTTGAGCACCCGCCCGGCCGCTGTGACCTGTCGGAAGGTCCAGGTTGTCCGCCGTCCGACACCGCATTGTAGGGAGGGAGGAGGCCCCGAGGAAACGACCCACCCCGGAGGGTGGGGCCGCTGTCGGATTTCAGGGCTTCGTGGCCACCACGAGCTCGAAGGGGCCGGGCCGCACGTGCGCGTCGCGGAAGCCCGCGGCGGTGAGCGCGTCCAGGTAGAACTCCACCTCGCGCAGCCGGCTGGAGCACGCGTCCACGCCGATGAGGAAGTAGGACCAGAAGAACTGCGCCGCCAGTCGCTCCGGCGTGCGGAACTCCTCGCAGATGAGCACGCGGCCCCCGGAGGGCAGCGCGGCGAAGGCGGCCTGCATCAACTGACGCGCCACCTCCGCGGGCCAGTCGTGGAGCACGCGCACGAACGACAGCGCGTCGTAGCCCTGCGGCAGCGGCTCGCGCAGGAAGTCCCCGCCCACGAAGCCCAGGCGCTCTTGCGGCAGCCCCGCGCGCTCGCGCGTGCGCGTGACGAGCGCCTCGGTGGCGGGCAGGTTGTAGACGTCCACGGAGAGCGCCGCGTGTTCGCGCAGCAGGTGCTCCGCGAGCGTCCCGTCACCGCCGCCCACGTCGAGCAGCCGCGCCCCGGAAGGCCACAGCGCGCCCGCGTGCGCGCGGAACGTCTCCAGGATGGGGCCCAGGCCCGCGGCCATGCTGGCCTCGAAGCCCTCCACCTGTTCGGGCGTGCGCGGAGGCCAGTCGAAGGAGGCGGCGGACATGGAGTGCTGTCCGCGCAGCACCTCCGGAAGCCGGCCATGCAGCGCCTTCCAGTCGTACTTCTCCCGGTCGCGCTCCAGCGCGCGAGGCCCCAGCACCGCCTCCGCCGCCGCGCGCAGCCCTGCCACGCCCCGGTAGCGCGTGTCCTCCAGCGCGTCGGTGGGCTGTTCGCGCTGCACGAGCCCCAGGCTCTCCAGGCAGTCGAGGAACTTGTACAGCCGCTGCGGCACGAAGCCGTGCCGCGTGGCCAGCGTCCCCAGCGTCACCGGCCCGGGCTCCAGTTCGTCCAGGAGCCCCAGCCCCAGCGCCGTCTCCACCACGTCCAGCGCGCGCGCGCCGTTGAACAGCAGGTGCAGCAGGGCACGCGGCGACGTGGGCTCGCGCGGGGGAAGGGCGGAAGGGGAGGATGACAGCGCCGCGCTCATGCGGCCTCCTTGCGCTGCTCTTGGAGGAGCGCGTCCATGAAACCGTCCACTTCTTCCAGCGTATTGTAGAAGTGCGGCGCGACGCGCAGGAAGCCCCGGTGGCTGCAGATGAAGCCGCGCGCCACCAGCCGCTGCATCACGCTCACGTCGCCGGGGAAGCTCAGCGCCACGATGCCGCCGCGCTGGTGCGGCTCGCGCGGCGTCACCACGCGCAGGCCCGCTTCATCCGCGCGGGCCATCACCCGCGACGTGAGCTTCAACGAGTGCTCGCGCACGGCGGTGATGCCCACGCCCTTCAGGAGCTCCAGCCCCGGCCGCGACAGCAGCACCATCAGCGGCGCGGGCGTGCCGCCCATCATCCGCCGCGCATCCGGCGCCCAGTCCTCCGCGGCCTGGAAGGCCAGCGGCGTCGCGCCGGCCAGCCACCCGGTGCTCGCGGGCCGGAGCGTGGGCAGCAGCTCCGGACGCACATACAGGAAGGCGGCCTCGGAGCCGCCCAGCCACTTGTGCGCGCCGCCCATGAGGAAGTCCACGTCCAGCGCGCGCACGTCCACGGGCACCGTGCCCACCGACTGGTACGCGTCCGTGGCGATGAGCGCCCCGGCCGCGTGCGCCGCCTTCGCCACGCGCGCGATGTCCAGCAGCGCGCCGGTGGAGAACGCGGCGTGCGACACGCAGACCAGCCGCGTGCGCTCGTCGATGGCCGCCTCCAGCGCGGCCTCATCCACGCGGCCGTCGCGCGACGGCACCACCACCAGCTCCGCTCCGTAGCGCGCGAAGCCCTTCCAGATGAAGGGCACCGTGGGGAACTCCAGGTCGGTGACGACGACGCGGCGGCGCTCGCCGCTGAAGTCCAGGCAGGTGCCCAGGCGCGACAGGTGCGCGCTCAGGTTCAAGTCCAACGCCACGGACGCGGGCGGCGCGTTGATGAGTCCCGCCACCGCGTCCGCGTAGCCCTGCATCTGGGACAGCCATTCATCCCAGACGGCGTCGCGCCACGTGCGCATCGTGGTCCAGTACCGCGCGAGCACGCCCTCCACGGCCCGGGGCATCGCCCCGGTGGAGTTGCTGTTGAGGTAGGTGCAGGTTTCAAGCAGGGGATACTCCGCGCGCAGGGCCCCCGGGAGCACCCCTCCGCTCACGTCTGGTTCCTCAGCTCGTGGGGATGGGGATACGCGGTCGGCGCGCCGTGGGCGTGCATCGGGGCCGGTGCGCCGTGGGCGTGCATCGCGGCCGCCGCGCCGTGGGCGTGCATCGCGGCCGCCGCGTCGTGGGCGTGCATCGCGGTCGGCGCGCCGTGGGCGTGCATCATCGGGCATCCGCCCCCGCGAGGCGCCGCGTGCGCATCCGTCCCGCGCGCCGCGCCCGTCGCGTAGCCACCCTCGCGCTTCCAGCTGTTGGTCATCTCCACGCGCACGTCCCACAGCGCGCGGAACAGCGGCAGGGTCATGCGCCCGGCCAGCACCTGCGTGGGCAGGCCGTCCAGCGCCTTCACCGAACGGTCCACGCCGATGGTGCGGCGCACCAGCTGGAAGTGCGCGTACAGCCAGCCCTGGAAGGCCTCGTCCATGGTGACCAGGTTCTCGCAGACGTGCTTCAGATCCTCGTGCCCCCCGGCCGTGTAGATCTGCATCAGCGTCACATTCCGCCGCTCCAGCATCCGCTCCATCGCGGACTCCAGCCCCGTGGCCGCCAGCCGGAACGTGTTGTAGCCCGGCGACTCCTGCCCGCTGCCGTTGCCCAGGCTGCGGCGGATGACCTGGTACGCCTCCGGCGTCATCGTCTCCAGGATGGCCATCTCAGAGGTGATGCACTGGAGGATGCGCTGCACCCGCGCCAGCCGGGCGACCACGGCCCACAGCGCGTCCCGGTCCAGCTCCGCCACCACTTCCACGATCTCCCGCGACGCCAGCTTCAGGTACAGCTCCTGGGACTGGTGGACGATCTGGAACATCAGCTCGTCGTGCGACACGCGCTCCGCTTCCGCGGACTGCAGGCCCAGCAGCGTCCCCGTGTGCAGGTAGCGCTCGTAGTCCAGCTCTCCCTTGCCCACCCACTTCTTCAGCATCGGGTTGAAGAGCGGCTGAGTCAGCTCGTGCTTCAGTTTTTCCGCGTGGCTGTAATCAGTGGACATGAACATAGCTCCCTCCGGGGTGCAGGAACGTATGAGTGCTGGGTGGAATGCGCCCCGGTTCGGCGGGAACAGTGAGCGCGGAAAACTCTAGAAGCGACTACCTTACAGGGCTTTCTGTAGAGTTCAAGATGCCAGCCCTACTTGGTTATCACTTTCCGAGATTTTTCTCGCACTGGAAGGCAGGGTGGCCCGAGGGGTCGGGCGCACCCAGGGTGCTGTCTACCCCTCAACAGGCGAGGGGTTCCGGCCTGGCGTGGCCGGCCGGGGCTTCAGGCGCATCGCATTGAGCTTCTGGGCCAGGTCGGCGCCCTGCACGCTCTTGGAGATGTAGCCGTCCGCGCCGGAGGCGATGGCCAGCGAGCGCAGCTTCGCCTCATCTGACGCGGAGTAGAGGATGAAGCGGGTGCCGGGGGGCGCGTACTGGCGCGCCAGCCCCACGACCTTGTCGCCCTTGAGGGCGGGGAAGTTCACGTCGATGAGCACGAAGTCCGGCTCGGACGCGCGCACGATGTTGGACACACCCAACGCGGACGTATGGGTCTGCACTTCGAACCCGTACGCGCTCAGCGAGCGCTGCACGAGGTCGAGCAGGTCCGGGTCGTCGTCCACCACCAGGACGCGCGGTTTTGGTTCAGCCATGGCTTCTCCCTAGGTACTGACGAATCGTCTCGATCAACTGATCGCGATCCAGGGGCTTGGTCAGGTAGGCCGTGCAGCCGGCCGCCTGGGCCTTGTCCTGGTATTCGCGCCCCGCGTGGGCGGTGACGGCGATGACGGGCACATTCTGCCCATCCGGCAACGCCCGGAGCCTGCGGGTGACTTCCCAGCCGTCGAGTCTCGGCAGGGACAAATCCATGAGGATGAGGTCCGGCACGTCGGCTTTCGCGCGCTCCAAGCCCTGCTCGCCGTCCTCCGCCTCGATGAGGTCATACAGCCCGCCCAGGTAGCGGCGGACGATGTCGCGGTTCTGCTCGCTGTCCTCCACGTACAGCACGCGGGGCAGCTTGCCGGCGCTCGCGGCCCGCTGGGACATGAGCAGGCCCTTGGCCTGGGAGATGACGTCCTCCAGGGCCGTGCCGCCCTTGCGCACGAAGCCGGCGAAGCCGTCGCGCAGGAGCGTCTCTTCCTCGCCGGTGAGCGTCTTGCCGGTGAGCACCACCACCGGCACGGACAGCTTCTCCGCGCGCAGCCGGCGCAGCACCTCGAAGCCGTCCAGGTTCGGCATCATCAGGTCCAGCACCACCAGCGACGGCGGGGACACGCGCGCCTTGAGCAGCGCGTCCTCGCCGTTGCGCGCCTCGTTGGTGGAGAAGCCCGCGCGGCGCAGGTTGCGGCTGACCAGCTCGCGCGTGGCCGCGTCGTCGTCCACCACCAGCACGTCACCCGTGGCGGCCGTGGCGCCCGCGGAGGCGAGGCTCTTCTGCACTACCTCCACCAGCCGCTCCGGCTCCACCGGCTTCACCAGGTACTCGCACGCGCCCAGGCTGAAGCCGCGCGCGCGCTGCTCCTCCACGGACACGAGGATGACCGGGATGCCCGCCAGGCCCGGCTCGCTCTTGAGCTGGCTCAGCACCGACCAGCCGTCCATCCGGGGCAGGTGGATGTCCAGCAGGATGGCCTGCGGCTTGAGCTCCCGCGCGAGCTTCAGCGCGGCGATGCCGTCATCCGCCGTCACCACCTTGAAGCCCGCGGGCTCCAGCTGTCCGGTGACGAGCTGCTGGATGAGCGGATCATCATCCACCACCAGCACCGTGCTGCCCGGCCGCGCCATGGGCGCGAGCTTCTGCGCCACGTCCTGGATGGGGACCAGCCGCTCCGTCGCATGCGGGCTGTTGGCGCCCACCGTGGTCGCCAGCACGTCCGGCAGCCGCACGGTGAAGGTGGAGCCCCGGCCCAGCGTGCTCGTCACATCCACCGTGCCGCCCAGCACGCGCGTCAGTTCGCGCACGATGGCGAGCCCCAGCCCCGTGCCGCCCACCTTGCGCGTGGTGGAGCCGTCCACCTGGCGGAACTTCT
This sequence comes from Corallococcus praedator, assembly GCF_003612125.1. Taxonomy (GTDB): domain Bacteria; phylum Myxococcota; class Myxococcia; order Myxococcales; family Myxococcaceae; genus Corallococcus; species Corallococcus praedator. Next base: position 35,548 of record NZ_RAWI01000034.1, read on the forward strand.
CGAAGATGAAGGGCAGCTGGTCCGCGGGGATGCCCACGCCGGTGTCCTCCACCGTCATCAGCATCTCCCCCGAACCCGCGGGCACCACCGTGAGCGCGACCTCGCCCGTGTCGGTGAACTTGGCCGCGTTGCTCAGGAGGTTGAGCATGATCTGCCGCAGCTTGAGCGCGTCCGTGCGCACCTCGTGCGCCTCCGGATCCACGTGCACCGTGAGGGCGACGTCCTTGCCCTTCAGGTACTCCTTCACCGTGGCCATGCACTCGTCGGCCAGCTCCTGCACGTCCACCGGTTCGGTGACGACCTCCACGCGGCCGGCTTCAATCTTGGACAGGTCCAGGATGTCGTTGATGAGCGCCAGCAGCGTCTTGGCGTTCGTCTTCACCACGTTGAGGTCGCGCCGGCCGTGCGGCGTCAGGCGGTTGCCCTCCTCGCGCATCAACAGGTCGCAGTAGCCGATGATGCCGTTGAGCGGGGTGCGGATCTCATGGCTGAAGTTCGCCAGGAACTCGCTCTTGAGCCGCACGGCGCCTTCCGCCTCGCGCGCGCGCTCCTCCTCGTTGCGCTTGGCGACGGAGAGCTCCTGGGCCAGACGGTCCAGGTCCTCGTTCTGCTGACGGATGATCTCCATCTGCAGCGCGCGCTGCTGGTAGCTGGCCAGCGACCGGGCGGACACCGCGCGCGTCTTCTTGATCTCCTCCAGGCTGGCGGCCAACTGGAGGTTCGCGGCCTCCAGCTCCTCCTTGGAGGCGCGCAGCATGGCCTCGTTCTGCTTGCGCTCGGTGATGTCGTCGGTGACGCCCATCACGAAGCGCGCGATGCCGTGCTCGTCCAGCAGGGGAATCTTGCGCGTGGCGAAGATGCGGTCCTCGCCGTCCGCGCGGGCCACCTCCTCGAACGTCTTCATCTTCCGGGTCTCGAGGATCTCCGTGTCGATGGCGACGAACGAGTCCGCCTGGTCATGCGGGAAGTAGTCGTGGTCCAGCTTCCCCAGCAGCCATTCCTTGGTGACCTTGAAGGCGTCCGCGAACGTCTTGTTGGCCACCACCAGCCGGCGCGTCTGGGCGTCCTTCACGAACAGCACGAAGGGCAGCGCGTCGATGATGTTGCTCAGCAGGTAGTTGGTCCGCTTCAGCTCCACGCCCGTCGCCTGGTGCTGGGCGCGCTCGGCGTGCAGGCGCAGCTCGCGCGCGACGACGAAGGGCAGGTGTCCGTAGCGGTCCTCGGTGACGTAGTCGAGCGCCCCCAGCCGCATGGCGGTGTCCAGCGTGGCCGGGTTCCACGCGGGCGAACTCACCACGAACGAAAGCGACAGCCCGCGCTGCTGCCACGTCGCGTGGACGGCCTCCCAGGACAGCCCCGGCACTTCCGTGCCCACGAGCACGAGCGCGTAGGGCCGCGCCAGGGCCTGCTCCAGCGCCGCCTGCGAGCACGCCTGCTCCAGCGTGAGCATGGAGAGGATGTCCTCGCGCTCCAGCGCGTCGCGCATGGCGCGCGTTTCGCGCTCGCTGCCCACCAGGAGCAACGACAAGGTGTACCCCAGCGGTGCTTCCGCGAGCGCCACGTCGAACGGTTGGTTGGCCATGTGTCTAGTTGGAACCGAACGCCAGCACGGTCAGCGTGGTGTTGATGTGGAAGCCTGAGTAGATCTCGAACTGCACGTTCATCCCAGCAGCGGACGGTGCGAGCTTCAACGCTTCGGAGAGCTGGGGCACCACACCGGTCGCGTTCGCGTACCACATGCGTCCGCTGCAGTGGAACAGGAGGGCGGCCTGGGGGTTCTGGACCCGCCTGGGCAGCTCCTCGGCGAAGAAGTCGCGCGTCATACCCGCCAGGTCGCCTGCCTTCATCAAATCCAGCTCGCTTCCCTCCTCCAGCAGGTTGGCGAACAGGATGGAGCCGTCCTCCAGGGGCCGCCACGCGGCGCGGATGAAGTACTCGCGGCCCACCTTCAGCGCGGTGGGGCGCACGGCGAAGCCCTTGGGCTTGCCGAACTCCAGCTCGTCCGGGGTGACGCCCAGGATTTCGGCGTAGCGCTTCGCGGCGGGCTGCCCGTCGATTTCGAGCGCGCGCGTGTGCGTCTCATCCACCTTGGTGATGGTGAGCCGCTGGCCGGTGGGCACGTACCAGTGCGAGCGCAGCGCGGCCCAGGGCGCGTTCGTCTTGAAGAGGGCCACGAGCACGCCGTCGCCGGCCACTTCGCCATCCACGTGGATGAGCGCGGACTGGCGCGAGGGGTCCGGCTCCGAGTCGCTGGCGCCGCCGCCCACCAGCACCAGCGTCTGGTTCTTCTCCAGGATGCCCAGCAGCAGCTCTTCTTTTTTGTAGCGGAAGCCGTCGTCAATCACGAGGCCCACGTACCGGCGCGCGTCCAGGTCCTGCTGGCGCACGCCCAGCTCCTCGCACGCGCGCTTGATGGCCTGGGCGCCCGCGGCGATGGCGTCGCCGGTGAGGCCGCTGCCCAGGCCCAGGCCCACCTCGAAGTCGCCGGACAGCGCGCCCAGCACCACGCTGTTGGTGTGGATGCCGTTGTTGTCCAGCTCCCCGGCCGTGGTGGCGCCCACGAGCCGGGTGTCCTTGGGCAGCCGCTCCCGCACCGCGCGGTTGAGCGCGCGCTGGTCGCGCTGGCGGGAGGCGAACAGCGTGACCAGCTTCGGCGGGGGGCCGTGAAGCTGTCGTAGGAGGTCCTCCGCGGCGGCGACTGGATCCGTGAGGGTGGAGCGAGCCGTCTGCATCTTCACGCTGGCCATGGAGGACCTTCCCTTGCGAACCGGGCTTGGGCGGCTAGAGGCCGCTGCCCGGGTGTGTCTTGTGACAACTGCCGGTGCACTGCTGGAACGATTCGCGACCGCCACCGACATACATGCTTTCGATGGGGCCGAAGGACTTCACGTGGCTGTCCGGATAGCTCTTGTGGCACGACAGGCAGGCGGCCTTGCTGGTGCGCTGCGTGGTCTCCTTGTCCAGGTGGCAGGAGGAGCACTTCTCCAGGGGCGCGTCGAAGCGGTTGGAGCGCGAGTGGATGAAGTGCGTGCGCACGAAGATGGGGCCTTCCAGTTCGAAGCCCAGCGGAGCATGGCACGACGCGCACGCGGCGCGGTTGTCGTTTCCGTGCAGCACGTTGCTCAGCTCGCCGCCCTGGCTGTGGCAGCTGTTGCAGGGGCCGGTGGTCAGCCTGGCCTCGGTGTGGGTCTTGGTACCCACCTGGATTTCGATGGTGCGGGAGGCGGGCAGGTCCTCGCCCAGGAACACGCGGCGGCTCTTGGCCGTGACCAGGTACGTGCCGGGCTTCGCGTCCGTGGGCAGGTGGTAGGTCCAGGTGTCGCTCACGGGCGCGTCCCAGCGGCCGTCATTGGGGAAGAAGGCGCCGCCGAAGAGCTTGTTGGCGGGCGGGAACGTCATGAACTGCGCGTAGACGCCGTCGCGCGCCGGGGTGGCGATGGTCTGCACGTCCTGGGAGTCGTCGAGGAACGCCTCCAGGTCGACGATGGTGCGGATGGGCTTGATGTCCTGCGCGGGCCCGATGAGCTGCGTCATCATCATCCGTTCCCGGTGCTTGCGGCGGTAGTACGTGGCGGTCGGGTCGAAGAAGGCCTGATAGTACTGGATCCCGGCGGGGTGACCGGGAGCACCCGGCGGTGCGACCTCATTGTAGGTTGGTAGGCTGCCGGCGGGGTGCAGCCGCTTGCCCTTCCCGTCCTTCAGGGTCATCTGGAAGGTGACATCCGACCCGGGGGCATACGTGCCGTCCTTGCGGGGCGCCGTCAGCGCCTTGATGTCGATGGCGAACCCGTAGTCGTACGCGGGCGACGCCACCTGCGTGACGGGGATGTAGTAGGGCGCGAACGGCCGCAGGCTCCAGCGCAGGCGCAGGCCCTTCGTCTTGGACGTGAAGGTGAGGGTCTGCTTCTTCGCGTGCTCGTACGCGTTGCGCACCTCCACCAGCGCCTCCTCCTCGAAGGCCTTCGCGCCCGAGCAGTCCGTGAGGCTGCGACAGTCGCGCGTCCACTGAATGGCGCGCAGACGGCGGATGAAGAAGTCGTCGCGCTCCGTGCGGCGCGTCTCCTCGCTGCCGATGTTCAGCAGCACCGGCGGACCGGTGAGGATGCCGCGCGCGTCCACGGGCTCCACGGTGAAGAGGCTGGTCGCCTTCATCCAGGCCGCGTCGCGGTAGAAGCGGCGGCGGGTGAAGGTCCCGTCCGGGTTGGACAGGCCGACGAACTCCTCGTCCGCCTGGCGCACACCGCCCCACCCGATGGCCAGGAAGTCGCTGTTCTGGCGCAGGCCGTTCACGCCCTCGTCCACGGTCGCGTTGATGGAGGCGCGCAGGTCGATCTGGTTCACCCAGAACGTCTGCCCGGCCTTCACCTTCAGGGGCACGCCCTCGCCGTTGTCCACCTCCAGCGCCAGCGCCACGGGGGCCGACCCGCCGTTGCCGCCGCCCCTGCGGGCGTCGTCGTCCGTCACCGCCTGGGACTGGGACGCGAGCTCCAGCGGGGCGACCTGACCGTCCAGGGAGGTGGAGTCCTCCGAACCTGAAGCGTCCTGTCCGCCGCACGCCAGCGCCAGGCCCGCCATCGCTGCCAGCAAGCTCGCGCGGCCCGCGGAACCCACGCGGGAAGAAGTACGAGTACACCGCGCCCTGAAAGCTCCAACTGCGACCATGGGGGACTCCTCGAAGGCTTGATTGCGGACGCTTACAGTCACAGCGTCGCGTTCTGGGGACCCGGTAGCCCTTCCGTCGGGGGGACGGTGGCGGATGAGGTCCGACTCAAAACCGGCTTTTACCGGGAGCGAGTACTTTTAGCCGTACGAAGAATATCCACAACGAACAGATCGATTCAACTTCTGAGAATATTTCCGCTCAGAGGAGAACCCGATTGTTTGGGACTGGATGGGAGGGGTGCCTGGGGCACAACCCACCCGGACGGGTCAGGCCCGAATCGCGGCGGCGACATCCGCCGGGGATTCCGGGATGAACGGGAGTTCGACAATGAACTCGGCCCCTTCGCCCTGGCAGCTGTGGACGCGGATGGTGCCGCCGTGGGCCTCCACGAGCTGCCGGACGATGTAGAGGCCCAGGCCGAAGCCGGGGGCGCGGCTGTCGGTGGTGACCCGCTCGAAGCGGGCGAAGAGGCGCTGCTGGTCTTCCAGGGGGATGCCGGCGCCGTGGTCGCGCACGACGAGCCGGGCCCGGTGGGCGTCGTGCTCCACGCGCACCTCCACGGGCTGGCCCCGGCCGAACTTGAGGGCGTTGCTGACCAGGTTGGTGAGGACGCGGTCCAGGCGCTGGCGGTCCCAGCGGCCGCACGCGGCGCCCCGGGCGTGGACGGTGAGGGCGCAGCCGGCGGCGGTGGCCTGGTCCTCGTGGCGGGCCACCACCTCGCGCGCCAGCTCCGCCAGGTCCATGGTGCGCGCTTCCAGCTCCAGCCGGCCTCCGGACAGGCGCGACAGGTCCAGCAGGTTGTGCACCAGCCGGCCCAGGCGCTTGGTCTCGTCCTCGGCCAGCAGCAGCCCTTCGCGCAGGCGGGGGTCCTCCGCGTTCGCGGGGGCGCACTGCAGGCGCAGGCGGCGCAGGCGCAGTTGGAGCGAGCTCAGCGGGTTGCCCAGGTCGTGCGCCGCGACGCCGATGAGCTCCAGCGCCCCCTGCGTGGCGGCGAGCAGGCGGGCGTTGTCCAGCGCCAGCGCGGCCCGGGCGGACAGCTCCTCCAGGAAGGCCTGGTCCGCGGCGCCGTAGTGGCGGTGCGGGCGGGTGGACAAGAGGCACAGCGCGCCCAGCACGCGGTTGTCCACGATGAGCGGCACGCTCAGGGCGGAGCGCACGCCCAGCGCGCGCCACAGCTCGCCGTAGGTGCTGTCGTTGACGGACGCGGGCAGCCGCTCTGGATCCACCTCCGCGAAGCGCTCCGCGCGGCCGGTGTAGACGACGCGGGCGGGGCCGGGTTCGTCGCGCGCGGGGCGGCGCAGGAGGGGCTCCCACAGCCGCGTCTGGGTGGCCGCGTCCGCGCACGTCACCGCGCCGGGGCGCACGTGGCCGTCCTCGCCCGGGAGGTAGAGCACGCACGCGTCCGCGATCTCCGGCACGCACAGGCGGGTGAGGTCGGCGCCCAGGGCCTCCGCGCCGGCCTGGGGCTGCAGCACGCGGCCGGCCTCGGCGAGCAGCGCCTGCATGCGCTCGGTGCGCTTGCGCTCGGTGATGTCGCGCGTCACCTCCGCGAAGCCCTGCAGGCGGCCCGCGTCGTCGTACAGCGCGGTGAGCAGGCTCTCCGCCCAGAAGCGCGAGCCGTCCTTGCGCATCCGCCAGCCCTCGGACTGCAACCGCCGCTCGCGGGCGGCGCGCTCGCGGTAGGAGGCGGGCACGGCGCGGGACACCGCGTCCGGCACGTGCAGCAACTCCACGTCCTGGCCCACGATGTCCTCTGACGTCCAGCCGGTGAGCCGCTCCGCGCCGGTGCTCCAGCAGGACACCTTGCCGTCCGGCTCCAGGAAGCACAGCGCGTAGTCGGACACGCCATCCATGAACAGGTGCAACCGCTGTTCACTCTGCAGCCGCTCCGCGTGCATGGGGCCCAGGGCGTTTCTGAGCACCATGCCCAGCGCGGCCACGCAGCCCAGGCCCAGCAGCGCCACCAGCAGCGTGCGCAGGTCGGAGTCGCGGTGCGTGGAGAGGGCGTCACCCGCCGCCAGCGTGTGGGCCGCGGACACCATGGTGGCGAGCAGGATGAGTCCGGCCAGAAGGCACACGGACAGACCCGCCCCGACCCGCTGAGCGAAGGTCCAGCGACGCAGCATGTGGCACTCCCCCCCGACGGCACCGAGCGCTTCTGTGCAGAAGGACCCGCAGCATCACTGAAAAAGTAGGGCGAATGACATCGCACTCCCGGGCAGGGTAGTCATTAACCCATGCTTTCCAGGAATACCGGGGTAGGATGCCCGGCGCCGCCAGAGAAGAAAAGTTCCTGGCAGGCGGGTTCTTGCCGGGGTGTCCACCGGTGGACACCTGGAAATCGGGCGGAGATCCAGAGAGGGGCTGCCGC